>CAZBYE010000075.1:0-12200 GCA_964496045.1 uncultured Stakelama sp.
CCGCGCGCGAGGAGATCGACGCGGTCCTCGGCAAGGCCGCTTCGGGCAATGTCGCGCTGATCTATCTCGAAAGCCCCGCCAACCCGACCAACGCGCTGGTCGATGTCGAGGCCGTCGCCGCCAGCCGCGACGCGATCTTCACCGGCGCGAACAAGCCGCCGATCGCGATCGACAACACCTTCTTGGGTCCCCTCTGGGCCAAGCCGTTGCAGCAGGGCGCCGACCTCGTCGTCTACTCGCTCACCAAGTACGCGGGCGGCCATAGCGACCTCGTCGCGGGCGGCGTGCTCGGCTCGAAGGCGCACATCAACACCATCCGCATGATGCGCAACACCATCGGCACGATCTGCGATCCCAACACCGCGTGGATGCTGCTGCGCAGCCTCGAAACCCTCGAACTGCGCATGTCGCGCGCGGGCGAGAACGCCGTGAAGGTCTGCGAATATCTCCGCACCCATCCCAAGGTCGAGCGCGTCGGCTATCTCGGCTTCCTCGAAGAAGGCAGCCGCCAGCGCGACATCTACGATCGCCACTGCACCGGCGCCGGCTCGACCTTCTCGCTGTATCTCAAGGGCGGCGAGAAGGAGGCGTTCGCCTTCCTCGACGCGCTCAAGATCGCCAAGCTCGCGGTCAGCCTTGGTGGCACCGAAACTCTCGCCTCCGCCCCGGCGGCGATGACCCACCTCTCGGTCCCCGATGCGCGCAAGAAGGCACTCGGCATCACCGACAATCTCGTCCGAATCTCGATCGGCGTCGAGAATGCCGACGACTTGATCGCCGACTTCGAAGAAGCGCTGAAGGCGGTGTGACCCCACGCGCGGGCGGGTCCCGCGCGTCACATTCCGCAACGCATCGCAATCCGCCCGTTATCCGCAGCCGCAGCCGCGCGGTTAGCCTTCGTGCATCCCCAGCCGAAGGAAACCGCCATGGCCGCCTCGATCGATCGCAGAGCCCTCGTCCGCGCGGGGGCACTCGCCGCCGCGCTGTTCCACATCGATCGTGGCATCGCCGCGCCCGCGCTGGCCGCCCCCCTTCGCGGCCAGCGCGGGCCAGCCGCTAAACGCCCCTGGCACGATCTCGCGCTGATCGACGACCCCGTCATGAACAGCCAGCTGCTCCACCAGCTCGGCCTCGCATATTCGGGCAGCGCCGATATCGGCGAGGCGCTCGACACCGGCGCGCGGATCGACGGCAGCGACGACTGGAGCTGGCCGCGCCAATGGGTACGCACCGCCGAGCGTGTCGAAGCGATGGCGCGCCGCAGCGAGGAGGAAGATCGCCGGATCAGCGCCGGCAAGGCCTGGCTGCGCGCCGCGACCTATTATCGCGCCGCCGTGATCCACCACCCCGACCCCGCGCACGCCACCAATCTCGACGCCGCGCGCCGTTCGTCCGCCGCCTTTGCCCGCGCAGTGCGGCTGCTGCGCTGGCCCGCGCAGCCGGTGCGGATCCCCTATGAAGGCGCCATACTGCCCGGCTATTTCCTGCGCTCGCCCATCGCGCGTGGCGATGCCCCGCTCATCATCCTCCAGCAGGGGCGCGACGCCTGGCCGGAAGCGGGCAAGCACATCTTCGACGACGCGCTCGAACGCGGCTATCACGCGCTGTTCGTCCACAGTCCGGGACAGGGGCTCGCGCTGCGCGAACATGGCCTTCCCTTTCGCCCCGACTGGGAGAAAGTGGTGGGTCCGGTCATCGACTTCGCGGTGCGCATCGCCGGAGTCGATGCGCGCCGCATCGCGCTGCTCGGCTGGAGCATGGGCGGCGCGCTCACCCCGCGCGCAGCCGCGTTCGATCGGCGGATCAAGCTGCTCGTCGCCAACCCCGGCGTGCTCGACTGGGGCGCGACCACCTTCGAACAGTTCAACAACTATTTCCCCGACCTGCTCCCGCTGCTTGACCGCGACCCCGCCGCCTTCGACGACGCGATCATCGGCCTGATGGGGCAGCACCATCTCATCCGCTGGTATATGCGCGACACGATGGCCAAGCATGGCGTGTCGCGCCCGTCCGCGCTGATGCTCGATATGCGCCGCTATTCGAATGTCGATGTGGTGCGCGACATCCGCGCACGCACTCTGGTGATGGACGGCACCGGCGAAAGCACCAGCGTTGGACAGGCGCGCAAGCTCTACGACGCCCTGCGCGCGCCCAAGACCTTCATGCTGTTCGACGAGGACGATACCGGCCTGCTCCACTGTCAGGAAGGCGCAGCCGCCGTCAGCAACCACCGGCTGTTCGACTGGATCGACGAGCACATATGAGCGGGGGCAGGGCTGGCTGCTGACGCGATCCTCCCCTAACACGCGGTCGTGTCCGACGAATTCGCCTTCCTTACTGCCCTGCGCGCCATCGCCACGCATCCCGCGGCCGCGGGCCTCGCAGACGACACCGCGATCCTCGACGTTCCCGCAGGCCGCCTGATCCTCACCAGCGACACGATGGTCGCGGGCATCCACTACCGTCCGGGCGACCCGGCGGACTCGATCGGGTGGAAGCTCGCCGCGGTGAACCTGTCCGACCTCGCCGCCAAGGGCGCCACGCCGGTCGGCTGCCTGCTCAACTATGCACTGTCGGGCGATGCGGACTGGGACCGCGCCTTTCTCGCCGGTCTGAACGAAGCGCTCACTCGCTTCGCCATGCCGCTGCTCGGCGGCGACACCGTGGCGATGCCCGCCGGTGCACCGCGCAGCCTTACCCTCACCGCGATCGGTCAGGCTCAGCCCAACGTCCCGCTGCGCACCGGCGTCCGTCCCGGCGACACGCTCTGGGTCACCGGCACCATCGGCGGCGCGGGCTTCGGTGCCGACGGCAATCCGCGCGATCTCGACCGCTATCTTCGCCCGACGCCGCGCGTTGCGGAGGGACAGGCCATCGCCGCGCTCGCCACCGCGATGATGGACGTGTCCGACGGCCTCCTCATCGACGCCCGCCGCATGGCCGAAGCGAGCAGCGTCGCCATCGCCATCGATCTCAACGCAGTCCCGCTCGCCCTGCCGAATCTCGACGCAATCGAGGCCGCCACCGCCGGCGACGATTACGAACTGCTCTTCACCCTGCCCGCCGATACCACCCCGCCCGTCCCCGCCACGCGTATCGGCACGGCAAGCGCGGGCACCGGCCTGACGCTCACCTCGAATGGCGCCCCGGTCCCGCTCCCGGACAAGCTCGGCTACCAGCACGGCGGCTGACCGCCCGAGCGACCGCCCGCCCAATCCGTCATCCCGGCCTTGTGCCGGGATCCACCGAGCGGCAAGTGAGGCGCGACAGGCTCAAGCCCAACGCGCTCAGCGCAGTTTGCCGATCGAGTCTTGAGCGTCTGCTATCGGTACGATTGCCGCCTGACCGGTCTCAGGATCACCCGGTCATGGCAGGAAGACCGGGAATGGGTGGGAACCGGACCTACAGGCCTAGCTCGCTCAACAGGGACTCTGCATCGGCATCGTAAAGGGAAGGGACGGTTGCGATTGCGTCGCCCGCTCCGGTTAGATCAACAGTGACAAACACGAATCCCCGGTCATTCACCACGGAACGTTCTTGGCCTTCCTCGGTGAAAGCGACGAAAAAATTCCCAAAGTGCTGATCGTCGATCCCGCGATCCACCAAGCGTCTACGCGGGTGCTCTTCAACCGCCGCACATATCATTTCGAATGCTGCCTGTGTGTCCATATGACTAGACTGGCAGCGCCCTCGAATGTCCGCAATGGGGTCGTTATCAGACAGGCAGCATGCTATTTGTGGCCGAGCCAGCGTGACGGAATAGGTAGACGTATCGCTACAGCGATCCCGGCGACGGGTGCAGGTTCGATCCCTTGCCGCTGGCATTTCCGGAATTGGGTGGAAAGCAGCGGTGCCATTGCTAGGATTGGCATGTGGACGTTTCATTCATCCTGATCATCGCTGTGAGCGCGGTCCTAATGTCAGTGATGATGGTGTATGCGGAAGTCACGCGTCATCGAGGATCAATCTTCCGGGTAACGTTCAGCGCCTCCTACCTACTCGGCATTGTGCTGATTCAGCCATGGCAAGTTGGCTCCGCACAAGAGGCAGGAATGTCGGTCATGATGCTAATTTTCATGGCGATATGGGTAGCAATCGGCTGCGCCGTCGGCGCGGCACTTACCGCCACGGTCATTGCAGTATTTAGTTGGATTAAGAAGGCGGCAGTCAAGCAGGCTTAGGTCCGCTATAGGGTCGAAAGCTGTCCGGCCGCTGCTGGCTGCCCTCAACGAGTACCACCCCTAGGCCTTGATCGTGACGATGACGAAATCGCCGAGATCGACGCGCTTGAACATCAGTTCGAGGTCTTCGCCCGGGTCGCCGTCGAGAATGCTCCCGCCCTGATCGCGCAGAAACCGCGCGGTATCTTCCAGCAATTTGACCGGATCCTCGCGATCCAACCCGCGCAGCATCACGCGCAGCGCGCCGCGTGCCGCACCGACTTCCAGATCGCTTTCCGTTGCTTCGGTCATTCGCTCATCCCCTTGCGTCTGAAAGACCAGCTTTGCTTAAGGTCAGGACTCGTCGATCACAATCAGAAGATGACGGACAGCAATTCTCTACCCCAACACCCCCTTCAAATGTTGGATTCCATCTGATCTACCCTGATCGATGGAAGCAACTCCCAACCTCACCTGCCGAACTATGTACGCCACCCCACGCGTTACAGTCGCGAATGTGTCGCGCACCTGTCGCGCCACTGTCCGAACCTGTCGCGTCGCCGTCCAAACCCGTCGCGCCGCTGGCGCGTGCCTGCCGCGCCGGTGCCGCGCGCCTGTCGCGCCAGTGTCGCGTCGCTGGCGCGTTGGTGTCGCGTCGCGGTCGCGAACCTGTCGCTTCGCAGTCGCTTCGGCCGGAAAACCCCGCTTTCATGTCAACTTCGTCAACCGCGCCGCCCGCGCCGGCTCCCTCGAATCAGCGCCGCTTGACAGCCCCCTGCCCCGCTCTACGCTCCGCCCCCGACCGCAGGCCGCACCGGACACAGAGCCGGGTGGCGGGTGGGATTCACAGGGGAAGGATACCAGATGACGATTGTCTATATCGCCATCGCGTGCGGCGTGCTCGCCGTACTCTATGGTTTGGTAACTTCGCAGCAGGTGCTTCGCGCACCGGCTGGCGACCAGAAGATGCAAGATATCGCCGCCGCCATTCAGGAAGGCGCCAAAGCTTATCTCGTCCGTCAGTACACCGCCATCGCCGTCGTCGGCGTGGCCGTAGCCATTGTGTTGTTCTTCACCCTCGGCGGTCTTTCGACCGCGGCCTTCGTGCTCGGCGCGGTGCTTTCCGGCATTGCGGGCTTTGCCGGTATGCACATCTCGGTCCGCGCCAATGTCCGCACCGCGGAAGCCGCGCGCACCTCGCTTCAGGGCGGTCTCACGCTTGCCTTCCGCTCGGGCGCGATCACCGGCATGCTCGTCGCGGGCCTTGGCCTGCTCTCGATCTCGCTGCTGTTCTGGTATCTCGTCGGCCCCGGCGGGGAAGAACCCAATGGTGAGAAGATCATCCATGCGCTCACCGCGCTCGCCTTCGGCGCCTCGCTGATCTCGATCTTCGCGCGTCTCGGCGGCGGTATCTTCACCAAGGCCGCCGATGTCGGCGCCGATCTGGTGGGCAAGGTCGAAGCCGGGATCCCCGAGGATGACCCCCGCAACCCCGCGGTGATCGCCGATAACGTCGGCGACAATGTCGGCGACTGCGCCGGCATGGCCGCCGATCTGTTTGAAACCTATGTCGTCACCATCGGCCTCACTATGGTGTCGATCGCGCTGCTCATCAAAGGCAGCTCGGAACAGCTCCTTGCCCTCATGTCGCTGCCGCTGATCGTCGGCGGCGTGTGCATCATCACCTCGATCCTCGGCACCTATATGGTCCGCCTCGGCAAGAGCCAGTCGATCATGGGCGCGCTCTACAAGGGCTTCTGGACCACCGCGATCCTCGCCGTCCCGGCGATCTGGTTCGCGACCCAGTATACGCTCGGCGATCTCCATGCCCCGATCGGCAATGCCGCCTATACCGGCATGGACCTGTTCTGGTGCATGATGATCGGCCTCGCCGTCACCGGGCTGCTGGTGTGGATCACCGAATATTACACCGGCACCAACTATCGCCCGGTCCGTTCGATCGCCAAGGCATCGGAAACCGGCCACGGCACCAACGTGATCCAGGGTCTGGCGATCAGCCTTGAATCGACCGCGCTGCCGACGATCGTGATCGTCGTCGCGGTGGTCGCCTCGTTCCAGCTGGCCGGGATCATCGGCGTGGCGTTCGCCGCCACCTCGCTGCTCGCGCTCGCCGGCATGGTCGTGGCGCTCGACGCTTATGGCCCGGTCACCGACAATGCCGGCGGCATCGCCGAAATGGCGGGGTTGCCCGATGACGTGCGCACCCGCACCGACGCGCTCGACGCGGTCGGCAACACCACCAAGGCGGTGACCAAGGGCTATGCCATCGGTTCCGCCGCGCTCGCCGCGCTGGTGCTGTTCGGGGCGTATACCGAGGATCTCAAGCGCTATTTCGCCGACGTCGTCGTCGATTTCTCGCTCAGCAATCCGTTCGTCATCGTCGGGCTGCTGCTCGGCGCGCTGCTGCCCTACCTGTTCGGCGCCTTCGGCATGACCGCCGTGGGCCGTGCAGCAGGCGCTGTGGTCGAGGACGTCCGTGCGCAGTTCCGCGATAATCCGGGCATCATGGAAGGGACCAGCCGTCCCAACTATGGCCGCACGGTCGACATCGTCACCCGCGCCGCGATCAAGGAAATGATCGTCCCGTCGCTGCTGCCGGTGCTCTCGCCGATCCTGCTCTACTTCGTGATCAATGCGGTCGACAGCCAGGCCAATGCCTTCGCGGCGGTGGGCGCGATGCTGCTCGGCGTGATCGTGTCGGGGCTGTTCGTCGCCATCTCGATGACCTCGGGCGGCGGTGCATGGGATAACGCCAAGAAGTACATCGAGGACGGCCATCACGGCGGCAAGGGCAGCGAGGCCCACAAGGCCGCGGTGACCGGCGACACCGTCGGCGATCCCTATAAGGACACTGCGGGTCCCGCGGTGAACCCGATGATCAAGATCACCAACATCGTCGCGCTGCTGCTGCTCGCGGCGCTGGCCGGCGGTCACTGATCCTCTAGTTGAACTGACCCTTCACGGCCCCGCCCGGCACCCCGGGCGGGGCCTTTTTTGTGTCAGGGCCAGCGATAGTCGACCACCACCGGGAAATGGTCGGACGGGTAGCGCCCCTTCGCCCCGAAGGTCACTGTCTCGGCCTTCGCCGCGTTCAGCCCTCTGGCGAAGACCCAGTCGATCCGCCGGTCGGCCTTGCCGGTGAAGCCATGGAAGGTCTCAGCCGGCCCCTTCCGCGCCGCCGCCGTGTCCCATGCATCGGCCAGCCCCGCGCTCAGCAACCGATGCGCTGCTGACTGAGGCACCGTGTTGAAGTCCCCCGTCAGCACGACCGGCGCATCGCCCGGCCGCGCCGCGATCCACGCCGCGATCTGCCCCGCCGCCTTCTCCCGCGCCGCCTCGTCCTCTGCCCGATAGGGGAAGTGGGTGTTGACGAACCAGAAGCGCTTGCCCCCCGGCACCGTCTCGAACAGCCCCCAGGTCGCCATGCGCGGATACAGGTTCCCCCAGCTGATGCTCCCCGCCACCTGCGGCGTATCCGACAGCCAGAAATTGCCCAGCTCGATCAGCTTCAGCCGGTCGCGGCGATAGAATACCCCCATATGCTCATCGGCATGCCCGCCCCGCCGGTCGATCCCGAACCAGCTGTAGCTCGGCAGCTTCGCGATCAGATGATCCGCCTGAATCTTCCACAGTTCCTGCGTGCCGATAATGTCCGCGTCGACGCGCCGGATCGTCTCGACGAACAGGTCCTGCCGCGCTTCCCACCGGTTCGGCCCGTCCGCCGCCACCGGCAAACGGACGTTGAAGCTCATCACCTTGAGTTCGCCCCGCGGCTGCGCCAGCGCTGCCGTCGGCAACGCCCCAAGCGCCATCGCGATCATCAGCGCACGCCTTCGCATCATCATCGTCTCCAATATTACTTGCCTGTTGCCAACGCTGTCACCTATGCCTTGAACCAATCAGGGGAGGCAAATGGCGCGCAGGCCGACGATCAAGGAAGTTTCGAAACTCGCGGGCGTGTCGTTCAAGACCGTCTCGCGCGTGCTGAACAACGAAAAGAACGTCAGCGACGAAACCCGCCGCCGCGTCGAGCAGGTGGTGGCGGAACTGAACTTCCGCCCCAGCCTCGCCGCACGCACGCTCGCCGGTCGCAAGTCGTTTCAGGTCGCCCTGCTCTACGACAACCCGAGCCCTTATTATGTTTACCATCTCCAGGCCGGCGCGCTCGAGCGCTGCCACGAGCTGGGTTACCGGCTGCTGATCCAGCCGGTCGTCGCCGACTCCGCCGATCTCGTGCAGGAGGTGGCCGCGCTGATCGACGAGACACATCTCGACGGCCTGATCCTCTCGCCGCCGGTCACCGAGTCGGTCGCGCTGCTCGAGGAACTCGACCGCCGCGGCCTGCCCTATGTCCGGATTGAGCCCGGCATCCGCCGCGATGAAGGGCGGTCGACCACGATCGACGACGTTGCCGCCGCGCGCGACCTCACCGAACATCTCATCGGCTTCGGCCACCGCGCGATCGCCTTCATCACCGGACCGGAAAACCACATTTCCTCGGTCGAGCGGCTCAAGGGCTATCGTGCGGCGCTCGACGCGCATGAAATCGCCTTCGATCCCGCGCTGATTGCATCAGGCGACTACAGCTTTCCGTCAGGTCGTGAAGCCGCGCGGCGATTGCTCGACACCCCGTCACGCCCGACTGCGATCTTCGCGGGCAATGACGATATGGCCGCCGGTGCACTCGCGGTTGCGCATGAGCTGGATATCGGCGTGCCCGACCAGCTCTCGATCGCAGGCTTCGACGATTCGGACCTCGCCGCCGCGGTCTGGCCCCCGCTCACAACCGTCCGCCAGCCGGTGCGCGAACTCGCCTGGGCCGCCGCCGATCTGCTGCTGTCCGAGGATCGCAAGCGCGATCGGCTGACGCTCGACTATGATCTGGTGCTCCGCGCCAGCACCGGCCCCGCACGCTAGGATCGGCGCGTTGCCGTCATAACGGTAACAGACCTAAGCCATTTCAATGACTGGATGTCCCACCGCGAGGCCATGCCTCGCGGTTAATGTTGTAGGACATCTTCTTGACACGCCCATGAGTTTGTAGGACAACTTGCCATGACACCGGTTTCCAAAAGCCGGGCAAGACTAGCCGAATCGCACCGTGGAACACGGTTCACGCGAACCTGGGGAGGAATGCATGAACACCAATCGCCTGAAGTCGGGCATCGCTACCGCCGCGCTTATCGCGGCATTTTCCGTTTCGGCACCTGCCATGGCGCAACAGGCAGCCGCTCCCGCCGCAAGCGAGGAACAGGAAATCATCGTCAGCGGCATCCGCAACTCGCTGCAACAAGCCGCGCAGGTAAAGCGTGACGCGCCGCAGGTGATGGATGTCATCACTGCCGAGGATGTCGGCAAGCTCCCCGACGCCAACGTCGCCGAGGCGCTCCAGCGCGTCACCGGCGTCCAGATCACCCGTGTGTTCGGTGAGGGTCAGTCGGTATCGGTCCGCGGCCTTCAGCAGGTCCGCGTCGAAGTCGATGGCCGCACGCTGCTCGGCTGGTCGGCACGCCTGTCCCCGCCTGAGAATGATCAGCTCGGCCGTTCCTCGGGTCTCGACTCGGTTCCGTCGGGCCTGTTCGGTCGGCTCGAAGTGCGCAAGTCGCCGCTCGCCAGCCAGCCTGAAGGCGGTCTCGGCGGCACGGTCAACCTCGTCACGCCCAAGCCGCTGTCGTTCAAGGAAACGACGCTGTCGGTGCGCGCGCAGGGGACTTATTCGGAGAATAGCGAGAAGTTCGAGCCGGCGGTCACCGGCTTCTTCACCACCAAGTTCGCCGACAACCGCATCGGCATCATGATCGCCGGCGAATATCAGAAGCGCACGTCGATGACCCAGACGTTCGAGCGCAACAACTTCCTCAACCGCACCTATACCGGCACCGGCGCCGGCGTGTACGCGACCCCGGTGCTGCTGCAGTACGAGCAGTTCACGGTCGACCGCTCACGCCTTGGCCTGAACGGCGCGGTGCAGGTTGAGGTGACGCCGGAACTGACCATCACCGCCGACGCGCTCTATTCGGAGCTGACCACCGGTCGGCATCAGGACTTCTTCGCCTTCCGTCTGCCGACCGGCACCAACCCGGTCACCAACCGCGTGGTTGAAAATGGCGCGGTCGTCGCCGGCACCGCCAACGGTACCGTCACCTCCGCAGGCCAGATCCGCAACGAACCGACCAAAAGCTATCTCTACGGCCTCAACGGCAAGTACGAGAAGGATGGACTCAAGATCGAGGCCGACGGCTATTACAGCAAGGGCACGATCGACCAGACGATCCAGATCATCACGCTTCAGGCGACCGCGCTCGTCCCCGGCAATTTCGATTTCCGCGGCAATACCGTCCCTTCGCTGACGCTGGGCACGTTCAATCCCGGCGTCTATTCCTCGTACAACCCCGCCAGCAACGGCGTGCGCAGCAACCGGCTGATCGGCCTGCTCGAGGAATGGACCGGCAAGCTCGACGCGAGCTATGAATTCGACAGTGGCGTCACGCTGGCGATGGGCGTGCGCTACACCGACCTGCACGCCCGCTCGAACGCGTTCCGCAGCCAGGTGACACCGACCCGCGCCGAACTCGAACCCTATCTCAAGCTGGTCGATGGCAGCAGCTTCCTCGCCGACATTCCGGGCAATTTCCCGCGCAGTTTCCTCACCACCGCGCCTACCTTCGACTATGTCTTCAAGCGCGCGCAGGCGGCCGAGCCGAACCCGAACGCCAACGGCCTCTCGACGCTGCTGCCCAACCTCCAGCGCGACTATGATTTCAGCGAGAAGACCCTTGCCGGCTACCTCATGATCTCAGGCGAGGGCGAACTGCTGGGCATGCCGTACCAGGCCAATGCCGGCGTCCGCATCGCCAGCACCCGTCTGTCGGTCGACTCCTATGTCAATGTCGGCACGGTCAGCACGTTGGTCACCGACAAGAACCGCTACACCAACGTCCTGCCCAGCGCGAACATCGCGTTCAACGTCACCGACAACTTCCTGATCCGCGTCTCGGGGTCGCAGACGATGCAGCGCGCATCGATCGCCGATCTCGCGCCGTCGACCTTCTTCAACGCCACCAATCTGTCGGTGACGGGTGGCAACGCCAACCTCAAGCCGCCGATGTCGACGCAGGCGGACATCAGCTTCGAATACTACACTGGTAAGAGCTCGCTGATCTCCGGTGCGCTCTTCTACAAGGACGTTCAGGACTTCATCGCCAGCTTCGTCACCTCGGGCGTGGATACCGACCTCGACCCCCAGGGCCGGATGCTGACATTCTCGCGGCCCGAGAATCTCGCCAGCGCGAAGATCAAGGGGTTCGAGATCGGCGTGCAGCAGTTCTTCGACTTCCTGCCCGCGCCATTCGACGGCCTCGGCATCATCGCCAACTACACCTTCTCGGACTCGGAGGATAACGCCGGATTCCCGCTCGTGGCGGTGTCCAAGAACAGCTACAATCTGGTCGGACTGTTCGAGAAGGGTCCGATCTCGGCACGCCTCGCGTATAATTATCGCGACGAAGCGGTGTTCGAATTCTCGGAAGGGCGCCCGAGCTTCATCGGCCCTCGCTCGCAGCTCGACGCCCAGATCGGCTTCGACATCAACGATCATTTCGCGCTGTCACTGCAAGCACAAAATCTGATCCCGAAGGATTCGGCGACGGTCGAAATCAGCGATTTCAACCCGCTGGCGATCAACAGCTACGCCTTGTCGGAACGCCGCTACTCGATCGGACTGCGAGCCAAATTCTAGAGCACCGCCCCCGCAGCCATGATGCCAGCAAGATATGGCCCCGTCAGGTCCGCAAGGAACTGGCGGGGTCATAACCTGCGGCGCACATCAAAATTCGATAGCGATCTTCACATTGGCGGGCATGACGCCCGCCAGCGTCGCAATTTGCTCGCGGCTGGCCTCGATCAGGTTGCGAATTTGTTCGACCCTGTCGCCGGAAACGACCTCATCACCGGCCTGAGCACCTACGTCGCCGATCCCCAACTCGCGTTCTGAAATACCGAAGGCCTCGGCCAGCGCGG
>CAZBYE010000076.1:0-12183 GCA_964496045.1 uncultured Stakelama sp.
CAAGGCGCCCGGCTTCGGCGACCGCCGTAAGGCGATGCTCGAGGACATCGCCATCCTGACCGGCGGAATCGTCATATCCCCCGACCTCGGCACCAAATTGGAGCATGTCGCGCTCGAAGAGCTTGGTACCGCCCGGCGCGTGACGATCGATCGCAACGACACCACGATCATCGATGGCGCGGGTGATGCAGCGGCGATCGCCGGCCGGGTCGGCGCCATCAGGCAGCAGATCGACCTGAGTTCGAGTGAATATGACCAGGAGAAGCTGCAGGAACGGCTGTCCAGGCTTTCCGGCGGTGTCGCGATTATTCGCGTCGGTGCTTCGACCGAGGTCGAGATGCGCGAACGCAAGGACCGGATCGATGACGCGCTGCATGCGACGCGCGCTGCGGTCGAGGAGGGGATCGTCTCCGGTGGCGGCACCGCGCTGCTCTATGCATCTCACGCGCTGGATAGTCTGCGCGGCGCCAATGACGACCAGACCCGCGGCATCGATATCGTCCGCAAAGCCTTGCCGGCACCGCTCCGTCAGATCGCCGAGAATGCCGGGTACGACGGCGGCGTCGTTGCCGCGCGCCTGCTCAATGGCAACAACCGTGACATGGGCTTCAACGCGCAGACCGAAATCGATGAAAACCTGATCGAAGCGGGGGTGATCGATCCGACATTGGTCGTCCGCTCCGCGCTTCAGGATGCGGCGTCGGTGGCCGGCCTGCTACTCACCACCGAAGCTGCGATCGTCGATGTCCAGGCGCATTTACCGCCCTCGCCGATCAAGGCGACGGGCAGCGGTTACTGATGCAGTTCACCCCCTTCAGGAGTAGCGATATGTCGAAAGTCCCTGTCCGCCCTTTTCTCGTGACCAAGGATGAGGACGGGCTATTCCGCGTCACACTGCGCACGACCCGATTCAACTCGCAGGGCTACCCGCTCGTGTCGAGCGAGGTGCTGGGAGATACATTTCGGACACAGACGGCGGCACGCGCGTTCGTTCGCGAGACCTATCGTGCCGAAGCGAATGAGATCGCCACCAAATAGCGCGCGCTACTTTCGGCTCGCGCGCATGCCTTGTGCTTCGCCTGAAGGGAGAGTGTGACCCCTCAGCAAAATCTGGGATGCGCATATCGGTAACGGCGCGCGCAACTGCTCCGGGAAGGGGCTAGCGTCGACGGGCGCCACGCGGCGTACCGAACCCTGATCCCGGCGTTCTCTCACGATAGATGATACGGCCCTTGTCGAGGTCGTAGGGTGTCATTTCCACCTGGACGCGATCACCGACGACCGAGCGGATACGGTTTCGCCGCATCCGGCCCGCCGTATAGGCGATGATCTGATGGTCATTCTCCAGCAGGACGCGAAAGCGGCCATCGGGCAGGATCTCGTCGATCATGCCGTCGAAGGTCATCAGCTCTTCCTTCGCCATCGCCTTCAGGCCCCCGGGTCTGCAAAGCCGCGATCCGGGTTTTCGCTGAACATACGATCCTCCAGCAGTGACGGAGCGTAGAGCAGCTCCTGATCCCTGCGCGCGCGCCGTTGCTCACGACGTTCGGCGGTGATCGCTTCCTTTGCCCATGCGGCCGCCGCAAGCATCGCCACGCCCTTGACGTTCGTGAGCGCTGCATCGGCGGCAAGGGCGCGCTGACGTGCTTCCTGCGCGCGGCACATGGCTAGGGTCGGCTTCATGCGATATCCTTTCAAAGAGCACGCCAGGGAAGACCCGGCAGCCGTATCATGTCGCAACCGCAATGGACGCAGCAGCTCGCGAAGTAGCCCCGATCCCAATGGTTGCGTGCGGGATCCGGAACATGGGTCCCGAACAGGCGATGCAGGAAGTCAGGCACACGCACCGGCTCGCCCACGCCGTGCGGCGGCGATCGCGTCTTTCAGGCTGCCGTAGCGAAACCCGTTCCAGTGGAAATAGTCGACCGGGATGCACTCGATCCCATAGCTCTCCATCATAGTGGCGGGGTCATCGGGAACAGGTGGAGAAGGCTGAGAGATGAGGGGCGGCATGATGACTCTTTCCTTGGTTGCGAGGATGTGCCGGCATCTAGTTGATGCGCCGTTGCGTCCATGGCTCACGAACAATCGCGCCTTTCAGCACACGTCGGCCAAAAGCTTGCTCCACGACTGTTGCGGCATCGCGGTTCATGAACACGACGCGCGTGCCTTCCGGAAGCAGTGGTTCGATCGCACTGATTATCGCGCCGCATTTCGCGGCCATGGCGATCACCTCCGCAACGGTCGCGTTGACGTTCAAGGCGCGGGACATGGCCTGCGTTCTCCTTGAATGGCCTCCGGATCGGGCATCGCAACGCCAGGCGAGAACAGTGAAAGTACGGGCCGATGGCGAAGCTGCGCAGCCGCGGGGATGCTCAGGCTTGTATGGGAAGGAAGGTGCATGCGCAGCTCCATGAAAGAGCGGGAGCGCGCGTATCTCTCAGTCGTCTCCGTGCCCAGAAAGAAGCGGAGCGATGACAGCCATATGGGTGCGAGGCGCATGCATTACCAGTGGGCCTCACCAGTAGCTGCCGTCACCGCACAATCCGGCTGTTAATCACGCGGCGGCATCGCCGACCTATTCGAAGGCGACAGCTATGGTGGGACATGATAAGGTCGCGATATCGTGCACCCTTCCCCGAGCAGGCACGTCTGAGAGTATTATGCTCCCGCTCGTCGGAGCAAGACAATGGACATCAACTACTTATTGCGACGGGAGCAGGAGTCTCTCGCGAGAGCCGAATCGTCGCCCTCTCCGGGCGCGCGAGCGGCACATCGTGCGTTCGCACTCGCTTATGGCAAACTACTCGCGGCGAGCAGCTATCCCCATAACCGTTTCCAAACGGACTCTGAACGATCGCATCTAAGGGGTGTTCGAAAACGCCTCCATGCTGCGGTGGCAAGATGGGAGAATGAAGGCGGGAGTGTCCAGAATAGATCTTAAGTAACTAAGGGAATCATATTTGGCATGATTTCAATGGCCTGACTTTTATTAAGCAATGATCTTTCTATGGGTCATTTTCGTTTTTATCGCGGCCTGATCTAAGGGCCAGGAGCAATAATCATGAAAATATGTACCTGATGGCCGCAATCGTGGCCGTCGTCGCTCCGACGGGACGACCGGGCTGATCATCGGTGCCGGAGGTGGCTTCGCCGGTCGGGCGATCGAGCGTGGCAACGCTCGCTGCCGATACGATCGTGACGCATCTCGCAAGGAGGGTGGCGGGTTTTCCCGCAGCCCTCTCTGGCTGGTCATAGAAACTACGGTGCCGCACTGCAGGCACTCAAGCGCTGGAATTACGTATCGAGCTGCACATCTTCCTCACGTACATTCTATTGGGCGTGATCGCTCTGCTCGTCGGCGTTTGCATATGGACGCTGGTTCATAGCGCGTATCGACGGCGGATGGCTCGTCAGAAGTGAAGACCCGCTTGAGCCGGCACGCATTACGCGTCGCAGTTCGATGCAGGGGTGAGCGGGCTGCAAGAGAACGTTGGCGCATAGCTGACTGCCTCATTCAGCTTCCACCTTTCGAACCGATCCGGGCATATAGCTGCAAATACGCGTCAGCCATTCGCTCGACGCTAAAGCGCTGAACGACTGTCTCGCGCACCCGCGCGCGGTCGAGCGTTTCGACCTGGTCAATCGCCGCGACGGCTTCCTCAACGCTATCGACCAGAAAGCCGTTGACCCCATGCTCGATGAGCTCGGACATCGATCCGCGGCGCATTGCGATGACTGGCGTACCGCACGCCATCGCTTCGACGACCGACAAGCCAAATGGCTCTTCGAAATTGATGAGGTGAAGAAGTGCCCGCGCGCTGCCAAGCGCGTGAAGACGCTGCGCCCCGCCCACAGTGCCGTGATAGCGCACCCGCTTGTCATCGATCTGCGGCTGTACCTTGCTCGCGTGATAGCCCTCGTCCTGGACAAGGCCGTACAGGTTGATCGCCCGGCCGCTTGCACGCGCAGCCGCGATCGCCTCGGCCGCGCCCTTGTCCGGGTGAATGCGTCCGAAGAAAAGCAGGTCGTCGCTGCCCCGAGCATCGAACGGGAACTGATCGACCGGTATGCCGTGATGAATAGTGGCGGCGTAGCGCAGCGCCGGATGTCGGTCTGCCTCACTGATCGCGACAAAATGAACGCGGTCCTGGTAGGGCGCATACATCGGGAGGATCCGCTCCGACGAGAACCCGTGAATCGTCGTGACGATCGGTGTTTTCGTCAGGTTCGCGAAGGCGTGCGCCGGAAAGTCGGCCTGGTTGTGAATGAGGTCGAACGCCCCCGCCTGCTCGAAGAGATGAGCGAGATGACGGAACTCCCATACCTTCGCGTCGATCGAAGGATCGTCATTGTACGGCGCGGGAACGACGCCCGCGAGACGCGCGCTGGTCCGGCTATCCTGCGTTGCGAACAGCGTGACGTCCGCGCCGCGCGCGACCAGCGCCTCGGTCAGCAGGCTGGTCACTAATTCCCATGGACCATAGAGGCGGGGCGGTGTCCGCCATGCGATCGGGGCGAGCATGGCAATGCGCATGTCAGACCTGCTCGAGCTGAAGCACGACGCCTTGGTTTCCGGCAAGGGTGGTCGAGGCGGTTGTCCCGCTCAGTGTTGACGCCAATAGCCGCCCGGGGCGCGTCTCCGGAGGATACACGAGCGGCTGCCGCTCGGCGCCCAAGTTCAAGGCGACCAGCAATCGTTCCCCATTCAGGATACGCTCGTAGGAGAGCACGTCGCCTCGCGCGGTAACTGCCTGCATTCGGCCAACCGCCAGCGCGGCGTGACGCCGCCGCAATGCGAGAAGTCGGCGATAGAGCGACAGCATCGATTCCGGATTCTCCGATTGCATCGCCACGTTGCGGACTTGCCAATCGGGGTTGAGGGGAAGCCACGGATCCACGTCACTGAAGCCGGCGTGCGGGGAAGCATCCCACGGCATTGGCGTCCGCGAACGGTCCCGTCCGATGCCGAGCCCCGGCTGGCGCAAATCCTGGGGATCCTGAACCCGTTCGGGCGGGATCGGAACCTCTCCGATGCCGAGTTCATCACCCTGATAAAGTGTAGGCGTGCCGCGCAGCGTGAGCAGAAGCATCGCCGCGACGCGCGCCTGTGCCTCGCCGATGCGTGCGGCGATACGCGGCGCATCATGGCTGCCGAACACCCAATTGGGCCATCCGAATTCCGGAAGCGAGGCCTCGTAAGCGCGAATGAGTTGGGCGAGAGTTCCGGCGTCCCACGCATTCTCGATCAGCTGGAAATTGAAGGGGAGGTGGACTTGCGGGCGCTGCGGCGTGCCGTACCAACGCGCGTGCAGGTCATTGGGCAGGAAGATCTCGCCGATCAGAACACGATCGCCGTAGCTGTCGGAGAGCTCGCGAAACGCAGCGGAAATGTCGTGCGCTTCCGGCTGGTCGGTCGAGTGAAGCTGGATGACGCGATCGCGCTCGGTCCGGCCGGGAGCCCAATCCGGGTTGAGCGGGTTATCCTCGAACCCCTCGGATTTCACGATGTGCCAGAGCACATCGATGCGAAACCCGTCGACTCCGCGTTCCATCCAGAAGCGCAGCACCTCCATCATCGCTTGCCTCAGCTCGGGATGGCGCCAGTTGAGGTCTGGCTGTTCCTTGAGGAAAGCGTGGAGATAATATTGGCCGGTCGCCTCATCCCATTCCCAGGCGGAACCGCCAAAGTCGCTGATCCAGTTATTCGGCGGGCCACCGTCAGGTGCGGCATCGCGCCAGATGTACCAGTCGCGCTTCGGGTCTTCACAGCTGCGCCGACTTTCAAGAAACCAGGGGTGCTGGTCCGAGCTGTGATTGGGGACGAAGTCGAGGATAAGTTTCAGCTTGCGGTGGTGGGCAGCGTCGATCAACCGGTCAAAGGCATCGAGATCGCCGAAGATCGGATCAATCCCGCAATAGTCGGCGACATCGTAACCGAAGTCCTTCATCGGCGAAGGGAAGACCGGCGAAATCCAGACTGCGTCCACGCCAAGCGTGACAAGGTAATCAAGGCGCCGTTCAATCCCCGCGATATCCCCGATTCCGTCTCCATTCGTGTCCTGAAACGAGCGCGGATAGATTTGATAGATGACACCACGCTCCCACCACGGCTGCACATCTTTCATGCCCGCTGCCTGCTCCCGTACTTGCGATAGACCTGAAGCGATGCAGACGCCGGAGGGTTCCGCCTTCCGAGAAATTGCGTCCTCATCTCCGAACTGGTTCAATTCGCGAGTTAGCCGAACGTCTGGTTGTGCGGCGTCGCCCTCTCGAAGCTGCCACCCCGCTCACGGCCCATTTGCGGCCGTTCGCGGTGCGCTGCCGTGTTGGACGAAAATGTCTGTCGCTTGGCGCGTCGGCAATAAAGTCAGTTTTGACGGAGAGCACGAGGCAAAAAACCTTACGTCCCTCATGCCATATTTGGCAATTACCGGGTAATCATGGCGTGCCAGTGATCAGGGCAACATATTGATTAATAACAATATATAGTAGGGCGGGCTTGCGGTTTTTAGCCTATTTAGTGTGCGTCCGCCGATATCTCATATACCACACCTCATGCCCCTGTCGCCGCGCCTTGCGCTCGTAGCGGGTCTCGGGCCAGTCGTCAGGACGCGTCAGGAAATCCTTCGCCTCCTTCGCCTGCCATTCGAAGTCGCGGCGCTGGTTCATTACCATCATCGCCCAGCGGCAATAGGTCGGGTCGTCGGTGCCCAGCCGAAACTCGCAGCCCGGCTTGAGCTTCGCCGCGATCAGGTCGAGCGGGCCGTGATTGACCATCCGCCGCTTGGCGTGGCGCGCCTTCCGCCAGGGATCGGGGTGGAGCAGATAGACCCGCTCCAGGCTGGCGTCGGGAAGCCGCTCGATCACCTCGAGCGCGTCGCCCATGTGCAGCCGCACATTGGCCAGCTCGCCATCGCGGATATGCCCGAGCGCGCCGACCACACCGTTGAGGAACGGCTCGCAGCCGATAAAGCCGTGATCGGGCCGCATCGCCGCCTGCCCGGCCAGATGCTCGCCCGCGCCGAAGCCGATCTCGAGCTCCAGCGGGCGGGCGTCGCCGAACAGCGACGTCGCATCGATCGGCCCGGTCTCGGGCACCGAGACCTGCGGCAGCATCTCCTCGACCAGCGAAGCTTGCCCGATGCGCAACTTGTGGCCCTTCGCCCGGCCATAGAGGCGGCGGATCTTCGCAGGATCGTTCATGGCGTGCGGCCCTAGCCGCGCGCGCGCCGAAAGGGAACCGCGGTTACTTGAAGGTCGCCGAATCCAGCGTGAGCGTGCTCTTTCCCCAGGTCGCGACCCGCGAAGTGACCTGCCCTTCGAGGATCTTGCTCAGCTCGCCGGGTTCGGGCAGCCGGTCGCGGCCGAGATAGTTGATCGTCTCGCCCGGCAATACGATGCTCACCGCCCAGCTTCCCTTGCCGGCCCCGAGCAGGCCGCTAAGGCTCGGCCGCGTCCATACCGCCCGTCCGGAATCGGTGAACGCGAGCAGATAGCTGTTCTCGCTCTCCACCGGGCGATAGACCAAAGCCGGGGCCTTGACAGCGCGATCGCGGCACCATGCAACCGGCATTGAGTCCCCGGTTTCTTCCTTGTCCTTCTTGTCGCGCACGTTCGCTGCCATCAACGCATCGATCAGGGCGGACGCGCCATCGGCCTTGACCGGCTTCGAGGCGCCGTTGAGCTTGAGCGGTTTGGTGCAATCGGCGATCGCGGCGGCGGCGGGGGCTTGCTCGATCTTGCCGGGCCAGCCGATCGCCGCGACCACCTCGTCCAGCCTCCGGGTCAGCGATGCGACCTCGAGGGTTGCCGAGGAGTAGCGGATCTTCACCAGCCATTCGCCGACCGGGACGATCGCCAGCGCCGTGCTGCGATAGGGCGCATCCGACAGCGTCCATGCCGCCTTAAGACCCGAGGCGGCGGCCTGGCCGGGCGGGGTGAAGGTCAGCGGCATCTCGAACCGCGTCTTACGTCCGAACGCTGCCCGCTGCTCGATCGAATTGCTCGACACGTCGAACCACAGCGATGGGACGCCCGACGTCACCCGGTAGATATAGACCGACACCTCTTCGTTCGTGTCCGCGGGAAAATAGCGGAAAGCAACGTCAAGCTGCGGTTTCACATATTCCTGGCCTTCGTTGCGGGGGAAACCCAGCAAGGTCGCAGGCAAGGTAATCCCGCTATTGTCATGCTTGAACGGCTTGCCCGCCTCGGTCTCAAGCGGTGCCGGTTTCGTCTGGGCGAGCGCGGGTATGGTGCCGGCAATCAGGATTGCGGCGATCACGCGAAAAGCCATGTCAGTCTCCCCCATTTCCGCACGAAAATGCTTGTGCCCGCGCGGTGGCGCAAGCGGCTTGGTGGCTCAGCTCAGCCGCTCGAACGCGATCTGCCGCGCGCGCGGATCGGCGCGGGTCAGCCGCACCTCGAGCGCGTCGCCGGGCGTCAGTCCAGCGGCGTCGACCCGCGCCGTCACCGGCAGGTCGCGCAGCTGGATCGATGCGCCGCGCTCGCCGATATCGGTGACGATCGCGCCGAAGCGGTCGCCCTCCTGTCCCGCCAGCATCACCGCCTCGGCCATGTCGATCACCGCGCGGTCGATCTGGTTGGCGCGGGCGTCGGCGCGCGCCATTACCTTGGGCAGCTTCGCAAAGGCATCGGTGACATGGTCCGGCACCGGCTTCCCGTTCGCCACCGCCAGCGTCGCTTGTACGACATAGCGGTCGGCCAGCCGGCGAAGTGGTGCGGTGGCATGGGCGTAGGGCGCGGCGACCGCCGAATGCCAGGGCGTCTCGCCCGGTCGGAAGGACTGATAGCCCGCGCCGTTGCCCGCGCGCCGGATCGCCAGCATCAGCGCGGCCGCCTTCGGATCGCAGGGATCCAGCGTGCGCTCGAACTGCGTCAGGGTCGCGCGGTCGGGCCATTCGATGCCGAACGCGCGCGCGGTGTGCCGCAGCCGCCGCACAGCATGTTCGTTGGGCTCGGCCATCACCCGGAACAGTCCCGTCTGATGCGCGATCAGCGCGTCCGCCACCGCCATGTTGCACGCAAGCGAGAGCGCTGCATTGCGATCCTCGGACGGATGACGGTCGCGGAAGGAGAGGGTGAGCTTGCCGTCCGGTCCCTCGCTCACCTCCTGCTCGGGCGGGTCGACGCGCGCCGCGCCGCGCTCGGCCTCGGCCGCGATGATCCGCGCCGACAATTCGGCAAAGCCCGTCGGGAGTTCGTCGTCGCGCACCGTCGCATAGGCCAGCTTGGCGCGGCTGTGGATCACCGCGCGCGTCGCCGCGTCGAGCCTGACCGCGCCGTCCGGCGCCACCCGCACGCTGAACACTACTGCCGGCCGGGGGCCGTCGGGCAGCAGGCTCGCTGCGCCCTCGGCCAGCACCGGCGGATAGAGGCCCGCCTTGCCGTCGGGCAGGTACAGGGTTTCGCCGCGTGCCCAGGCTTCGGTGTCGATCGGCCCGCCCTCGCCCACGAACCAGGCGACGTCGGCGATGGCATAATGGAGGATCAGGTCGCCTCCCGCCGCTTCGATGCTGAACGCCTGATCCAGATCGGTGGCGCTTGCCGGGTCCAGCGTCCCAAGGCGCGATCGGTCCAGTCGGCGTGATCGGACGGCGCCCGCCTCGCCGCCGTCTGCGCCGCCGCCAGGACCTCTGCCGGAAATGCATCGGGCACCTGAAACTCCGCGCGGATGGCAGACAGCTCGGTGGCGAGCGCATGGGCGGGATCGCGGATCGTCTTCATTTGGCAAGGCTAGCGGCGGCATCCGGCGTTGCACAGCGCGAACGCGGCGATATCGTGCGGTCCGGACATCATTGGGGGGCATTGGATGCGGTACGGGCTGGCAGCGATGGCAATGGCATTGGCGGCGCCCGCCGCCGCGCAACCGGGCGAAGCTGCGCTTCCTCCGCTGGCGGCCAAGGTCGATGAGAAGAGCATCGACGTGCTGCAGTCGATGCTCGACCGTGGCGAGCTGACCAGCGTACAACTGACCCAGGCCTATCTCGACCGCATCGATGCGCTCGACCGCAAGGGTCCCAGACTGCGCAGCGTGATCGCGATCAATCCGCAGGCGCTGGAGCAGGCGCGTAAGGCCGACCGCGACCGGCGCCTGCGCATCGCGCGCGGTCCACTCTTTGGCATCCCCGTTCTGGTGAAGGACAATATCGACACCGCCGAGAATGCCACCACGGCGGGCAGTCTCGCGCTCAAGGACAATTTCACGAAACGTGACGCGCCGCTCGTCGCCCGGCTGCGCGCGGTGGGGGCGATCATCCTCGGCAAGACCAACCTGTCCGAATGGGCCAATATCCGCGATGGCGATTCGATGAGCGGGTGGAGCGCGGTCGGCGGCCTCGTCCGCAACCCCTATGCGCTCGACCGCAGCGCCTGCGGCTCGTCGAGCGGCACCGGCGCTGCGATCGCCGCCAGCCTCGCCGCCGCCGGAGTCGGGACCGAGACCGACGGATCGATCGTCTGCCCCGCATCGATGACCGGGCTGGTCGGCCTCAAGCCCACGGTCGGCGCGGTCAGCCGCACCCATGTCGTACCGATCAGCTCCAGCCAGGATACCGCTGGCCCGATGGCGCGCAGTGTTCGCGACGCGGCGGCAGTGTTCGCCGGGATGATCGGCAACGACAAGGCCGATCCCGCTACCGCAGACGCCGATGCGCACCGCGCGGCGCTGACTCCCGACTGGAGCAAGTCGAGCTTCAAGGGCGTTCGGATCGGCGTGGTTCGGCCAGAGATGCGCACGGGGCTGACCGCACTCTACGACGCACAGCTCGCGATCTTGCGGAAGGCGGGGGCCGAACTGGTCGAGGTGAAGCTGGCTACGCCGCCCGAACTGCGCGGTTTCGAATTCAAGCTGCTCCAGATGGAGCTGAAGAGCGACCTCGCCGCCTATCTCGCCACCACACCGCCGACGGTGAAGGTCCGCACGCTCGCCGATGCCATCGCCTTCAACAAGGGGTCGCCGGAAGAGCTTGCCTATTTCGGCCAGAGCATTTTCGAGATGGCGGAGAAGACCGGCGGGAATGCCGATCCCGCTTATGCCAAGACCCGCGACGACGCCCGGCGGCTCGCGGCGCAAACGCTCGATACCGTCCTGGCACAGAACAAGCTCGCGGCGCTGGTCGCCCCCACCACCGGCACCGCCTGGCTGTCCGACCCGGTACACGGCGATCAATGGAGCGGCCCCAGTGCCAGCCAGCTGCCGGCGGTGGCGGGCTATCCCCACCTCACCGTGCCGATGGGGCTGACGGGCGGTCTGCCCATGGGCCTGTCCTTCATCGGTGCGAAATGGGGTGATGGCCGCCTGCTCGAGCTTGGCCACGCCTATGAGCAAGCATCGCGCGCGCGGGTGAAGCCCGGCTATCGCGCGACCGTCGATGCGGGGCCGGGGATCGAGGGGACGCGCTGAACGGCCTCCGTCAAATCCGCCCGGACTGACCGGGCGTCGCCGCATGGGCGAGCAATCGCCTTGAAATGTAGGATTTCGTCTGCTCCGCTCGGTACCGCTCTTTGACAGGTACAGACGGTCGCGACCTCTCGCGCACGCGTGGCAGTGTGACGTTCGGGACTTTTCGTGGGTTCGCGCGATCCGCGGTCGGACTCGCGCGCGTAGGACCGTGACTTTTGGGACTTTCCGGTGCCCGGAAACGAAAAAGGCGGCGATCCCGGGGGACCGCCGCCTTCCGTGTCCGTTGCCGGAGGATCAGGCCAGCGCGGCCTTGAGATCCTCGACCAGGTCGGTCTTCTCCCACGGGAAGAAGTCGCCCTCGGCCTTGCGGCCGAAATGGCCGTACGCCGCGGTCTTCTGATAGATCGGCTTGTTGAGGCCGAGGTGCGTGCGGATGCCGCGCGGGGTCAGACCGCCCAGCTTGGCGATGCCCTGAATCGCTTCCTCGATCTTGTCGTCGCCGACGGTGCCGGTGCCGTGGGTGTCGACATAGAGCGACAGCGGCTTGGACACGCCGATGGCATAGGCCAGCTGGATCGTGCAGCGCTGGGCGAGGCCCGCCGCGACGATGTTCTTGGCGAGGTAGCGGGTGATGTATGCCGCCGAACGGTCGACCTTGGTCGGGTCCTTGCCGCTGAACGCGCCGCCGCCATGGGGCGAAGCGCCGCCATAGGTGTCGACGATGATCTTGCGGCCGGTCAGGCCGGCGTCGCCGT
>CAZBYE010000077.1:0-12032 GCA_964496045.1 uncultured Stakelama sp.
CCGCCCCTGCGCTCCGGTCCCGCCGCGGCAGCGTTTCCCGGGGGGCCGGCCGGGCCGAACGCGGCACCGCCGCCAGCTCTCCCGCCTTGCGGCTATCGCGGTTGGTGTAGAAGACGAAGCCGTCGGGGCCATGGCCTTTGAGCAGCACCATCCGCACCGACGGCTGGCCGGCGACGTCCACCGTCGCCAATGCCATCGCGTTGGAATCATTCGGCTCGGTCGTGCGAGCCTCGGTGTACCATTGATCGAACAGCGTGAAGGGATCGGTCGTCATGCGCGGCCTCATACCGCTTCGGGTCACACATAAAAAGGCGTCGTATGGACGGCCCTTCAATCCTCTCGTCGCCCCGGACTTATTCCGGGGTCCACCGCGCGGCCCGGTATGGATTTGAAGGTTCCCGGCACGACCTCGACACCCGTCCCTGTGGGCAGGTGGATGCCGGAGGCATGACGGCCTGGACGGGTTCAGGCAAATACCGACTTCGGGATATGCGTGATCCGGCAGGCCAGATCCGCCTCGCCCGACGCGACGACATAATGATCGCCCGCATCCACGATGCCGGTCGTGAACACCACGTCGTGGATGTACATGCGCTCGGCGAGCGGCGCGGTCAGTTCGGGGCTGGCTTCGAGCAGCGGCACATGTTCGGCGTGCAGCGTGATCGAGGGATCGTCGCGATCGAGCAGCGACCAATAGGTGCGGTAGATGCCGACCACCTCTTTGGGCTCCACGCCGTGCCACAGCGTCAGCCAGCCGCGGTCGGTCAGAACCGGCGGCGTCCCCCCGCCGATCCGCGCGGTCGCCACCGTCCCGGCATGCGGGCGGATACCGGGGTTAAGGTGCGGCTTCCAGTGCCGCCCGTCGGGCGAGGTGGCAAGGTTGATCGACGGACCCGCACGCCAGCCGCTCCCCGGCGGATAGGCGAAATACAGGTCCCCCAGCGGGCGCGTCTGCGCCCAATATTGCCCGCCCGGCTTGCCCTCGAAGATCAGCATGTCCTTATTCTGATGGTCGAGCACGATGCCCTCGAAACGCCAGTCGATGCCGTTGTCCGAAGCGTAGAGTGTGGTCGAATGCCGCTCCGGGCTGACCGAGCAGGTCGTCATCAGCCATTCGCCGCCGATCCGGCTGATCCGGGCATCCTCTACGCCATAGCATTGCACATTGTGCCGCGGCGCGATTGCCTTGTCGTAATGCGCAGCAACGACCTTCAGCCCGTCCGGCGTCAGTTCCACTGGCAACAGCCACGACAGCGACGTCAGCGCCATGATCTTCCACCCCCCGCCATGCAGCAGAAATTTCCGCGGGTCCGACGTATCCACCAACTCCAATGGCCAGCCGTCGAGGACATAGCGCCCGTCCTGCCAGCGGATCGCGTGCACCTTGCCGCCCCGTACCGGCTCTTGCAGCGCCTCGGCGACGCGTACCATCATCAGCAGATTGCCATTGGACAACCGCGTCAGCCCCGGATTGAACGCGCCGAGCACATAGGTTTTCGCATCGAAATGCCCGGCAAGCGGCGAACGTTCAAGGTCAACGTCGGCCGGACCGAACACCAGACGGTCGGTCGGAAAACCGGTCATGCGGCCGCGCTCGACATCGGCAACTCCATGGAAAGCTTACGGACTCAAGCCGCGAGGCAAGCTCAGGTTCCATCTTGGGCCGCCCGATTGCAATGTCCGCATCCCGCCCATATCCCGTGCGCGGGAGATTTTGATGAGCCGTTCGACTCGCAGGACTTTGGGCGGCGTGACCGTGCAGGACGTGGCACGCGCCGCCGGGGTCTCGGCGATGACCGTTTCGCGCGTCATGAACGGCGGCACCAATGTGCGCGAGGATACACGCAAGGCCGTACTCGCGGCGGTCGGGCAGTTGAACTATCGCCCCAACGCCGCTGCGCGCTCGCTCGCGGCGGGCGGCGCGTCGCAAATCGGCCTGCTCTATGCAAACCCTTCGGCTGGATATCTCAGCCAATTCCTGATCGGCGCGCTCGAAACCGCCCGGCGCACGGGCTGTCACCTCGTCCTTGAATCATGTGAAGACGGTGGCGCAGCCGAGCAGGAAGAGGCGGTGCGCCAACTGATCGATGCCGATGTGCGTGGCGTAGTGCTTCCGCCACCGCTCTCCGAATCCACTGCAGTGCGCAACCTACTCGCTGAAGCAGGCATCCCTTGGGCGGCAATCGCGATGGGATCGCATGAAGCGGGGACGCTCAATGTGCGGATCGACGATTTCGGGGCCGCGCGCACAATAACGCGGCACCTGATCGAGCTCGGCCATCGCGAGATCGGCTTCATCAAAGGGCACTTCAATCAGATCGCGAGCGCCGAACGTCACCGCGGTTTCGTAGCGGCGCTGGAAGAAGCGGGAATCGACCCTGCGTCAGCTCGTATCGAGCAAGGGCTGTTCACCTACCGCTCGGGCCTCGACGCGGCTGAGCGCATTCTTGCGGGCACCAGCGCGCCGACGGCAATCTTCGCGTCGAACGACGATATGGCCGCCGCTGCGGTAGGCGTTGCGCACCGACGCGGGCTTCAGGTGCCCGGCGACCTCAGCGTCGTCGGGTTCGACGATACCGCGATCGCCACCAGCATCTGGCCCGCGCTCACGACGATCCGCCAGCCGGTCTCGGCGATGGCCGAAGCCGCGATCACCATGCTGCTGCGCCGCGTGCGCGAACGGCCGGGCGAGACCGAAACGGTCGAAGAAGAAGTGCTGCCCTACGAACTGGTGTTGCGCGATTCGGCGGGGCCGCCGAAACGCTAGGCTGCGCGTTCAGGCAGGCTCCGCCCCCGCCGCGCCGCGATGCTGCGATAGAGGTCGCGAATGCCGAAGGTCCACGGGGCCGCATCCTTCGATGTCGTGACGACATTGGTGAGCGTACCGAGGCGGGGCGATGAAATGCGCACCGTGTCGCCGACCTTGTGGGTGAAGCCGCGGCCCACATCATCACGATCCTGTACCGGCGCGAACAACGTACCGAGGAACAGCGCAAACCCGTCCGGATATTGATGCTCGGACAGGGTCTGGCGCACCAGCTCCAGCGGATCGCGGCTGATCTGGTTCATCGAACTATGCCCTTCGAGGCGATAGCCCTCCGGCCCTTCGATCAGCAGGTCGAGTTCGGCATTGCGCACATCGTCGATCCCGAAATGCGCGTCGAACAGCCGTACGAACGGCCCGATCGCGCAGGCGGCGTTATTGTCCTTCGCCTTGCCGAGCAACAGCGCACTGCGCCCTTCGAAATCGCGCAGATTGACATCGTTACCCAGTGTCGCGCCGATCACCTTGCCCCCTGCATTCGCGATCACCACCACTTCGGGCTCAGGATTGTTCCAGCTCGAATCCGACCGAATTCCGACCTGCGCGCCCCAGCCGACCGAGGACAGCACCGGCGCTTTGGTAAACACCTCGGCATCCGGGCCGATCGCGACCTCAAGATATTGCGACCACATGCCCGCGTCGATCAGCGCAGCCTTGAGCTTCGCGGCTTCGTCGCTGCCCGGCACCACCGATCGGATACCCCCGCCGATCTTGCCTTCCAGCTCGGCGCGAATCGCCGCGGCCTGCCCGGCATCACCGCGCGCGCGCTCCTCGATCACCCGCTCGATCGCAGAGACCGCGAAGGTGACGCCGCACGCCTTGACGCATTGCAGGTCGATCGGCGCGAGCAGCGCATAGGCACCGCCACCGATGGTGAGATCCGCGACCTCGCAGAGATAGCGGCCCTCGACGCTTACCGGATCCGCGAGGTCGAACAGGTCAGCGGTCGTGGCCGCCACGGCCGATACGTCATGGACCCGGCCCTGGCGGACGATCACCGGCACCGGTCCGTCGGCCAGCATCACGCGGCCGGCGAGCACGGCGCGTTCGGCCTCGTCGGGAAGCGCCGACACATCAAAAGCTACAGGCACAATTCTCTCCTTCGCTTCGTTTCGAACGAAGCAACGACAACGTCATTGTTGCACCCGCAGCCGGGCGCGGTTTCAGATCGTCCAGACGCCGTCGATCCGCGCGACCGTGCCGCTCTGCCCGCCTTCACGCAACGCCGCGGGCAGCAGCGCATCGGGCATGCCCTGATAGCTGACGGGGCGCAGGAAGCGGTCGATCGCGAGCGTACCGACCGAGGTGCTGCGCGGGTCCGAAGTCGACGGATAGGGACCGCCATGCACCATCGCGTGCGCCACCTCGACGCCGGTCGGCCAGCCATTGGCGATCACGCGGCCGACGGTGCGTTCGAGTACCGGCAACAGATCGCGCGCCGCATCATAGTCGCCTGCGTCGACTTGCAGTGTTGCCGTAAGCTGCCCCTCCAGTTCGCCCAACACCGCCTTCAGTTCATCGAGGCTGGCACAGCGCACCACGACCGAGGACACGCCGAACACTTCATGCAGGTGCACCGGGTCGGCGAGGAAATCCTTGCCTGGAACGCTGAACAGCGCCGCGCGACCGCGGTTTGGCCCCTCAGGTTCCACGCCCTCGGCCACCCGCGTGACGAATGCGCTTCCGGCGAGCTTTGCCTTGCCGCTCTCGAAGGCTTCCCAGATACCGTCGGTCAACATCACCTGCGCCGGCTGGCCCGACAGCACTTCGCCGGCACGCGCGATGAAGGCGTCGAGCTCGGGACCATCGACGCCCATGACGAGGCCGGGGTTGGTACAGAACTGGCCAGCGCCCATCGCGAGGCTCGCGACAAAGGCTTCAGCCAGCGCGGTTCCACGCGCTTTCAGCGCTTCAGGCATCAGGATAACCGGGTTGATCGCCGCCATCTCGGCATAGACGGGGATCGGGCGCGGACGTGCCGCGGCGATCCGCATCAGCGCCTCACCACCGCCCCGCGATCCGGTGAAGCCCACTGCCTGAATGCGCGGATCGGCGACCAGCGCCTCGCCCACCTTGCGCGAGGTACCATTGACCATCGAGAAGGTACCTGCGGGCATCCCGCATTTCTCGATAGCGCGCGCAATCGCCGTCGCGATCAGCTCTGCGGTGCCGGGGTGCGCACGATGTCCCTTGACCACAACCGGGCAACCCGCGGCGAACGCCGATGCGGTGTCGCCACCTGCCGTGGAAAAGGCGAGCGGGAAGTTAGATGCGCCGAACACCGCGACGGGGCCGAGCGGGACCATGCGCAGGCGCAGATCGGGCTTAGGGGGCGTGCGCGCCGGGTCAGCATGGTCGATACGCAATTTCTGCCACTGACCGTCGCGAACCTCCTTCGCGAACAGGCGCAGCTGGCCAGCCGTCCGTCCGCGCTCACCGGTGATGCGCGCGGCGGGAAGGCCGGACTCGCGCGATGCGCGTTCGATCAGCACGTCGCCCAGCGCCTCGATCTCATCAGCGATGGTTTCGAGGAAGCGGGCGCGCTCCTCGAGTGATTTGGTCGAATAGGGCAGAAACGCCGCTTCAGCGGCAGAACAGGCGTCGGCGACATCCTGCTCGCTCGCGCCGGCAAAGCCTGCATCTTCGATTTCAGCACCCGCGGCGGGATCATAGGCGTAGAAGCGCACATCCGACTGACGGCGCTCGGCGCCGATGAAAAGTCCGCCCGTCAGTTCCATGATCGTCTCCGTAGATCGGCTGCCGCGGCGTCGCGCGGCAAGGGACATGCCCCGCCCATCTACAAACATCATACGAATTTTCAAGCCGGGCGGGCAAGATTGGTAGCGCTGCCCGATTCTGGCGCGGACATGGTAACGCCGTCAACGCGCGATCATTGCGTTTTCGGCTCGGATCTCAGCGCAGCCGCGCACTCATCAGGAAGCGCTCGCGGCTCTCCGCCGCCTTGCGCCGCAGTTCGGAGATGGCGTGTTCCTCGGTCGCGTCGAGCATCGCCTCGAGCAGCCGGTTGAAATGCTGGCGCATCGCTACGCGCGCGCCGTTGGAATCACGCGCGCGCAGGGCATCGACGATCGCGCCATGCTCGCGCCGGCGCGTGCGCCCGTCATGCTGGCAGACGCTGGCATAGGTCGTACGCACCTCGGGCACCTCGGTGCGCATCCGCCACAACGACTTGATGACGTGGATGATCGCCTGATTGCCCGATGCCGATGCAATCAGGAGGTGGAACTCCTGATCCGCCTCGGTCGATTTGGCGTCGTCGCCATCATCGTTGCCCATGATCTCGAGCAGTTCGTCGAGCCGGTCGAGCGTTTCGGGCGTGACGGTCGACGCCGCCAGCGCCGCCGCCTCGGATTCGAACAGCGAGCGCGCCTCGGTCAGCTCGAATGCGCTCACCGCAGGCGGCTCGTCGGTACGTACCGACCTGGCATCGGTGACATAGACGCCGGATCCGGTCTTAATGCGGATGCGGCCATTTGCCTGCAGTGCGATCTCGGCCTCACGGATCGTCACGCGGCTGACGTTGAACCGCTCAGCCAGTTCACGCTCGCCGGGCAAGCGCGAACCCGGCGGGTACACACCCTCATCGATCAGTACGGTGATCTGATCGGCAATGCTCTGGTATAGCCGGTCAGCCACGATGATCCTCACCAATTCCCCTGGCCCGATCCTTATTCGGTCCGCCTGAAAGCGCAAGCGCCCCCGTTATGGGCTTCACGCGCAGCGGCCCGCGCCCCGAACCGGGCGCCTGCGGGGAGGTAGTGCAGACGACCGGAAGGGGAGCGAGCCGACACCGTTGCGGCAATGCCGAACGGGAAGCCATGATCGGTGCCTAGAGCCGCATGCGCGCGCCGATGAAGTAGCGCGGCCCGTAATAATGGTACTGACGGATGCTGCCCTGCACCGGCATGTCGGTGATCTTGGGCGAATCGAAGATGTTGGTCGCCTCGAACCGCAGCGAGACATTGCGATTGATGTCGTACGAGGCGCGCAGATCGAACGTCTCATTACCGCGGACATAGCGCAGCTGCGAATTGCCGCCGACAAAGTCCTGATAATAGTTGGAGCGGTAGTTGTAGATGCCCTGGATCGAGAAGCCCTTGAGCTGATAATAGAGCTGCGCCGAAACAACGTGCTTCGAGAAGCCCGACAGACCGGCCGGCGGCACGATCCGCGGCGTCGTTACCCCTGTCGCCGGGTTGAAGATTTCGCCGAGCAGAATGTCCTCATTCTCGAAATTGGTGTCGGCATAATTGTAGCTGACCTTGCCGCCGAATCCGTCGAGCGGCTTGGGCAGCCACGAGAAACGGTTGGCGAGCGTGATCTCGACACCCCAGACTTGGCTCTTGTCCGGGCTGTTGGCGGTCTGGACCACCGGCACGCTGACGTCGCGGCCGCCGATGCTGAAGGTCTCGTTACCGACCACCGGCATGAACCCGCCGCTGAACTCCTTGAAATAGACCGTCGCCGAGAACAGCGAATCCCGGTTGGGATAATATTCGAGCGCGAGGTCGCCGTTCCACGACATCAGCGGCTTCAAGGCCGGGCTGCCATTGGCGCGGATTTCGCTGATCGCATCCTCGATCGTCGTACCGCTCGAATCGAGGAAGAAGGTACGGCCCGCCCCCAGCGCGCTCGGCGCCGGGCGCGACATCGCGCGATAGGCGGCGGCGCGCAGCAACAGGCGATTGGGCTGAAGCTCGAAGATCGCATTGACGCTGGGCAGGAACCGGGTGGTCTCGCTCTCCAGCGTCACCGTCTCGAACGTGTTCGGCGTCGGTGTCAGCGAAATCGTGCCGTCGGGGTTGTTGACCACGGTGAACGCGCTGCGCAGGCCGATCGAGCTGACCTTGGTGTTGACCACACGCGCACCGAAATTGCCGCGTACAGGCATGTCGCCGAGGTCACCCGAATATTCGGCCATGATGTAACCGGCGAGCGTCTTCTCGGTCACGTCGCGGTTGGCGGGGGAGCGCATCTCGGCGGGACGCCCCGGATCTTCGGACCCGGTATACTCGCGCATCAGGCACAGCGGATCGAAGGTCGCCCAGCTGGTGATGGTGTTGCCGCGCGCCTGTTCGAGGAAGCCGGTCTGCGGGAATTGCGTGCGGCACATCGTGTTGATCCGCGCATCCTCGCGCCCCGCCTGGGGCGGCCCCGACGGGTTGAGGTTGAACTCGTTGCGCACGTCGTAATCGGCATAGGTCTGCTGCGCCCAGCGGCCGCCCACGGCGACGTTGGTGATGAACCCGTCGAGTTTGTAGTCGGCGTCGAGCCGCACACCCCAGATCTCATTCTGTCGACGGGCCTCGTCGCGGCGGGCGCGGGCGTCGTCCCAGAACAGCGCATGGTTGTTGGGATCGAAGCGCGGGTCGAAGGTGATGCTCGGCGCATAGTTCCCCGGCTTCACCTCATAGGTATAGGGGATGCGCTGATTGTTGATCGCGGTGCGGTTGCCGTTCATGTCGAACGGATCGGTGCGCAGGCGAACCTGGCGCTCGATCTCGGTGCGGATCGTGCGCGAATAGGAGCCGTCGAGCACCAGCGTCAGCCGGTCGGTTGCCTTCCAGCGCAGGTTCGCGCCGCCGCCCAGATATTCCTCGGAACGCTCGAGGTTCGACGCGGTCGACTCGATCGAGCTCAGCCCGTTCATTTTCTGGATAACGCCGTTCGAATCGTAGACGACGTTGGTCAGCCCGTAGCGCATCTCCGAAATGTTCAGATCGCGCCGGTTCTCGACGAAAGTGCGGTCCGAATATTGCCCGTCGATGTTGAGTTCGACCCGGTCCGAGAAGCGCCACTGGAGCGCGCCGAAGATCGCATCGCGCTGATCGCTTTCGCTGATCTGGCGCCAGGTCATCGCATTGGGCGCGAGAAAATAGGGCGTCCCCGCAGCCGCCTGCGCCGGCGTCACCGCGGTGCAGTTGTTGTTGGCGACGACGATATTGGCGTTGCACGCGGTCCAGGTCGAGCTGCCCGCGACCGTTTCTTCGGGGTTGTTGGTGCTGTTGCGCTGCACGCCGATCGCGATGCCGACCTCGCCCAGACCACCCAGCTCATACTGGTCGACATAGGACAAGGTGCCGCGCCAGCCCCAGGCCGACGACCCGATCACCTTGTCCTGATACGGGCTGTAGTTCGCCTTGATCTCGCCCTGGATGCGGGTCTTGCCGAAATCGAGGGGGCGGAGCGTGCCGATGTCGATCGTGCCGGCGACGCCGCCCTCGACCAGATTGGCTTGCTGCGTCTTGTAGATCTTGATGTTGTTGACCAGCTCCGACGGGAACTGGTTGAAGTTGACCGAACGGTCGCCCGAGCCGTTGGTGGCGTCGCGGCCGTTGAAGGTCGAATTGGACAGGAACGGCCCGAGGCCGCGCAGCGCGATTTCCGACGCGCCGCCCTTTTCGCGGTGCGTGGTCGCGCCCGTGATCGTCTGGATCGCCTCGCCCACCGACAGCGCGGGCAGGTCGCCGATCTCGTCGGTCGACAGCGCGTCGACGATCGCAGTCTCGCGCTTCTTGACGTCGATCGAGGTTCGAAGGGTCTCGCGGATGCCGGAGACGACGATCTCCTCCTCGTCCGCCGGCGCGTCGGCGGCGGGCGGCGGGGCATCCTGCGCCATCGCCTGCGTCGCCGCGAACAGCGACACGGCAGCGCCTGCCATCAACCACGCGCGGGTGCGCGAGCGCTCGGCGGTTGCCGGCTTACCCATTCGTCCTCTCCCTGAGTCCAATTTTGTTGATTCACCCTTGCCGGTTGCAAACCAGTTGTCAACCTAATGCCCATGCCAATTATCGAATAATTGGTCCTACCAATTTACGGCACGAGCTGTGAGGCCAGTGCCGGAACGGCGCGTGCGAGATCATCGGCGACCAGTTTGGCGAACACGCCGGCGCCAGTCTCGCCGACATGGGTATAGTCGAACTTGCGATTGTGCTGGCCGCGCGGGCCGCCGGGCTTGACCGGGACGTCGGGCAACCGCGCCTCCTCGGCGGAACGCGGCTTGAGCGTCGTCCCCGCCTTACCGGCAGCGCGTTCCTCTGCGGTCGGATCGGCCTGAGCCAGCGCCATCGAATCCTCCGGCCCCAGCTTCTGCACCACCGCCGCGCTGCGCCGGTTGAGATCGACCAGTGGCGCCTTGGTCTCGGCCGCGACCTTGCGCACCTCTTCCGACCAGGCATCGAGCGTGTTGTCGAGCTTGCCGCCCTTGAACTCGCGCCGTGTCAGCGGAGTGACGAGGACGGGAATCGCGCCCGCCGCGCGGACCTCCTCGACCATCTTCCTGAGGTTTGCCGGGAACTCGGTCGTCCGATCAGTCCAGCGCTCGGGCCGGGTCGACTGATCGTTATGGCCGAACTGGATCAGAACATAGCTGGCGCGATAGCCGGGCACCTTCGCCTCGGCCAGCGCGATCGCCCACGACCCTTCCTGACGATAGCTGCGCGTCGAGCGGCCGCCGCGCCCGACATTGAGACAGGCGACCGACGATTTGACGTGCCGCGCGCAGAAGATCGAGGCCCAGCCGCTGGCCGGGGCCATGGTCGAATCCCCCACCAGCACGATCTTATAGGGTTCGAGCGGCGGGGCGTCGGTGCGCTCGCGCGCCTGCTGCGCGAGCGCGGCGGGAGCCGCGATCAAAGCGGCGGCGGCGAGCGCAGCGCGCATCACGAGAAGAACAGCCCGCCGTTGATGTCGACATTCGTACCGGTGAGGAACGAGGCATCGCCCGAAGCGAGGAAGGCGACCGCGGCCGCGACCTCGTCCGGATGGCCTTCGCGGCGCAGCGGGGTGTTGCCGGCAACCGCAGCGCGGCCCTCGGGCTTGGAGAAGATGTCGTGGAACGAGGTGCCGATCAGGCCCGGGTTGAGCGCGTTGACGCGAATGCCCTGCGGCCCCAGCTCCTTCGCCCAGCTGCGCGTCAGCGTCATCAGCGCACCCTTCGACGCGGCATAGATGCTCGCGCCCGGCCCACCGCCGTCGCGCCCGGCCTGCGAGGCGATGTTGACGATCGCCGCACCGCTTTCGAGATGCGGGAGCACCGCCTTGGTGACGAGGAAGGCGGACTTGAGGTTCAAGTCCATCACCGTGTCGAAGAACGCCTCGTCCATATCGGCGAGCGTCTTGCGCGCGACCATGCCGCCCGCGCAGTTGACGAGGATGTCGACCTTGCCGCCGAACGCATCGGTCGCCGCCTTGACCAGCGCCGCCACCTCATCGGCCCTGGTCACGTCGGCGCGCGCGAGCAACGCGGTGCCGCCGGCCGCCTCGATTTCGTCGAGGGTTTCCTTGGCCGCCGCTTCGTCGCTGCGATAGTTGATGACAACCTTGGCGCCCTCGCTGGCGAGACGCAGCGAGATCGACTTGCCGATGTCGCGTCCACCGCCAGTGACGATCGCGACCTTGTCCTTGAAACGCATGTAAGCCCCTTAGTTTTCGGTTTTGGGTTGAACGGGTTCGATCCGGCCGCCGAGCCAGATGCAGAGAAGCGAGAGCGGTACCAAAGCCGCGCCCAGAATGAAGATCGGTGCGAAGCTCGTTTTGGTCATCGCCGGCACCAGCCAGGTGGTGATCAGCGTGCCCGCGACCGCGGCGGTGCCGCTGATCCCGGCGAGCGAGCCGACCGCGCCGCCGCCAAACCAGTCGCTCGGCAGGGTCTGGATGTTGTTGATCGCGACCTGAAAGCCGAACAGGATCGCGGCGATCAGCAGCACCGCCGACAGCGGGGTCGATGCCGTCGCGGTGAGCAGCAGCGCCGGCAGCATGATGACGCAGCCGAGCGTGATCGCGGTCTTGCGTGCCTTGTCCGCGCTCCAGCCGTGCTGGATCAGCTTCCCCGACAGCCAGCCGCCCGAGAGCGACCCCGCCATCGCGCCGACGAACGGCACCCAGGCGAACATGCCGATCTGCTTGACGTCGAAGCCGAAGCTTTCGTTGAGGTAGATCGGCAGCCATGAGACGAACAGCCACCAGATCGGGTCGAGGAAGAAGCGTCCGGCGAGCAGCGCCCATGTCTGGCGATGGCGCAGCAGCTGCCCCATCGTCGGCGCATAACCGGCGGGCTTCGCGTTCGCGTCGACGCGCTCATTGGCGCCCAGAATATGCTCACGCTCGGCCTTGCTCAGCCACGGATGCGCATCGGGATCGGATTTATAGACCCACAGCCAGGGCAGCAGCCACAGGAAGCCCAGCA
>CAZBYE010000078.1:0-11965 GCA_964496045.1 uncultured Stakelama sp.
CGACCACGAGCCCGATCAGCAGCGCGAGCAGGATCGGCAGACCCTGGACAGCGATTGCGGCAGTGACGACCAGTGTCAGGCACAGCGTGGTGAGGCCGTATTGACCGACGCTCCAGCCCTTGCCGGTCATCTCCAGCCGTTTTCCGAGCAGCGCCGGGTTGGGCAGGAAGCGCGCTGCCGCCTTGTCCATGTTGGTCGCGCGCGCGGTCGAGATCTTGCGCATCTGCGCCTCGACCGCACCTGAGCCGATGACGCCGGCATGGCGGTCGCGCAGCGAGGTCAGCCGCCGTGCGCCCGCCTTTTGTGCCGATGGTCCGGCAAAGGCGAGAACGAGCAGCAGCAGCACCATGAAGGTGCCTCCTGCGAGCAGCATGATCGGCAGCATGTCCATGCCTTGCGACGACTCCAAACCGTTGGCGAACCGGCCCCGTGCCGGCTGGCCTTACTTCTTCTTGCCGGGCAGCTTGATAGACAGGCTGGACAGCTTGCCCAGCAGCGAGCGGTCCTTGCCCGCGTCACCCTTGGCGCCCTTGCCCTTCGCGTCCTTCGCGTCCTCGGCGCTGTCGGTATAGGCCACGACGCGTTCGGCGATCTCGGCGAGGGGGTTGAGACCCTTCACGCCCTTACCTGCCTCGGCAAGCGGCTTGCCGAGTTTGGCGGCCTGCACCGCGGTCTTGGGATCGTAGGGGATGAGGTAATCGATCTTGCGTTCGATCGATCCCTCGAAGTCCTTGCGGCTGATCTCGAGCTGGCCGCCGGCCGGAACGCGGTTGGCGACGACGATCATTTGGGTGTGCGGCGCGTTGGACTTGAACCACGACAGGATGCGGATCGCGTCGCGCGCTGCCGCCAGCGTCAGCTCGGTCACCAGCACTGCGACCTGAACGTCGGTGATCAAATGCGGGTAGTTGACGAGCATCGCGCGCGGAAGATCGACCACAGTGCATTCGAACGCGCTGCGAATCTCTTCCTGTAGCTGGAAGAAGGCCGCGCCGTCGGTCATCACCGGCGAGTTGATCGGCGCTTCTGCCGAGAGAACGGCAAGCTTGTCCGAAGCCTTCACCATCGCGCGTTCAATGAACAGCCCGTCGATCCGGCTCGGATTCTCGATCGCGTCGGTGAGACCGCGTCCTGGCTCGAGGTCGAGCGAGAGCGCGCCGGGTCCGAAATGCACGTCGAGGTCGAGAAGTGCGGTGCTGCGCCCGCCCTTCTCGCTCAGCAGCCACGAAATCGAAGTCGCCAGCGTCGAGGCGCCGACGCCGCCGCGCGTGCCGATCACCGCCACGGCGCAATGCGGCCGGTCGGTCGGCGCGTCACTCTGTTTGGGCGCGCTCAGCGCTGCCTGCGCCTGGACGAAGGTCTCGCGCAGCACGTCCGGGTTGAGCGGCTTGAGCAGATAATCCTGGATGCCCGACGCGACGAGGTCGCGGTACAGGCGAACATCGTTCACCTGACCCGCGGCGATCACCACCGTGCCGGGTTCGCAGACCTCGGCCAAAGCGTTGATGTCGTTGAGCGGGTCGCCGCTTTCCGACAGGTCGACGAACAGGATATTGGGGCTGGCCGAGACCGAGAGCGTCTGCACAGCGTTGCGCAGCCCGCCCTTGTTGACCTTTTCGGGGTTCCAGCCCTGCTCGATCGCGATCGGGCGGAGCGCCTCAGCCGTCGCCTCGTCGCAAACAAAGGCGACGAACGGTTCGCGATGCGCAGCGCGTGCGGCACTAAAGGGAGCGTTCACTTGCCGCCTCCCGACGTTTCGGCCTTCAACCCACTCGCGCCGGACGGCGTTGCCTTGCGCAGCGTTTCGATCGCTTTGATGTTGGTGGCCGGATCGGCAGTCTCAGCACCCGGCTGACCGCGGACCAGATCCTCCGGCCGTGCGAGCATTGCGGCAAGGTTGCTGTTCACCGAGCAGCCATAGTTGGAATGGGCGGCATTGTCGGTTTCGGGCTGGCCGTCACGCGCCCAGTTCGGGCAGTTCGGGACGCTCGCGCGCATCCGGCTGACGATCACGCGCGCGGTTCCCGGCGCGATCGCGCCGGTTGTGACGGGAGCATTTTCGGACAGCAGGATGCCATAGCGATTGGCTTCGGCCGCGACCTCGTTCCGAACGCCGGCACCGCCGGGATCGTCGACATAGACGCGGTCGCCATAGGAGAGGCGCAGCGAGGCGAGCCAGCCGGCGACGCGCGCGCGCTCGCCCGGGGCAAAGCCGGCGCCGTCGGTGGCGGCATCGAAGACATAGTCGGTGCGGGCGACCACAGGCTGGTTGATTGACTCCACACCGAGATTCTTCGGCGTCGAGCTCGGGCCGCACGCTGTGAGCACGGCAGCAGCGCCGGTCAGCAGCAGGATCGTGTTACGCGTCAACATGGGCGTTCCTCCTGCAATCAATTGAAGCCGAAGCCGGGAGCGGGGGTGTCGGACCCCTTTTTGCGCTTGGGCTGCTTGCCCATGACCAGCGCGGGTTGCGCAGGCGTGGCGAGCGGCTGTTGCGGCTGCGGCATCGGGTCGGTCGGCATCGGGTTCGCGGCGCCGAGCGACGGCGCTGCGCCAGAGGGCGCCATCTGCGGCATCGGCCGCTGCGCGCCACTGTTGCCCCGGCTGATCTCGCCCATGAACACCCGGCCGGCATCGTTCGGTGCGCGATAGCCGTCGGTCGGCAGGCGAATCTCGTTCGCGTTGACCGGCTTCACCAGATACGGGGTGATGACGATTACCAGTTCGGTCTCGTTGCGCTTGAAGCCGTTCGAGCGGAACAATGCGCCCAGGATCGGGATATGCCCCAGGCCCGGGGCCTGATCGAGCGAATTATCATGCGTGTTCTGCAACAGGCCGCCGATCATCAGGCTCTGGCCCGATCCGAGTTCGACCGTGGTTTCGGCGCGGCGCGTGGTGAGCGCGGGCACCTGCGTGCCGCCGATGGTCACTGCCCCCGCCGCTGAAAGCTGCGACACTTCCGGGCGGACGCGGAGCGAGATGCGGCCGTCGGACAACACTGTCGGCGTATAGGCAAGGCTCACGCCATATTGCTTGTACTCGACCGAAACCGCGCCCAGCCCCTGGCTGATCGGGATCGGGATCTCGCCGCCCGCGAGGAACGAGCCGGTTTCGCCCGAAAGCGCGGTCAGGTTCGGGTTGGCGAGCGTGGTGACCTGGCCGATCTGTTCCCCCAGATCGAGCGAACCGAGGATGTCGAGGCCAAGGATCTTGCCCGCTGCGCCGAACATCGTGCCACCCCTTGGCGGAGGCGCGGTCGGGAAATTGAAGGTCGTGCCATTGGCGCCGGAGGTGATCGTGCCCTGACGGCCCTGACCGAGCCCGAACAAGAACCCGCCGCTATTGTCACGTGTCGTGAGATTGACGCCGAAGCTCTTCGAGAAGCTGCGGCTCACCTCGGCGATACGGACCTGCAGATTGACCTGAAGCGGTGTCGCGGTCTTGAGATGGTTGATTACCGCCATCTTGAGCTGCGCACCCGGCGCGGACACATCGACGCCCGGATTGAGCAGCGAGGCGACCAGCCGGTTCGCCGAGGCAACGTCGTCGGGCGAACCGACCGTCCCGGTCAGCACCGCGACCTGGCCCACCGTGGTGACGGTGATGTCCGAGTCCGGCATCGCAACCTTCAGCACGCGATCGACCGAGGTGACGTTCTGGTTGACCCGAACGCGTGCCGAGTAGACGACCGCGCCGCCGGCCGAGGTGGCGAAGATCGTCGCCTCGCCGAACGACTTGCCGAACAGGTTGATCTGCCGCGGGTTGCTCACATAAACGTCGGCAACATCCGGGTTGGAGGTCCAGACCTCGGCGACATTGCCAGGCAGCGTGATGCGCTCGCCCTCGCCGATCGAGAGCCACACGTCGCGGGTCGGGCGCTGGCTTCCGGCGGGTTCACCGACGCGTGCACCCTGTCTTTTCGACTGGGCGAAGCTGGGCGTCACCGGCCCGGTCATGACCAGGGCAGTTGCCACCGTTGCCGCGAGCGAGCGGCGCAGGATCGTTGCGAAACGCATTATCTATTCCCCCCAACGGGAACAACAGTGACGCTGTTGCCCCGTGAAACCTTGACGACCGGCCCTTCAATCCTGGGCATGGCACCCGCAACCGTCCCCCCGGACGCTGCATCGATACGTTCGGTCGGCTTGCCCGGCACGGTGCTGCGCTGGAAGCGCGACACATCGGCGCCGGTCGAGAAGGTCGAACGACCTTCCACCGGGCGCGCGGCGACGCGGGCAAGCATTGCCTTTTCGGCCTTGGGATCGTTGCCCTCGGGCACCGAAACATCGCCTGCGGCGATCGCTTCCTCGAGTTCGCCACTGTTGTCGGCGATCGAGCGCAGCGACAGCGAGAGCGAACCGAGCGTCTGTGCGACCGCGATCTTCTCGGCGATGCGCGGCGTCGCCTCGACGGTGACGGTCGAATAAGTGGTGACGACGGTGTTGCCGCTCTCGTCGGTCTGCTTGTCGGTCTTCTGGTCGGTGGCGAGCACACGCAGGTTACGCAGCACGGTTTCCGACGCCTTGAGCGGAGGCCCGTCGCCGCCGCCCGCGACGGTCTGGGTCAGCAGGAGGTCAACCCGGTCGCCCGGGAATACGAAGCCCGCAACCGCGCTCTGAGCGGAAACAGGAACCGTCACTGCGCGCATGCCGGCGCCGAGCGCAGCGGCGAGGAAGCCGCGGTCGCCGGGCTTGACCAGCCCGCCCTGCGTGATCGGCTGCCCGGCGGGGATCGCGAAGCGGACCACCGTGCCCTGCAGCGATTTGAGGTCGGTGTCAGCCTTGCGATAATAGGCGCCCTCGACCAGTTCGGCAGGCCAGGGGACAAATTTGGTCGATTCCGGGCCCAGGATCGTGCCGACCGGCAATGCCTTGGTCGCGACCAGCACTTCGACCCCCTGGATCGGCGCAGGGCCGCCCGCGGTAGGTGCCGCACCGGCGACAGGCGCAGCGGTCCCGACAATCAGGGTCCGGGCCATGAATGCGGTGACGGCGGCGATGATCAGCGCACCCACCAGCAAAATGATCTTCCGTCCATCCATGACGTTTCAGGCCTTTCAGTCTTCAGGACCGGGTTTCACCGGCGTTAAGCATTCACGAGAACTGGTTAAGAATCGGTTCGCGAATTGTGAGAAGGGCTGCGATGGCGATCGCGATGCCATACGGTACCTCGGGCTGGGCGCTCTGGCGCCGCACCCATTTGTCGATCAGCATCAGCAGCGTGATGGCGCCGCCGGCCAGCGACATGATGATCAGCATCGTCAGCAGCGGCTGGAACGGGAACCAGAGCGCGAGCGCGCCGATCATCTTGACGTCGCCGCCGCCCATCATTCCGAAATGGAAGGCCGCTGCGAACACGGCGAAGACGGCGAGTGCGAGGCCGATCTGGATGACGATACCGGGCCAGAGCGGCAGGCCGCTGGCGACCCACCAGGGCAGCGCGAGCAGTGCGATCGCGGCATTCTTCCAGTTGGCGATCTCTCGCTTGCGCGCGTCCTCGATGCCGGCGGAGACCAGGATCAGGCCGAGTACGACCAGCAGAATTGCAGATGCTATCGCCCCCATATCGACTAATCTCTAGACGAGCGGGCTTTCCAAAACGTAACCAACCCAAATGGCGTCTTCACCATTCGATCGCCGGGCGATTCCCGCGGATGCGACCATCGGCCACTGGATTGCCGAGGACGGCTGGCCGTTGCGCCGCTTCGACTGGCTCGCAACGGGCACGCCGCGCGGATCGATCCTGTTTCAGGGCGGGCGCGGCGACATGGTCGAGAAGTATCTCGAGACGCTCGCGCATTGGCGGGTTCAGGGTTGGAACATCGTTTGGTTCGACTGGCGCGGGCAGGCCGGTTCGGGCCGCGTCGACGGCGCGAAGAGCGGGCACATCCGGGATTTTGCCGACTATATCGCTGATTACCGTTCCTTCGCGCGCGCATGGCAGGCATCGACGCCGGGCCCGCACGTCGTGATGGGGCATTCGATGGGCGGGCATCTGGTGCTGCGCGCGCTGGTCGAGCGCGCGATCCGGCCTGATGCCGCAGTGCTGGTCGCGCCGATGCTGGGCCTCAAGTCGCCGCTGGGGCTGGCGTCGGTAGGCGAGCGGTTCGCGCGATTCATGGGCGGGCTGGGCAATCCGGCGCGGTCTGCGTGGAAAGCCAATGAGCGACCCTATACGATCGAGTCACGGCAATCTCTGCTGACGCACGACCGTGACCGTTATCAGGACGAATTGTGGTGGCAGGCGGCGAACCCCGCCAACCTCACCGGTCCGCCGAGCTGGAAATGGCTGATCGAGGCGTTCCGTTCGACTCGCGAGCTGCGCGACAGTCCGGCGCTTGCCGCGATGGATGTGCCGCTGCTCGCGCTGGTCGCGGAGGCGGACGGGCTGGTCGACGCCAGGGCAGGGCTTGCCACGCTGGCAAAACTCCCCGATGCGCGCATCGTGCGCTTCGGACCGGAAAGCGCGCATGAGATCCTGCGGGAGGTCGATGCGGTGCGTACGCGCGCAATAGGTGAGATCGACGGGTTTCTGGAGGCGCGGGCGCCGAAGAAATGAGCCGTTACGACGTCGTGATCATCGGCGCCGGGATTGCCGGCGCCAGCCTTGCCGCGCGGATCGCTCCCCATGCGCGCGTGCTGATGATCGAAGCGGAGGGACAACCCGGTTATCACGCGACCGGCCGATCGGCTGCCTTTTGGTCGGAAACCTATGGCGGACCGGATATCCAGCCGCTGTCGATCGCGTCCGAGCCATTTCTGCACACGCCCCCCGCGGAAATGGGAGTCGAGGGCTTCCTCGGTCCCCGCGGCCAGCTGTTCATTGCCACCCGCGCCGACCGGCATGTGCTCGACCGCTTTGCCGAGGAATTTGCAGCGGCGGGCGTCACGCTGGCTGAGACCGATCCCGCCACACGCTGCCCCGGCCTGCGCCCCGAATGGACCGAGGGGCTGTGGGACCCGACCTGCTCCGACATCGATGTCGCGCGGCTGCACGCGGCCTGGCTTGCAGCTGCGCGCCGCGCCGGGGCAGAGCTGGTCTGCGCCGCGAACGTGACCGGGGCGAGCCGCAACGGCCATTGGCGGATCGAGACGCGGGCGGGCGTGTTCGAGGGCGAGGTACTGGTCAACGCGGCGGGCGCCTGGGCCGATCCGGTGGCAAGGCTGGCGGGCGCGCCGGCGATCGGGGTGACTCCGCTACGCCGCACGATGGTGCAGCTGCGCGTCGATCCGCCGGCGCAGGCAAGCCTGCCGCTGGTAACCGACGCGCGCTACCGTTTCTACTTCAAGCCCGAGGCGGGGCGGCTGTGGCTGTCGCCGCATGACGAGATTGCGAGCGATCCGTGCGACGCCGCGCCCGAGGAGCTCGACGTCGCGATGGCGATCGACAAGCTCCAGAGCGCGGTCGACTGGCGGGTCGAGGCGGTCGAGCGCAAATGGGCGGGGCTGCGCAGCTTCGCGCCCGATCGCAAGCCGGTCTACGGTTTCGATCCGCTCGTGCCGGGGCTGTTCTGGTGCGCCGGGCAGGGCGGGTTCGGGATCCAGACCTCGCCCGCCGCGTCTGCGCTCGCTGCGTCGATGCTGCTCGGTACCGCGCCCGATCCCATGATCGCGCATATCGACCCCGCAGCCTATTCGATCCGGCGATTCCGCGACTAGACGCGACCGGCGGAACGGCTATCGTTGGCAGGCCGCAACGATGGAGGCCGGTATGGCGCACAAGTTTGTGATCGAGCAGAACAAGGCTGGCGAGTATGTCGCCAAGTTCAAATACAACAGCGAAATCATCTTCTGGACCGAAGGCTATACCAGCAAGGCCTCGGCGAAGAACGCGATCGAGTCGATCCTGAAGAACGGCCCGGGCGCGCCCGTCGAGGAAGGCTGATCGATTCCGCTTCGCGTCCCGCCCGGCCGGTTGGGCGCGAGGGTGGCCAGACAGGCTGATGTCGAAAAGCGCGGAGTGACCCTCCGCGCTTTTCCGTAGGTTTCAGCGTGCTGTGGAGGGGCCGAGGCATGGAACCGAATCGGCGGTCCAGTCGATGCCGTCGACCGCCGGGATCAGCTTCGCATTGCGATCGTGCGTCGTCCGCCGAATCGGACTGTACGTGATGACGCCCATGCTGTTGTCGAATCCCGATATCCTGCCATTGTCCTGCCGGGCAGTTTCGGCATCGGTCTCGCGGCGTTCGGTGCGTGCGCCGCGCACCATGCGGATCGAGCCGTCGCGAACGTCGAACGCACGATAATAGTTTCTGCCGAAATAGCGCACGTCGAACCCGTCGCGGGTCGACCAGTCCTCCGCCTTTGTCGTCGATGGCAGACGAACCGTCGTCACATGGCAGGTGAATTCGGCCATGCTGTAATAGGGCAGCTTCTGGTCCTGACCGGCCGGCCGTCCCCGCCGCTCGGGCGGATTGAAGCCGCCGCCCGGCAGGGTCAGGGACTTCGACCCGGCGCCCTCATCATCCCAGTCCACCGTCCAGGTTCCGGTGACCGTCAGGACGGACGCCTGAGCCTTCTGGTCGTAGCGCCATTTCACGGTATCGATCGACTCCCAATTGCCGCCAACCAGTTCCTGACGAAAGGCGGAAAGCAGCTGATCGGAAGAGAGCCCCGAAAGCTGGAACTGTTGCTGCAAGCCCTTGATGCCGCGGATGATGGTCGTACTGGTCACCGTTGCCGGTTGATCGAAGCCGGCGCGCGCATCGATATCGAACATCGCGATTTCATCGGGCCGGGTTGCCGGTCGCCATTGCCGATTTTCAATCGTGCTGCCTTGAGCGGTCAGCGGCAGAATCCAGTTGTACGGGATGATGGGGGTCGTGTCCGGCGCAGCGACCGGAGGCAGCGTGCCGTCGAGCCAATAGGCCGTGCCGCCGATCTGCGCACGGACCAGGACGTGATCGAAGAATTGCGGGCCCGGCAGGCGCTGGTCCAGGTCGTCATCGCCCCCGCCATTATTGGCCAGCACCGCTTCGGCCGGAATGCCGAGTTCGGCGAGCAAGCCGAGCAACAATGAGGTCTTGCCCTTGCAATCGCCATATCGGCGCTGCCAGGTCTCGTCCGCCGTAGCGGGCGTCAGATTGCCGCCGTTCAGCCCGACATAGACGTAGCGCACATCCTGTTGCACCAGCTTGAGCGCGGCGCGTGCGCGGTCGAGCGGGTCGGCATGGGCAGCGGCGATACGCGCCGCTTCGCGCTTGAGCGGTGAATTGTCGGAGAAGCCGGCGGATTTGGCATAGAGCGCGGCGAAGCGTCGCGACACCGCGGGCCAGTCGGGGAAGTCGCTATACTCGACGACCCGTTGACGTTGATAGCGTAGGGGGGCGTCCTTGGGCGGGCTCAGCGGCGCTGGATTGTCGAACCGGAATTCGATCCTGCGGTCGCCCTTCGTCGCGAGCGGGGTCATGTCCGGCGTCATCCTGAACGTCGGCGTGTGCCCGTTCGCCCAGCTCAGTTCGAGGCGGTAGCGGCCCGGGGCAGGACTTGGCCCGAGAAACAACATGCCCGCATTGTCCGTGCCGAGCGTGGGATCATTCGCCCACGTCGTGACGCCGAATTCGAGTTCGTCGCCGACCCGCAAATCGGCGACGCGGAGCACCGCGGTCAGCATCCCGTCGAGCATCGCGGTTTCGAGCTGATTCTCGCGCCGCAGGATTTCAAACGACGCGGTCTTGAGCACGTCGATCGTCTCGCTGCCCCGGTGCACTTTGATGACGTGCACGGTCGGGGGACCGGCTACCGGATTCCAGGCGATGGAGAGATTGCCGAGCTGCAATGCGTTCGAATGCAGGATCTTGACCCGGTAGCCGAAATAGTTCGCCTGTCCCTTGCCATCGAGATGGATCAATGCGTCCTGCCGCCGCATGAACATCAGCCCACTGGCATCTTCCGGCACGGGCAGAAGCTCGGACGGAACGACCCATTCGGGCACAGGGCCCTGCTGGACCTTGTTGCCGTCGGCGTTCCCGTCGGCAAATGCCGGGGTGGCCGCGAAGACGCAGGCGACGAGCATCGAAACCGGATAGCGCAATTCATACCCCCTGATTGCGCGTCATAATGTCGTTCGTTCAGGAAGATGCAATCGGCAGTTACAAGATGCCTAGGCCCTTAGCGCAGCATCGCTCGCCAGCTGGTCGGCGCGTTCGTTGTCGGGGTGGCCGGCATGGCCCTTTACCCACAGCCATTCAATACGATGCGGTTTAGCCGCGTCGAGCAGCTGCTGCCACAGGTCGGCGTTCTTGACCGGCTTTTTATCGGCGGTCTTCCAGCCGTTCTTCTGCCAGCCTTTGATCCACTTGGTCAGGCCGTCCATGACATAGCGGCTGTCGGTCGACAGCTTGACCCGGCACGGCTTCTTGAGCGCGTTGAGCCCCTGAATCGCTGCCATCAGCTCCATGCGGTTGTTGGTGGTGTGCGCCTCGCCGCCCGAAAGCTCCTTCTCGGTCGTACCCATGCGCAACAGCACGCCCCAGCCGCCACGGCCGGGATTGCCCTTGCACGCGCCATCGGTGGCGATCTCGACCAGTGGCATCTCTTCGGTCATGCGACGTGCTTCACCAGATTGGGGGCGTAATGTTTGAGTCGCCGGACATAGGCGAGCGGATCCTTGCGCATCACCAGCGCGTCGGCGGGGGTGTTGAGCCAGTCCCACGCGCGCGACAGCGAGAAGCGGATGCACGCGCCCGCCGCCAGCGTGGCGAAGGCGGCGCGCTCGGTGACGGTGAGCGGGAAGCTGGCCTCGTAACCAGCGATCAGCGCATCTCCGATCGATGCATCGTAGTTGCGGCCATGGGCGTCGAAGCTCCATGCGCTGTGCATGACCGCCAAGTCGTAAACGCGGATGTCGGTGCAGGCGAAGTAGAAGTCGATCAGCCCCGACACCGAGTCGCCCAGCATCAGGACATTGTCGGGGAAGAGATCGGCATGGATGGCGCAGCGGTCGAATTCGTCGCCGGGCCAGCCTGCGAGCGTCGCTTCGAGCGCGAAGCCGAGATCGTCGTAAAGCCCCGGTGCGATCTGATCGAGACTGGCACCGCATTTGTCGAAGAGTGGCTGCCACGTTTCGACACCCATCGAATTGGGCCGGTCGAGCGTGAAGTCTGCCACCGCGCGGTGCATCCGTCCCATCGCTTCGCCTGCGGCGCGTGCCTGATTCGGGCTCGGATGCGAGACCGAGACGCCTGACAGGAATTTGATGAGGCAGGCGGGGCGCCCGTTCAGCTCCTGGATCTCGACGCCGTTCCGGTCTTTGATCGCGGGTGGGACAGACAGGCCCTTGGCTGCGAGATGATCGAGCAGGCCCATGAAATAGGGCAGGTCGCCGGCATCGACGCGCTTTTCGTAGAGCGTCAGGATGAAGCGGTCGCGTGTGGTTTCGACGAGATAGTTAGAGTTCTCCACCCCCTCGGCGATGCCCTTGGCCGAAAGCAGTTCGCCGACGTCATAGCGTGCGAGAAAAGCCGTCAGCGCCTCGGCTGATACCTGCGTGTAGACTGCCACCTTCACTCCGTTCGCGCTGAGCTTGTCGAAGCGCTGCTTCGCTTCGAGGCCGGTAGAAGAAAGAACAGGGCTTCGACAAGCTCAGCCTGAACGGCTTGTTCGACCGGGCGCTTGCGGATCAGGCCGCTTCGAGGTCGCGGGGCAGCTTGAAGACGATGGTTTCCTGCGCCGTTTCGACCTGGCGCTCGCTGATCTCGAAGCGGGTGGCGAGCTTGTCCACCACTTCGCGGACCAGCAGCTCCGGAGCCGATGCGCCAGCGGTGATGCCGAGCGTGCCGACTCCCCACAGCCAATCGAAATCGAGTTCGTCGGCGCGCTGGATCAGCTTTGCCGTGGTGCCTTCGCGCTCCGCGACCTCGACCAGCCGTACCGAGTTGGACGAGTTGGGTGCGCCGATCACCAGCACCAGATCGCACGATTGCGCGATCGCTCGCACCGCCGCCTGACGGTTCGATGTGGAGTAG
>CAZBYE010000079.1:0-11944 GCA_964496045.1 uncultured Stakelama sp.
AAGTCGTCCGTCGCGGCGTCGTGCGTCGTGCGAAGCTCTATTACCTGCGCGGCCGCACCGGCAAGTCGGCGCGTATCGCCGAGCGCCGCGACCCGCGTCCGGCCAAGGGTACCGTCGCAGCCGAGTAAGCTGCGTCGCCAGACGAACAGCGCGGGGCGCGGAAGGCTATGCTTTCCGCGCCCCGCTTCGTTTCGGCGCGTTGAATTTCAGCCGAATCGCATTACTTTCGCCTTGTGGCGAACCGCATGATCCTGACAGCGAAGACGCAGCGGCCCCGGTTGCCGCTCAAGTTCGCGTCGATCTGGCTCGCGCTCGTGACCGCGCTGCTGTCCTCGCTGATGTTCGGCGGGGTGCCGCGCACCACGGCGCTGGGTTCCGCGTTCAATCCGGCGACCACGACGGTCGCGCTGCAACCCAGTCGCGCTCAGCCGCGTATTGTGGCCGAGAGCGTCCGCCGCGACGACGAGCCTGCAAGCGGGCAGGGCGATGCGATCGCCGCTGCGTCAGTGCTGGCGGTGCCTGCAACGCCCAGCTACGGCCTTCCTCCCCCTCCTGAGCCGTTAACGGCGGCGCCTGCGCTGCCGTCACTCCCTGTTCTGGACGGCAGCCCGCGTGGTCCGCCGCTTTCCTGACTTTCCCTTGCCAACCCGCCGCCTGCGGGCGGCGATATTGGGAGACACGTCATGGAAACGCCACGCAACAAACGGCCGCCCTGGTGGTTTGCACCCGCGATTTGGAGCGGGATTGCCGGAAGCGCCGCGATTGCCGCGGCTCTGGTCGGCGCGACGACCGAGTGAGCCGCCACCCGGGCCGCATTGACGGCCCGGGCACCAAACAGGGACATTCTTGCCTATGCATCACACGCCGCTCATCGCCACGATCGTCGCCGGCCTCGTCATCGCCTTCATCATGGGATCGATCGCCCATAAGCTGAAGGTCTCCCCCATTGCGGGCTATCTGCTCGCCGGCATCCTCGTCGGCCCGCATACGCCCGGCTTCGTCGGTGACGGCGACCTTGCCGCCGAGCTCGCCGAGATCGGTGTGATCCTGCTGATGTTCGGCGTCGGCCTGCACTTCTCGTTGCGCGACCTGCTGTCGGTGAAGAATGTCGCGGTACCCGGCGCAATCGGCCAGATCGCGGTCGCGACCTTGATGGGCATGGGCCTGTCCTGGACGATGGGCTGGGACCCGCTCGCCGGCTTCGTCTTCGGTCTCGCGCTGTCGGTCGCCAGCACCGTGGTGCTGCTGCGCGCGCTGCAGAGTTTCGGCATCGTCGATACCGAGCGCGGACGCATCGCGGTCGGCTGGCTGATCGTCGAGGATCTGGTGATGGTGCTCGCGCTGGTGCTGCTGCCCGCGCTGGCCGAGGTGATGAAGGGCGATGCGCCCGCGACCTGGTCGGCGCTGCTGGTGCCGCTCGCCCAGACCGGATTCAAGATCACCGGCTTCCTTTTCGTGATGCTGGTGGTGGGCCGCCGGGTCATTCCCTGGGCGCTGCACTGGGTGGTCCATACCGGCTCGCGCGAGCTGTTCCGCCTCGCGGTGCTCGCCATCGCGCTGGGCGTCGCCTTCGGCGCGGCCGTGGTGTTCGACGTGTCGTTCGCGCTTGGCGCCTTCTTCGCCGGCATGATCCTTGGCGAGACCCCGCTCAGCCGTCAGGCGACCGAGGAGACCTTGCCGCTGCGCGATGCGTTCGCGGTCCTGTTCTTCGTCTCGGTCGGGATGCTGTTCAATCCGCAGATCGTGCTCGATCAGCCGCTGGCGCTGGTCGCAACCGTGCTGATCATCGTCTTCGGCAAGTCGGTCGCGGCCTATCTGATCGTCCGCGCGCTCAAGCATAATCACCGCACCGCGATCACCGCGGCGGCAAGCCTCGCGCAGATCGGCGAATTCTCCTTCATCCTCGCCACGCTCGGCACCAGCCTCGCGATCCTGCCGGCGGCGGGCCGCGATCTGATCCTGGCGGGCGCGCTGCTGTCGATCTTCGTCAATCCGTTTATCTTCAACTGGCTCGTGCCCAAGCGGCAGGAGAAGGTCGATCCGGTCGAGGCGCCCGCCGATACCGCTGACCTGTACGACCATGTCGTGCTGATCGGCTATGGTCGCGTCGGCAAGCTGATCGCGCACGACCTGAAGATGCGCGACCGCAGCTTCATCCTGATCGAGGATCAGGCCGATACTGCCAAGGAGGCGAAGGAAGCCGGACTGAACGTGGTGCGCGGCAACGCGCTCGACCCCGCCGCGCTGGAGGCGGCGGGGATTGAACGTGCGAGCAAGCTGCTGATCGCGATCCCCGAAGGGTTCGAGGGCGGCGCGGTGGTCGAGGGGGTTCGTAAGATCCGGCCCGATATCGCGATCGTCGCCCGCGCGCATTCGGATGCCGAGGTCGCGCATCTCGAAGCCGCGGGCGCGGGCGAGGTTGTGATGGGTGAACGTGAGATCGCGAACCGCATGCTCAGCATCTGTGCAGTGCCGCTGGCGCGTCAACCATAGGAGACGATCTCGAACTCGATCCCGTCATAGTCGAGGAAGTAGAAGCGGCGGCCGGGCGAATAGTCGCCATGCGCGAACGGTTTCAGCCCGGCCCGCGTGACCTTGTTCTCGATCGCGTCGAGATCGCGGACAAGGATGCCGACATGATTGAGCGGCGCGCCCTTCGGGAAACGCGCCCCCGGTCGGCCCGGGTGCGCGTAAACTGCGTAGTGGAAGGGCTCGTCCCCGAAAGGGATCGAGGGGCCCCCGCCGCGGGCCGGGCCCTCCCAACGGATGGGCCATCCGAACAGCCGCTCCATGAGCTCGGCGGTGCGGGCGGGGTTGGTGACGGTGAGGTTGACGTGTTCGATGATCGGGCCGGACATCCACATATCCTTTGCGGTTGCATGAGTGCCCGCCCCCGGTACAACCTCAACTTAAGTTGAGATCAAGCGAAAATTGCGAGGACCCGAAATGCGCGGATGTGACCTGCTGACGATCGGCGATCTCGCCGCGCGGACCGGCCTGTCGGTCTCCGCGATCCGTTTCTATGAGGGGCGGGGGCTGGTCTCGCCGATCCGTACTGGCGGCAACCAGCGGCGCTTCCTGCGATCGGATATCCGGCGGCTGTCCTTCACGCTGATCGCGCAGAAGCTGGGGCTGACGATCGAGGAGATATGCGCCGAGCTGGCGCAACTGCCGCAGGGGCGGGCGCCGACTCAGGCAGACTGGGAACGGATCAGCCGCCATTTCCGCAAGGAGATCGACCGGCGCATCGCGCTGCTCGAGCGGACGCGTGCGACGCTGGACAGCTGCATTGGCTGTGGCTGTCTGTCTCTCAAGACCTGCGGCCTCTACAATCCCGATGACCGGATGGCGGCCAACGGACCCGGGCCGCGCTTCGTGCTGTCCGAAGCGCGGCCCGAGCTGGATCAATAAGCGTTCAGGCTGCGCACATAGCCGCGTGAATCGACCGTGCAGCGCGAACGCTCACGCCCGGTCTCGACGACGATTTCCCACTCGTTGCGGTTGAGTTCACGAGCGCTGATCGGAACGCTCGTCCCGCGACGCGCATTCAGATCGTTGTCGGCGCGGCTGGCGCAGGCGTCGCGTGCGACCTGCGGCACATTGCGGAGCGAGCCGCGGTCATCCGGGCGGTTGCGTGCATCGTTCTGGCCGGCCTGATAGCCTTCGCGGTAACGATCGTTGCCGCGGCGGTCATAGGTCTGGCCATACAGGCCGTCGTCATAGCCGCGCTTATAATCGGGGTCACGCTGGGGATCGGGGCGACGCGCGTCGTTCTGACCGGCCTGAAAGCCCTCGCGATAGCGGTCGTTGCCGCGACGGTCGTAGTTTCTGCCGTACAGACCGTCGTCATAGCCGCGCTTATAGTCGGGGTCGCGTTGCGGATCGGGGCGACCCGTGTCGTTCTGACCCGCCTGATAGCCGTCGCGATAGCGGTCGTTGCCGCGACGGTCATAGGCTCTGCCGTACCGGCCGTCGTCATAGCCGCGCTTGTATTCGGGATCGCGTTGCGGATCGGGACGCTTCTGTGCCTCGGTCTCACCAGCCTGATAGCCTTCGCGATAGCGGTCGTTGCCGTTACGATCATAGGCGTTGCCGTTCAGGCCGTCGTCGTAGCCGCGCTTATAGTCGGGACCCTTGTCCTTCTTGCTCGCGAGCGCCGCAATCAGGCCGATTGCGACCGCCGCGCCGACCACCACGCCGGCCGAGGGGCCACCACCTTTACCGCAATCGGACTTGGAGGCGCTGGAGATTGCCTCATAGCGGCCGCGCCATACCTTTACGCGAATGCAGGTGTCGGTGCGCGAGTTCCACCAAAATTGTGAATCTCCCGATGTCTTTTCCAGCTTGTAGCCGCGATCCCGCAATTCGGAATCGCCCCGGCTCGAGCGGATGCCCTGCAGGTCATTCTCCTGCGCGGCGACCGCGATCGGCGCGAACACCGTCGCCATGAGAGCGAGGGTAGCGATGCCTTTGGTCATTCGCTTGGTCATGATCGTTCCTCTGTTACTGGACTGGGCGATAACTCGCACCGTTACGCGTCCGTTCCGTGAATGGATATTCCCCCAAACCGTTTGCCCTTCAACAGCCATGGCGCTTTACCGCTCGTGAACGCTCCGCAATAAGCGACGCCTTGTTCCGGAGAGGTTTGATGAAGCGATGGTTGGCGGGCGTGATGATGGCGAGCGTGTGGGCGATGCCGGCTGAGGCGCAGCAGGCGGCGCCGCAGAAACTGACGCTCGAGCGGGTCTTCGCCAGCCCCGATCTGGCGGGCAGCAATCCGCGCGTGCTGAAGCTTTCGCCCGACGGGAAATATGTAACCGTCCTGCGCAACCGCGCCGAGGACCGCGACCGCTACGATTTGTGGGCCATGGACACCACGTCGGGCGAATGGCGAATGCTGGTCGACAGCAAGAAGGTCGGTACCGGCGCCGAACTGTCCGAAGCGGAGAGGATGGAGCGGGGGCGCGCGCGTGTCGGCGGGACGCGGGGGATCGTCGCCTATGACTGGGCGCCCGACGGCAAGTCGGTCCTGGTGCCGCTCGATGGTGACCTCTACCTCGCGACGCTGGCCGGCGACGTGCGGCGGCTGACCAGGAGCGAGGCGGGGGAGCTGAATCCCGAGATCAGCCCCGGCGGCCATTTCGCATCCTATGTTCGCGACCAGAATCTGGTGGTGCTCAACCTCGCCACCGGCGCGGAGAGCAAGGCGACGACCGAGGGCAAGGGCAATGTCTATTTCGGCGAGGCGGAGTTCGTCGCGCAGGAAGAGATGGGTCGCCGCACCGGTTACTGGTGGTCGCCCGACGACAAGCGCATCGCCGTCCAGCGCTTTGATGAGACGCCGGTCGGCATCGTCAGCCGCGCAGCGATCGGTGCGGAAGGGACGCGGGTCTATGACCAGCGCTACCCCAAGGCGGGCAGCGCCAACGTGCTGGTCGACCTCTACGTCATCAACCCCGATGGCAGCGGCAAGGTGAAGGTCGATCTGGGTACCGAGACCGACATCTACCTCGCCCGGGTCGACTGGACGCCCGACGGCAAGACGCTGCTGGTCCAGCGCCAGAACCGCGCACAGACCGTGCTCGACATGCTTACGGTCGATCCTGCCACCGGCAAGTCGCGCATCCTGTTCAGCGAAAAATCGGGCGAACGCAGCTGGGTCAATTTGTCCGACGCCTATCGCCCGCTCAAGGACGGCAGCCTGATCTGGTGGTCCGAGCGTGACGGCCATGGCCATCTCTATCGCTTCAAGGACGGCAACTGGACCCAGTTGACTAAGGGCGACTGGGAAGTCGCCGAGCTGGTCGGTGTGGACGAGGCGAAGGGGCGGGTGACCTTCCTCGGCAACAAGGATGGCGTGCTCGAACGGCATCTCTACACGCTCGACCTGAACAAGCCCGGCGCAATCACGCGGATCAGCGAGCCGGGCTTCTGGTACGCCGCCAAGACCAATGATACCGCCAGCCGCATCGTCGTCACCCGCTCAAAGGGTGATCAGCCGGCCCAGGTGATGCTGACCGACGCGGCGGGCAAGCGCCTGGCCTGGGTCAATGAGAATAAGGTCGCGGGCGACCATCCCTATGCGCCCTATCTCGCCGCGCATCGCGCCAAGCAGTTCGGCATGATCAAGGCTGCCGACGGCACCGACCTGCACTGGGAGATGATCACCCCCAAGCTGGAGCCGGGCAAGAAGTACGCGGTGTTCTTCCAGCATTATGGCGGCCCGCATTCGCAGCAGGTCAGCCGCCAGTGGGGCGGCGCGCTCCAGCAATATATCGTCGACCGCGGCTATATCTGGTTCGTGCTCGACAATCGCGGCGCGGCCAACCGCGGCAAGGCGTTTGAGGATCACCTGTTCCAGGCGATGGGCGGAGTCGAGGTTCAGGACCAGCTCGCCGGCGCGGCGTATCTCAAGACACTCGACTTCGTCGATCCGGGAAAGATCACCACCTATGGCTGGTCGTACGGCGGCTATATGACGCTCAAGATGCTCCAGGCCGCGCCGGGGACCTTTGCCGCGGGCGTTTCGGGTGCGCCGGTGAGCAAGTGGGAACTCTACGACACCCACTATACCGAGCGCTATATGGGCGATCCGCGCAAGGTGCAGAGCGCCTATGACAAGGCCAACACCGTCGCCGACGCCACGAAGATCAGCGATCCGCTGCTGCTGATCCACGGCATGGCCGACGACAATGTCGTGCTCGAGCACTCGACGGTGATGATGTCAAAGCTGCAGGGCGCGGCGGTGCCGTTCGACGTGATGCTCTACCCCGGCCAGACCCACAAGGTCGGCGGGCCGGGCGTCAGTGTCCATCTGTGGAAGACGATCCTCGACTTCCTCGATCGAAGCACGGCCGCGAAGGATGCGTCCGTAAGATGAAAAACTCTTCATCTGCCGGTCACCGTCACGACGGGTAGAGCGGCCTAGAAGCGGGGCAGGGCGCGGCGTTTGGCCTCTCCCGGAAACGATGTGGACCTGAAGCTATGCGCAAGATCTTGTTCTCCGCCGTCGCCCTGTCGCTGATCGCCGCTCCGACCCTCGCTACGGCCAAGTCGATGACCTCGACTCCCCGGGCCGAAAAGCCGGTGAAGGCCGAGAAGCCGGCCAAGGCCGTGAAGGTCACGAAGCACCACAAGGCAAAGAAGGCATCGTAATTCCCGAGCGACCTGTCTTCTTTGCCTGATCGAAGGCCGGCGGAATCCCCTTTCCGCCGGCCTTCTGCGTCTTTAGCTTCCCGGCCATGGGGGGCTTCCGGATCGCCGCAACATGAGGCGTCGTCGATGACCCGAAAGATCCTGATCGTTGAGGATGACGCAGCCACCGCCGCCTATATCGCCAAGGGGCTGACGGAGGCGGGCTTCGCCGCGGAGCAAACGCGCGACGGGCGCGATGGTTTGTTCCTGGCCAGCGAGGGCGTCTTCGATGCGATCGTCGCGGATCGCATGCTGCCCGGCCTCGACGGGCTGGCGATGATCGCCGCGATCCGGGCGGCCGGCATCGCGACGCCGGTGCTGGTGCTCTCGGCGCTGGGCACCGTGGACGATCGCATCGCGGGGCTCGATTCGGGAGCGGATGATTATCTTCCCAAGCCCTTTGCCTTTTCGGAACTGCTCGCCCGCGTCGGTGCGCTGCTGCGGCGTGGCGGGTCGTCGACCGGCGTTTCCCCGCCCGCGCGGCTTGTCGTCGGCGATCTGGAAATCGACCTGATCGCGCGTACCGTGACGCGTCAGGGACATCAGTTGGTGATCGGGGGGCGTGAGTTCGCATTGCTCGAGTATCTTGCGCGGAACGCGGGGCAGGTGGTGACCCGGACGATGATGCTCGAAAAGGTCTGGAATTATCACTTCGATCCCGGATCGAACGTCGTCGATGTCCATATGGGCCGCCTCCGGCGTAAGCTCGAAGACGGGATGGAACCGCCGATCCTGCATACGGTGCGTGGCGCCGGATACCGGCTGGCCGTGGATCGGTGAATCGCCTCCCGGTCACGGTCCGGATCGCGGCGCTGACGGCACTGCTTTCGATCGCGACGGCGCTCGCACTCGCCATTCTGGTCTGGCAGCAGACCCATGACGACGCGATCGATGTTCTGCGCCGCGACGCCACCGAACAGGCAGCGACTCTCGCCTCGGTCCATCGCTCGGGCGGTGTCGTTGCATTGACCGCCGCGATCGACGAAGCCAGCGCGGACGACGATTCACTCGTTGCGCTCGTCGTGGACGCAAAGGGCAGGCGGCGGATCGGCGTGGGCCCGGTGCAGTTGCGCAGCGCGCCGCGCGCCGGGTTCGCAATCGGGGTGATCGGCGCCGACGCCCCATGGTCGGCGAGCGAGGCCGGCACCGTCACGCGCCCGCTCGGTCATGATTATCTGGTCTCCGGGCGCCTTCTCAACGATTGGGAACGAACCCAGCGGGCGATCGAGCGTGCCCTGTTCTGGGCGATTGCCGCGGCGATCCTGCTTGGCGTCGTCGGCGGGATGATCGTCAGCCGCTATGTCGCCCGCCGCGTCGACCGGATCGCCGATGTCGTCGATGGCGCAGCCGCAGGCGACATGTCGCGCCGGGTGGGCCTGCGACGAACGGGCGGCGATGCGTTCGACCGGCTCGGCGCGCGCGTTGATGGCATGCTCGAGCGGATCGAGCGGCTGGTCAGCGAACTGCGCGTGGTTACTGACAGCGTCGGTCACGACCTCCGCTCCCCGCTGATGCGCCTGCGCAGCCGTGCCGAGCAGGCCGCGGCCGCCGCGGACCCGGCGCAGCGCGACACCGCGCTTACGGGGGTACTCGCCGAGGCGGACATCATGCTCCGGATGCTGAGTACTTTGCTGGAGATCTCGCGTGCCGAGGCGGGGCACGCCGGGACCTTCCAGCGCGTCGACCTCGCCGAAATCCTCGAGGAGCTTGGCGAACTCTACGCGCCTGTCGTCGAGGATGCGGGCGCCACGCTCTCGGTCGAATTGCCCGCCGAACCGCTGAGCGCGCGTCCGGTGCATCGCGAACTCCTGTCGCAGGCGTTGGCGAACCTGATCGACAATGCGCTCAAATATGCACCCGGCACGCAGATTCGCCTGAGTCTCGCCCGAACGCCGGGCGGCGGCATCGCACTGTCCGTGGCCGACGAGGGGCCCGGCATCGCCGAAGCCGATCGCGCCGCCGCACTCGCCCGCTTCGGCCGCCTCGATGGCGCGCGCGGCCAGTCCGGCGCCGGGCTCGGCCTCGCGCTCGTCGACAGCGTCGCGCGGCTTCACAATGGCCGCCTCAGCCTTGGCGACAACAGCCCGGGATTGGTCGCGGCCATCGACCTGCCCGGCGATTGAACGCCGCCGCGAAATGATTTGACGGCGTATCGCGGCAGGATCAGCCTTTGCGCACAGGAGGGCGAATGATGCGCAAGATGATCGTGGTGGCGGCGCTGCTGGCCGGCTGGCCCGCGGCGGCCGAAGTGACAAAATCCGAGCCGGGCGGGTTCGTATCGACTCACAAGCTGATCATCGCCGCTCCGCCTGAGAAGGTGTGGGATACGATCGCCCGGCCCGCGGTCTGGTGGAGCAGGGACCACACCTATTCGGGCGACAGCGCCAATATCAGCTGGGACACGCGTCCCGGCGGTTGCTGGTGCGAGAAACTGGCGGGCGGTGGCGTCGAACATGGCCGCACCCTCTATGCCGTGCGCGGCAAGGCGCTGCGCATATCCGGCGCGTTCGGCCCGCTGCAGAGCGGTGCGGTGAGCGCGACAATGACCTTCACGCTCAAGCCGGCGGGGCAGGGGACGGAGCTCACCGTCATTTACGTCGCCGGCGGCTACCATCCTGCGGGACTTTCCGGATTCGCGGCGGCGGTGGATGGTGTGATCGGCGCGCAGATGCCGGGATTGAAGACAGCGGCCGAACGGGGCGGCTGATCGTCATTCGCTTGGCCGCACCCGCCGGATGGTGTATGTCACTGCGACGCGGAACGCATCGGTCCCGGCGCTTGACAGCGCGGGTCCGACTCCATATGTCGCGCATCTTCCGAAACCCGTTCGACCGGCAGCGCTATTGAGCGTGTGCCGCGCGACTGCGTTTCGGGTCAACGCTACGAGATGGGGTTTGCTGCCATGCACGCCCCGTGGAGCTGGGAGAACAAGATTCATGGCACGTATTGCGGGTGTTAACCTCCCGACGAACAAGCGCGTACTGATCGCGCTTCAGTATATCCACGGCATCGGCCCTGCGAAGGCTAAGGAAATCACGACGAAGCTGGGCATCACTGCCGAGCGTCGCGTGCAGGACCTGACCGACCAGGAAGTGCTCCACATCCGCGAAACCATCGACGGCGCCTACACCGTCGAAGGCGATCTTCGTCGCGAAACCGCGATGAACATCAAGCGCCTGATGGACCTCGCCTGCTATCGCGGCCTGCGTCATCGCAAAGGCCTGCCTGTCCGCGGCCAGCGCACGCATACCAATGCGCGCACCCGCAAGGGCAAGGCGAAGCCGATCGCTGGTAAGAAGAAGTAAGCCGCTGGGCCGCTTGACCGGCGGCCCGCCTTCTTCGCAGATTCGAAGGATTACTGAATAATGGCACAAGCTCCGCAGCGTATTCGCCGTCGCGAACGCAAGAACATCACTGCAGGCGTCGCCCATGTGAACGCCAGCTTCAACAACACCATGATCACGATCACCGATGCCCAGGGCAACGCGATCAGCTGGTCGTCGGCCGGCATGATGGGCTTCAAGGGCTCGCGTAAGTCGACCCCGTACGCCGCGCAGGTCGCTGCTGAAGACGCGGGCCGTAAGGCCGCTGAGCACGGCGTCCGCACGCTCGAGGTCGAGGTCAAGGGCCCGGGTTCGGGTCGTGAGTCGGCACTGCGCGCGCTGCAGGCGGTTGGTTTCCAGATCACGTCGATCCGCGACGTGACCTCGATCCCGCACAACGGCGTTCGCCCCAGCAAGCGTCGTCGCGTCTGATTTGACTTTCCGCCTCCGCCGCGGATCCGGGGTGCCGGATCCGGGCCGGAGGCGGCTCCAATCCTGGCAGGACTGCCCCCCGTCCTGCCCAACCCAGGGGAAGCCTGTGTCTGTCAACGCAAAGAACTGGCAGGAACTGAAGAAGCCGAACGGCCTTGAGAAAAAGGGCGGTGACGGCAAGCGGAAGGCGACGTTCGTCGCTGAACCGCTGGAGCGCGGCTTTGGCCTGACGCTCGGCAACGCGCTGCGCCGCGTGCTGCTCTCGTCGCTTCAGGGTGCGGCGGTGACCTCGATCAAGATCGAGAACGTCCTTCACGAATTCTCGTCGCTCGCCGGCGTGCGTGAGGACGTGACCGACCTCGTGCTCAACGTGAAGCAGATCGCGCTCAAGATGCAGGGCGAGGGCGCCAAGCGCCTTCAGCTCAGCGCGACCGGCCCGGCCGAAGTCAAGGCTGGCGACATCGCGGTTTCGGGCGACATCGAAGTGATGAACCCCGATCTGGTCCTGTGCCACCTCGACGATGGTGCGACGCTCAACATGGAACTGACCGCAGACACCGGTAAGGGCTATGTCCCTGCCGCTGCGAACCGCCCGGCCGATGCGCCGATCGGCCTGATCCCGGTCGACGCGCTCTACTCGCCGGTCCGTCAGGTCAGCTACAAGGTCGAGAACACCCGCGTCGGGCAGGAGCTCGACTATGACAAGCTAAGCCTCTCGGTCGAGACCGACGGCACCGTGACCCCTGAAGACGCCGTGGCCTATGCTGCGCGCATCCTGCAGGACCAGCTCGCGCTGTTCGTCCACTTCGACGATTCGGCCGTCACCCGTTCGGCGCCGATCGGCGTGGCCGCTCCGGCTGCGTCGGAAGGCGGCGCGGGCGATACCGCGACGATCAACCGCTACCTTCTCAAGAAGGTGGACGAGTTGGAGCTGTCGGTCCGTTCGGCCAACTGCCTCAAGAACGACAACATCATCTATATCGGCGATCTGGTCC
>CAZBYE010000080.1:0-11910 GCA_964496045.1 uncultured Stakelama sp.
GGTGGTGAAACCGCCCGAAATCTGCCCCTTGCCGCCCAGAATCGGCTCGTTGATGTTGGGCGCGGAGATCACCTGGCCATCGACGATGATCGCGAACGGCTTGCCGGTATTCTGCTGTGTCGCCTGTGCGAAGCGGCGGCCGCCTTGGCTGTCGAAGGTAAAGCCGACGACGACTCGCTGTTCCTGGTCATATTCCTGCTTGGCGTCGATCAGCTGATCGCCGCTGACGATCGTCTGCCGCTTGAGCGCGATCATCGGCTGCTGCCCCTCGCGCGTCGGATACGCGACATAGGGCAGGCCCGCAGGCGCATTCGGATAGGGCAGAAGCTCGCCACCGATCGGCGGGGTGCCGGCGGCGATCTGCGCCGGGTTCGCGGCGACATCGACGAGCTTGAACTCAAGCCGCGCAGTCTTGCCGAGCAGCTGCTTGAGCGCCTCGGGATCCTTGAGCCCCGGCACCTCGACGAGGATGCGGCTGCGGCCTTCGAGAACGATGGTCGGCTCAAGCGTGCCGAGCGAGTTGATGCGGCGATCGACGACTTCACGCGCGTCGGCCATCGCCTGCTTGACCGCCTGGTCGAGTCCGGCCTGCGTTTGAGTCACGATGAAGCGCGTTCCGTCGCGCACCTCGATCGTCCATTCGCGCTGGCCCGTCATGCCCGCGCCGCTGCCGGTCAGCTGGAGCAGACGCTCCCGCGCAGCATCGACCTGAGCGACGTCGCGCACCATGAAGCTGATCGTGCCATCGCGCATCGAGATGTCGCCGATGTCGATCCGCGGATCCTGACGGCGGAACTCGGTCTCGATCTCATCGCGCTTGGTCGAAAGTCGCGTCTTGGCGAGATCGGCGGTATCCGCCTCAAGCAGGATCGAGCTGCCGCCCGCAAGGTCGAGGCCGAGGTTGATCGACGGCTGCGGCACCCACGAGGGCCAGCGTTCGCGGACATTCTCGGGCACGAAGCTCGGGATGGCGAGCAGGAAGCAGACGGCGATCGACAGCCAGACCGCCCACACCTTCCACTTCGGGAAATCCAGCATGTTCAGTCGTTCGCCGGCTTGCCGCTGCCGAGCGGCTGGACTTCGACGATGGTCGCCTTGACGACCTTGACCTTCACGCCGGTCGCGATCTCGACATTGGCATAGGCATCGTCAACCGACACCACCTTGCCGACCAGTCCGCCGCCGGTGACGACGGTGTCGCCCTTCTTCATGTCGCCGATCGACGCCTGAAGCGTCTTCATCCGCTTTTGCTGCGGGCGAATCATCAGGAAGTAGAAAGCGACGAAGATCAGGATCAGCGGCGCGATCGACAGAAACGATCCGGCGGCGCTGCTCTGGCCTGCCGCGCTTCCCGCGGCCTGTGCATATGCTGGTGAGATGATCATAGTTCCCCGGGCCTGTTTGGCTGGCCAGAATGGTGGGGGCTGAAGGCCCCGTGTTCAAGCGGCGCGCGCTACCATGCGCGTTGCGCAGGTGCAACCATTGCCGGGACTGTGGCCCTGCGGCAACGGCACGCCGCACCGGCAGGCATTGGCCCTTGCATCGCCTGTCCGGTGCGCCTAGAGGGCCGTGCCTCGGTCGGGGCGTAGCGCAGCCTGGTAGCGCATCACACTGGGGGTGTGGGGGTCGCAGGTTCGAATCCTGTCGCCCCGACCAATTATTCCAAGGGCTTACACGCCCTTCCCGTGTCCAGAAGGACACCTTTCCCACTTCCAGCAAATACCCGGACAGCACCGGGTTTCCGGCCGCAGCTGCGGATTCGGGAAGAGGTCGCCGAACCGTGTTTTCAACGGATGCCTCATACAGACCCGTCGAACAGAATCGTGCCGAGCAGCGTCGACGCCGGCACGTGGCGGATCGCGTTCCGCGGCTCAGGGTCAGCGGGCTGCCGCCCGACCATGCAATCGAGCATTGCACCGCTGGCCAACCCCGGTTATTTACATTGGTGTAAATTACTTGACCGAGGTCCGATGTTCATACCGCTTCCGCTGCCCCGCAGCATGATCCGCGTCGTTGCGATCATCGCCGGTCTCGCAGCTCTCGCATCACCCGCCGCCGCGCGGGACCTGACCGGTATCTGGGCCACCGGCACCGAAGGCGGCCAGGTCCAGATCTATCGCTGTGGTGCGGCGCTGTGCGGCAGGGTCGTCGATGCCGCCCGGCTCCGCGCCAACCCGGATCTCACCGACCTGCGCAATTCGGACGCAGGGCTGCGCACGCGCAAGCTCAAGGGGCTGGTCGTGCTGCAGGGCTTCACCGGCGGACCGGCGGAATGGCAGGGCGGCCCCGTCTATGACCCCGAGACGGGCAGCGGCGCGCGCAAGGGCTATCTGAAGCTGCTTCCCGACGGGAAACTGGAGCTCAAAGGGTGCGTTGCCTTCTTCTGCCGGACCAAGATCTGGACGCGCGTGCGCTGATCCGGACACCCGCGGCGGATGCTAGAATCGCTTCCGGACCGTCATCCGAATGACCCGTCCAAGCGGATCGACTTCATCGCGGCTGAAGCCCGGCGGCGTGCTGCCATCTCCCCGGGTCACCCGGCGATACCCGTTGAAAAGATTCTGAACGTCGAGCGAGATCTTGAGATCGTCCAGCACGCTCCCCTTCCCGACCGAACGGGACAAATGCTGGGGTTCGGCGAACATCGACAAGTTGAAGGTGACCGGAGGTTTGGTGTTGAGGATCAGGTCGCCATTGGTGACTCGCGACGCGCTGCTCCAGTTTGCCCCCAGAGTCCCTCCCCATCCCCGTTTTCCGGCCGTCGCCTGGAACGACAGGCTGTGGCGGGACTGGCCGCTTTGTGCCAGCTGATCGATCGCGGGAATACCCGGGTGGGTGAGCAGTTCGCTCTTCAGCCGCCACCGGTGCCTGAGCGCGAAACTGAACCGGGTGGCGTTCGGGGCCGGCTTGGTCGGAAAGCGCAATGCAATGCCGGAGGAGAGGTCTGAGTCGGTCGAGCGCGCGATGTTGATCGCCCGCGCATCGACCGAGACCAGTCGGCCATTGGCGTCGCGCGTCACGCGCTCGGGAAAGGCGGCTTCGATGACCGGCGTCAATTCGGGGAACCCCGCGACACCGCCCTTGGCGACATCCCGGCGATAGGCGACATTGAGCGAAATGGCCTCGTTGCCCAGCGGCCGGATCGTCGCCGCCAGCGCTGTGCTCCGCTGCGTGCCGCGCCTTAGGGCCGGGTTCCCCCCGGTGATCCAGATCGCATCGGCCATCTCGGCACGCGAATAGTCGAAGATCCGGTTGACCGTCGTGAGGATCGGGTCGTCCAGCTGGTTGAAGGACGGCGCAGTCTCGGCATGTCCGATCGAGCCCCGAAGCTGGATGTTCGGGATAGGCGCCCAGCTGAGGTCGCCATTGTATCGCTTCTGCAGCCGGCTGTTCGTCATCGTCTGCGCGCTCGCAGTCAGATCGAGGCCGATGGTTCCGAGAGACAGGATCTCGCCTTCACCGGCGCGGGAAACCGGCACGCTCAATGTCAAACTACCATCCATGCGCGCCAGCGCCGATCCGGTGCGCGTCGCAGGGCCACCCAGATTGTCGCTTTGCCAGTTCTCGGACCGGCTCCGGCCCGCATTCACCGAAAGATTGGCGGACACCGGGCCAGCCGGAAGCGTGACGAGATTTTTTTTGACGTTGAGCCGCGCATTGATGCTCTCTCCCTGCGAACGATTGCGGCGAGCGGTCAACAGACGCTCGTCCCATCGGCCATAGGGATTGAAACCCGGATCCTCGTCATCGACCAGTTGCTGAACGCGGCCGGTATCGACCCCGCTTTCCAACAGGCTGCGCGCCCAGCTGCGCGTGTAACCGAGCGAGAAATTGGTCTGCCAGCTGCCAATCACACCCGTCAGCGTGAACGAAATACCGGCCGATTCAGTGTCATTGTCGCTACGCAGCGCGCGTCGTCCCGCAAAGGGCCGTGTCAGGATCACATCGCCGGCGAATGGAGACCAGGGACTGCCGCCGGGCAGGATGATCGATGCCATCGGCAAGCCGCGGGTCGCGCGGCTGGCACTGCGGTTGGCGTTGACGCTGACGGATGCCGAGAATGCCCCCAATGGACGCGTTACCCCAAGGCCGAGTCCGATGCTGCGCCGCGAGGGCATCAGGGTTTCGAAGGCATTCGGATCGAGTGGATGGCTGTCGCCAGCGCTCGCGGCGAAGTCGGCCAGCGTCGGCGCTTGCGATATCGCGCCGGGCGGGATGGCTGCCGCCGAAACCGCTCCTCCGGCGAGGAGGCTGAGCGCCGGATCGATCTCGCCACCGCCGGGGGCGGACACATAGCCGGTCGCGTCGAAGCTGCCAGGGCGCACGGGAATGTTCCTGGCACTCTTACGCAACGCGCTGTCATGGCTGACGCGTGCCTGTATGTTCCAGCGCGTCGGCCCGTTGATTGCCGTCCGGCCGACCGACAGGTTGCCGCCATATTGCCCACCGCGCGTCGCGCCGCTGACTGCGGCATCGGCATTGAGGCTCGAAAAGCGCTTCTTAAGAACCAGATTGACGACCCGCCGCCCGGACGGATGCCCGTAACGCGCGGCCGCTTCGGGCTTGAGCACGGCAAGACGGTCCAGCGCCTCAGCAGGAAAGGCCAGGATTGACCGGTCGAAGCCCGCCGGCTGGCCATTGATGAGGAGAACCGGCTCTTCCTCACCATCATCGATAAAGGGCTTAAGGCGGGACAGCAGATCCTGGATGCTGTCGGCGCCGTGGCTGGCAATCTCTTCCTCGCTGAACTCGGTCTCCGCGCCCACTTTGGCCTCGCCATAGCGCTGGCCGACGATGACGATCTCGTCAGGTCCCTTCGTCGGAAGAATAACGCCGGGCGGAGCGGTCTCTTGCGAGACCGGCTCCGCCGCGACGCCCCCTTTATCGGTTTGGGCACGCACGTGCGGCCCAAGCACTACAGACAATGACAAAATGGCACGCAGGACTTGTTTGATCGCCAGCGCCGATACCCAATGGCGGTTCGGTGCAATCGCGAAGGCGTAGCGTGAGAAGCTCCGGGAATCAGAGCCGCAGCAGATCCGGGTCGGTCGCTTCCTGAATCGAATCATACACTTTCACTTACGGCGAGACTGCACGCATTCCCGAGACAATTCGGACTGCTGTTGAACCAGCCCGATCTTGCGCGCCCTCCGGGCGTCATTCCCGATCGGCGAATTCAGCAGTGCGCCACCAGGGCAGCCATCGCTCCTGGAAAAATTAGGGCGCCACGAGGGGCGCCCATAAAGTTGCCAGAGTGTCACCGCGAATTAGGAACGGTGATTGGGAGCAATTTTAGGGGTAGCTGATGCTGCCATTATCAATCCGGCAGTCATTGGCACCGCTAAGCTTCGGAAGGATGGCATTGACAGTAAACGTATCGCTCCCAGTGCCGGTCTGAACCAGGACGAGATCGCCGAAGCACTCGGTCCCATTCGTTGCTGCCCGTGCATGGACGTTATGGAGCGTAAGGTTGGGCGCCGAGAACGTTGCGCTATATGGCTGGCTCAGGAAGGTAACCGAAGCGCAGAGGCCCAGAAACCCGCCGGTCAGGGTAATGTTATCAACGCTGAGAGCGCCCGCGCTATTGGTGATATCGGCAGACAGGGTGCAGTTAAGCGTGATGCTGTCCTTGGTTACATCCACTGCCCCGCTATAGGTATACGGGCCACCCGGCGAAAGGAAAGTCTGCGCATTGGCGGCTTGCGAAGCAACAAGCGCAACAGTCGCGGCGGCCAAACAAATAAATTTCTTCATTTATCCTCTCCTACTGCATTTTAACCAACTATACGCACGACAACACTTCGGCCTTACTTAAGAACCGACTCCGAGTCGCAATTCTATTGTATCAAATGACTAATCTTATTCAACTCCAATCAATCGAGTAGATTAGATGAAATATATACTTTAGAATTTCTTAGACATGCTGAACCCTATAATTCTCGGGTCCAAGGTGAATACATTCGTGCTCAATCCCGTATCATCCGCGTTTGTGAAGAAGTCAGTGATCGGCGCGTCATTGAAGACGTTCTTTACATAGAGCTGAAAGGTCAGGCCCGATGCCGGCCGCGCCAGCGTCACCGCGAGGTTGAGATTGTCCCAGGCCTTCAACCGGTCATATTCGGTGTTGTAGATCCGGGCATAGCTTTCCGACTGACGGTAATAGTCACCGCGGAAGGTCAGCTCCCAACTTCCATCATCGATGAAGAACGTATATTGCCCGCCGACATTGAAGGTCACCCGCGGCGAGTTCGGCAGCTCATTGCCGGACAGATCGGCGGCAAAGCCGCGCGCGCCATTCGGCGCCCCACTGCCGCCCTGATCGATGTTGAGGCCGATGGTTGCCGGGTTGTACGGCGCCAGAGCATTATACGTGAATCCGAGGAACTGGTGAAAGTTGACACCGCCCGCCGTGCCCGGATTGAAGTCGCCGATGCGGGTTCCAGGACAGAGTCCCATGAGCGCGGTGGGTCGCAGGCCCGCAGGCCCTCGCAGGATACGCTCGACGAGTGCGCGTGGCGCGATGCAGTTTGACGGCGCCTGGATCCAGGGACGAAGCACGACCCAGTCAGGATTGCCCTGCGTCCGGTTCATCACGTCGATCGACTGCGCACCGTCCTTCAGCCGCGTCTTCAGATAGCCGAGATTGGCATCGAGCCGGAATGCCCGTGAGGGCCGCCAGGCCGCCTCGAACTCCAGTCCCCAGCTGGTCGCGTCGAAATTCTCGTTGTACGAGATTCGATCGACGATCTGCGAAATCTGATAGTCCTTATAGTCATAGTAAAATGCCGTGGCGTTCAAGATAAACCGCCCGCCATCGAAACTGTTTTTCATGCCGATTTCAAAGGCGTTGAGATATTCCGGCCGGAACGTCTGCGCCAAAGGCTGATACTGCACGATCGCCGGATTGACATCGACACGAGGCGGATTGGTTCCACCGCCCTTATAGCCCCGCGATGCGGAGACATAGATCAGTGTATCATCGGTGAACCCAAGGTCCGGCTTCCAGTCAAGTACGGCGCGCCCGGTGAATTCGTTCCACCCCTGATTGATATCAGGCAGCGCGGGATAACCACTATTCACCCTTCCGCCAGTGGTATCCCCGACAAATTGGGTAGCTGTACCGCCACCAAGCAACAACTGGCTTGGGACCTGGGTCGATATCTTCCTGTCATCGGTATAGCGCGCGCCAAGCGTCAGCTTCAGATTGCTGCTGACATTCCAGTACACCTCACCAAAAGCCGCCCAGCTTTTGACCCGCACGCCATTCCGACTCAGAAAATAATTGTGCCCCTGGTCATTGAGGCTGCCAATCGGATTGGGGTCTACGTAAATACATTCGCGACCTTCAAACCCAAGTTCGCATGGACGGAGCACGTTATTCTGGTTCGCGACATCCTCGCTATAGAACCACTGCCCAATCAATGTGAAGAAGTTGTTGAAGACGTAATAGTCATCCTGCGTTTTGAAATTCAGGTAGTTGACGCCAAGATTGAAATTAAGTGGCCCATCAAAGCTCGACTGCAGACGCAGCTCCTGGGACCATTGCTGGTTGCGCGAACGGTTGAGATCGGCGGAGAGCATGCGATTCGAACAACCGAGTTGCGGATCACAGAAAACCCCTCCTGGCGTCGGCCCGGGGAAACGCGCCAGGTCGAACGGCCGATTGTTACCGGCCACCAGCGTGGGGTCGGTCGAATCGTTGAAGATAGGGTTGCTGACGAAGCGGTTGTAATCCTGGGTCGAGTAATAGCGGTCACGCGCGAACGCCGTCTGAGATATCAGTTGCAACCCTTCCGACGGCTCGAACTGCAGGTTGAGCTGGAACAGGTCGTTCGTCGCGCGAAACTTGGGATCGTAGCTGGTCGAAATCTCGCGCAGGTCGCGTGACTGAGTTACGCCGGCAAAGACGTCACTCGAATTGGTCGCGAACACCTGGGGACCACGCGTGCCGTTTGGGTTTCGCCGCCAGCCGATACCGATCCCTTCGGCCGGAACCAGCGCGAAGACGAGGCTGCGCCCGTTGGGCACCCCATAGGCGGCATCGTCATAGAGTGAACCGGGCAGACAGCCCTGGCTCATCCGGCCCTGCAGCAGCGGATCAGTGACCGCGACATTGCCCACCATGGCCGGCCCCGGATCGCGGGTACACAGCTGCTTTCCCGTGCGCGCGCGATCGTCATCTTCTTCAAAATGCTGCCAGATGAAGTTGGCGCTGAACCGGTCGCTCGGCTCCCACTTGGCCGACACCCGGGTCGACCACAGGCTACGGCCGTTGACCCGCTTTTTGGAGAAGGTGTTGTAGTCGAACCCGTCGCGGCTCGTGAAGGCGCCAGCCACGCGGATGCCGAGCGTATCGCTGATCGGGACGTTGAGCATCCCGCTCGCGCGCATCGTGTCGAAGCTGCCGACCTCGAGTTTGGCGTCCATCGCGAAGTCCGGCGCCGGAAGCGCCGGGATCATGTTGACCACACCCGCGGTCGCGTTGCGGCCATAGAGCGTGCCCTGCGGGCCGCGCAGCACTTCCACCCGCTGCAAGTCGAAGAATTCCGACTCGAACAACCGGTTCCGGACGAGCGGCGTGTTGTTGAAACTAACTGCAACAGCAGGGTCGCTCGACGCCGAAACGGCCTTGGTCCCGATCCCGCGGATCGAGAAATTGTACATACTGAAATTGCCCTTCGAGAAGTTGACGTTCGGCACTGCGCGCAGCAGCTCCGATCCCCCCTCGATCTTGCGGTCATCCAGCGCGCTTCCCGACAGCGCCGTCATCGCGATCGGAACATCGATGATCCGCTCAGCGCGCTTCTGCGCCGTGACGATGATCTCTGCATCGTCCTCCTCGGCCACGTCCTCCTGGGTCGCGGTCGGCGCCGCCACCGGGGCCGGAGAGCTCGGTGTCGAACTGGCCGTGGGCTGGGCCACAGTTCCCACCGGAACGATCACGTAAATGCCGCCGTCACGGCGGAAGTTCATGCCCGTTCCCCGCAACAGCGTCTGCAACGCCGCTTCAGGGGCTGAGCGCTGGCGATAGCGGACGCTTCGCTTGCCGCGCATCGCGTTGCCGTCGAAAATCACCTGTACGCCCGATGTCCGGGCGAAAGCGCGCAGCGCGCCGCCAAGATCCTGCGACGGAATATCGAAATCATATACTTGTTGCGCATAAGCCGGCGACGCGGTCGCACTGGCAATCAACGCTACACTCGCCAGCCCAGAAAGCAGGTACGGCCTGTGCGACATCCTCATCTCCCCCGTTGTTCGAGGGGTCGATCGTGCCGCCCCTCTTATTCCTAGAGACGCGGGTATGCCGGATTCGCGCCCATTTATTTTGAGGCGAGGGGCTCTTTTCCACTAACGAGCATGACGCCCTTTGCATCATACTTGGCCGAAAGGGGGAACAACGCCGTCATTCCCCGGACAAAACTCTGCGTATCGCCCGCATCGAAGACACCATTCACCAGAAGACGGCCCGCCGCCGCGTCGCCGACCACAATGGGCGTGTCGGTGTAGCGATTAATTCGCTCCACCGCGCGCGCCAGCGGTTCGTCGACAAAGTCGAGCCGCCCGTCTTCCCACGACAGCGACCGGTCCATCTTCGCGGGCATGACCCGGACCGCGCCGGAAGAAAGGCTGGAGATCAATTCCTGCCCGGGCAGAAGCTGCTCGGTCGCCGGAGCACGTTCAGCGTGCCTGGCCATTTTGGCGGCTACCGCCTTGCCGATGGCGGGCCGGGCGACCACCGCGACCTGCCCTTCATAGAGCAGCACACGCATCTGCCCGCGCAGCAGCTCGACGCTGAAGGCGGTACCGGTCGCGACGACGGCCTGATTTCCCGCTGTCACGGTGAAGGGGCGCAATGGCTCCTTCGCCACGTCGAATTTTGCGCGACCCCGCTCGAGGGTCAGCGCGCGCCGGTCGTCCGAATAGGAAACGAGGACCCGGCTCGATGCATCGAGCGAGATGCGCGAGCCATCCGCCAGGCGCACGATCCGCCGTTCGCCGACCCCGGTATCGTAAACATCGGCCCCATCGGCAAAGAACCAGAAGCTGCCGCAAACCATCAGGATCAACGCTGCAGCAGCCGCAAAGCCATGGAACCAGCGATTGTGCCGATAGGACGAGGCCTCGTCGCGATCCCGCGCATTCTCCATTGTCGTCAGTGCCCGTGCACGAAGCGACAGGAAGCCCGGCATCTCGGCGATCGTATCGGTGCCCTTCCAGACCGCCACCATCTCGTCGAACACCTGCTGGTGACGTGGATCGGCCCGGATCCAGGCATCAAACTGCGCCTGCTCCGGATCGGTGAGCGCGCGATCCGCGATGCGCCAGCACCATTCGGCAGCCTGCTCTTCATAGTCCATGGGGGTATCGTCTTGAATCACTGCGGTCATGCCCGGCCTCCCATTCGGCGGGCCAGAAACACCAAAGCGCGGGAGATATGCTTTTCGACGGTACGCACATTGTATCCGAAATTGTCCGCGATGGTCTGCTTCTGGATGTTCTCGACGCGGTACAGGATGAAGATTTGCTGGGTCGGTTCGGGGAGTGCCTGGATGGCCGCCCACAGGATGCCGATGGTTTCGCGCGACGCCGCGATACGATGGGGGTCGAGGGTATCGACCCCAACCCCGTCCTCCTGCTCGAACGACGCGCGATAGGCGGCGCGCACCCGTTCCCGGCGCGATCCGTCGCGCAGCAGGTTGGTCGCAACGCGGAAGATAAACGCCTCGGTCGATTCAAGAGCATCGATATTGGATTGGGCGAGCCGGACAAACACTTCCTGAGTCAGATCCTCTGCTTCCGCCGGGCTGGCGACCCGCCGCGAGAAAAAGGCGACCAGCGCCGGCCGAAATTGCCGGACAAGTCGTTCCAGATCAGACACTGCCTCGGCTGCCACCCGCTGCCCTCTCCCACCGCTCCTGCACTAATGACGCACATATAGCCGGTTCGCGCCCAAGAATCTTCACGCACCGATATTGAATTGACGCTGCGGAATCCTGCCGTTGCGCCGGATTTGCCGGGATCGGCGATGCAGATGGGAAGGAAGTGGCGGAGAGGGTGGGATTCGAACCCACGTTACGTTGCCGTAAACCGCATTTCGAGTGCGGCGCGATCGACCACTCTGCCACCTCTCCGCGAGGGGATCCAGGAGCCGGCAATCGCCGGTCCGGTCAGTCGAGCGCGGGCCTCTAAACCAAAGATTCATCCCGCACAAGCGCCCTCCCGCACTTCTTGTGCGACGCGCAATTCGCACTAGATTGAAGGACATGAATCGCGCCCATGACTTTCTCGACCTTTCCTCCGCCGGGGTCCCCGTGCCGCCGGTCGCGCACGCACGTTTCAATGTGGGCGATGTGGTGCGGCACCGGATGTTCGACTTCCGCGGCGTGATCTTCGATATCGACCCGGTGTTCGCCAACAGCGACGAATGGTATGAAGCGATCCCGGAGGACGCCCGCCCCCGTAAGGATCAGCCTTTCTACCACCTGCTCGCCGAGAACGCCGAGTCGAGCTACGTCGCCTATGTCAGCCAGCAAAATCTGGTCACCGACGACAGCGACGAACCGGTCAACCATCCCGCGATCGGCGGATTGTTCGAGCAATATAGCGATGGCCGCTACCAGCTGAAGCGCGAGCACCGGCACTAGGGCGTGGATGCGTCCGGCTGCACATTGCGATGCCGGGCTGTGCGACGGGCAAATGCCCGGGAATAACCAGACTCAGGTTGACTTGGGCAGGCGATTCGCATAGTCGCGCCCTTCCTCCCGCCGGGCCAGGCCTGCGCGGGCACATGCTTTTGAATTGAGAAGAGGCCCATGTTCGCAATCGTGCGCACGGGCGGCAAGCAGTATCGCGTTGCCGCAGGAGACAAGAGCGTCCTCGAAAAGCCCAACGGTTAAACAGGGTCGGCGC
>CAZBYE010000081.1:0-11878 GCA_964496045.1 uncultured Stakelama sp.
ATCTGCGCGTGGCGATCACGATCAACGCGCCGCCGGGCGAGGGTGCGGGCGCGCTGCGGCAATCGAGCCGGCAGGTCGCGCGCGCCGTCAGGACGGCGCTGGCGGGAGTGGAGTAATGGGCTGGTGGCTCGCATCCACGCGTACGGTGCAGACTGAGGGCGTGATCTCGCGCTTCGATCCGCGCTTCTGGACCGTCAATTTCCCGCGGCCGATGATGGCGGCGGTGACCACGACCGCGCCCGACGGGTTGCGCGTCGATACGATCTTCTATGGCCAGGACGATCTGGCGGGGCTGATCTGGGAGGCCGAGGACCGGCACGATCACCCGCTGCTCGCCTATGAGACCAGCCGCGATTTCCGCGGGTGCCGGCTGCGATTCCGGTGGCGTTCGGGCGGGGTACTGGCGCTCGACGCGGTCAACGGCCCGGTGCTGACGATCGAGGGGCGGGATGCGGGAGGGACACCCCGCGCCTGGTATGTGCGGCTGTGGAACTATGCGCAGGGCGCGCCCGCGGATGCGCTGGTGTCGCTCGACTTTGCCAACCTGGCGGGTGGCTTCATGCTGCCCGGCGAGGCCGATCCGGTGTGGGCCGGCGATATCGACCGGATGTTCGTGAGCCTGGTGCCGCAGGGCTATACCGGGACCGATGCGCCGCTGACCGCGCCCGCCGGGGGCTGGGTCGAGCTGAGCGGCATCATCGTCGAGGGGCCGGGGGCTGTTCTTGCCATCGGCGACGTCGTGGTGCCCGAGCATGGGCTGTCGATCTGCAGCGGCTATGACGACAGCTATCACCTGACCCCGGCGCGGCTGCTGCGCAACGCGCTGCAGCTGGGGTATCGCGGGGACATCGTCCACTATGTCGGGATGAGCCATTATTTCCGGCTCGAGGCGCTTTCGGGCGGCTATTATGTCAGCCTGACCGGAGGGGCGCTCAATGCGCCGTGCGTGGCGTGGCATGCCGATTTTGCCGCGCACGCGAAAGCGCTGGGATTCGGCGTGATCTGGTCGCTGAGCTACGAATTGTTCGATGCGCATTGCTGGAACGACTGGAAGCAGCGGGCGGCGGACGGATCCCCGGCGCTGACCGGGTGGACGCCACCTTCAACCTTGCTCTCTCCCGCGCATTCCGGCGCGATGGCCTATCTGCAGGCGGTTGCGAAGACGTTCGTATGGATCGCGCAGGGCGCGGGCCTTCCGGTCAGGTTTCAGGTGGGTGAGCCCTGGTGGTGGGTGATGTCCGACGGACGGTTGTGCATCCATGACGAAGCGGCGAAGGCGGTGCTGGGGAATCCGCCTGAGCAGAATGTGCGCGGCACTCCCGATACCGGCGTGCTCGACGCGGCCGGCGCGCTGCTCGCGGCATCGACCGCGGCGCTGGGTGCGGCGGTAAGAGCAGAAGCGGCGGCAGCCGAGCTGCTGTTGCTCGCCTATCTGCCGACCGTGCTCGACCGCCTCGCGCCCGAACTCAAGCGGGCGAATTTACCGGTCGGCTGGGCCTCTCCGGCGTTCGATGTGCTTCAGCTCGAGGATTATGACTGGGCTGCGACCGGCAATGCCGTGGCGAGCGCGCATGGGGTCGCGCTCGCGCAGGCGCGGCTGGGCTATCCGGTCGCGCGCCAGCATTATTTCGCCGGGTTCGTGCTGAAACCGGAGGACGCGCACCAGTGGCGCGGAATTGCGGATGCGGCAGAGGCGGCGCGGCGGCGCGGGGTCGCCGCGACCTTCATCTGGGCACTGCCGCAGGTGATCCGCGATGGATTTGTTCACTTCGATCAGGAGAGCGGCATGCAGGCGTTTGACGACGTGTTGTTCCCGATCGCGCTGGGGCGCGAGGCGGAGGTGGCGCCCGAGGTTTCGACTGCGATCCTGACCAGCGCGGGCGGGCATGAGGCGCGCAACGCCGCCTGGGCACAGGCGCGGACGCGCTACGATGTCGGACCGGGGGTACGCAGCGAGGCGGACATCCGCGAACTGCTCGCTTTCTATCGCGCGCGAATGGGGCCGGCGCGCGCCTTTCGGTTGCGGGATCCGTTCGACGATTGCTCGAACGACGATGGCGAGCCCGGCGCGACCGACCAGCTGATCGGCGAGGGCGATGGTCACCGGCAAGGCTTCGTGCTGGTCAAGCATTATGGCGACACCGCGCGACGGATCACCCGGCCGGTGGTCGGAAGCGTGCGCGTCGCGGTGGACGGGGTGGAGACCGTGGCGTTCGAGCTCGGCGCGGGCGGGATGGTGGTGTTTGACGCCCCGCCCGGCACGGGTGCGGTGGTGACGGCGGGGTTCCGCTTCGACGTGACGGTGCGCTTTGCCGAGGATTCGCTGAGCGTGAACCGTGCGACCTTCATGGCCGGCGCGGCTCCGAGCGTGCCGCTGGTCGAGGTGCGGGAGGTCTAAGGGAAGCTGTGCGTTACGGCGATTTCGCCGATGATCGCGGCATTGAAGGCGTCGAGATCCTCGGGGCCGACGGGTCGCCAGCGCGTGGTGGTTGAAGGGGTCACCGTCGCCAATCGTAGCGGAACGGCGCCGCGACGGCGAGTATTCAGGGAGAACGCATATGAGCTGGCTCGACGAGCCCCTTGCCACGATCGCCTTGTGCTGGCGGGTCGAGCGGCGCGATGGCGTGGCGATCGGGCTGACGGCGCACGATCGTGACCTGACCGTCGATGGCTTTATCTATCGCGCGGCGCCCGGGATGACGCCGTCGGCGATCCAGCGCAGTGCATCATTCGACGCTGACAGCATGGATGTAACGGGCGCGCTTTCCGGGGCGGCGATCAGCGAGGCGGATCTGCTCGCCGGGCGGTGGGACGGCGCGCGGGTAGCGCTGTTCGCGACAGACTGGACGAACCCGATCGAACCGGCAGCGCTGGGTGAGGGCACCATCGGCGCCGTGGAATTGAAGCGCGGGGTGCTGACCGCCGAGTTGAGGGGGATCGTTGCGGCGCTGGAGGCGCCGGTGGTCGAGGCGACATCGCCCGAGTGCCGCGCCGAGTTGGGCGACAAAAGGTGCCGGGTGGCGATGGCGGGGCGGCGGCGGCTTGCGCGGGTGACCGCAGCGGACGGGGCGGTCCTGACACTGGATTCGGATGAGCCGATCGCGGGTGGCCGGGCCGGGGGACGGCTGCGCTGGATCAGCGGCGGCAATTCGGGGCTGGAGGATGCGATCGGCGCGTCCGCGGGCGCGCTCGTGACGTTGCGCCGGGAGCCGCGCTTTGGCGCGGTTGGAGCGTTGGTGGAGGTGAGCGAGGGATGTGACAAGTCGATCGCGACCTGTGCCGCCCGGTTCGCCAACGCGGCGAATTTTCGCGGAGAGCCGTATCTGCCCGGGATCGACCTCCTGACCCGATATCCCGGGGCATGACCCCGATCGAGCAGGCGCGCCGCGCGATCGGCGTCAGGTTCCGGCTGCATGGGCGGAGCATTGCGGACGGGCTGGACTGTGTCGGACTGGCTGGCCTTGCATACGGGGTCGAGGTGCCGCGCGGCTATTCGCTGCGGTCGGGCGACGCGCGGGCCGTGATCGCCGCCGTCGCGGAGGCGGCGCTCGTGCGTGTGGACGATGCGTGCGCGGGCGATCTGGTGCTGTTTCGCGCCGGGCCGGGTCAGCTGCATCTGGGAATCGCGAGCGAAGATGGCGTGATCCATGCCGATGCGTCGTTGCGGCGCGTGGTCGAGCGGCCGGGCGCGCCGCCCTGGCCCGAGCTGATGCGCTGGCGGCGGTTCGAAGCGACGGAGGGGTGAATGGCGACGCTGGTATTGAGCACGATCGGGGGTGTGATCGGCGGACCGATCGGCGCGATGATCGGCAGCATGGCCGGGCAGGCGATCGACCGCGAGTTGCTGTTCAAACCCAAGGGGCGCGAGGGACCGCGACTCAACGAACTCAAGGTGCAGACGTCGAGCTACGGCACGCCGATCCCGAAGCTGTTCGGGACGTTGCGCGTCGCGGGATCGGTAATCTGGGCCACCGACCTGATCGAGCACCGTCATCGCGAAGGCGGAAAGGGGCGGCCGACGGTGACAAGCTACAGCTATACCGCGTCGTTCGCAGTGGCCTTGTCGGCGCGGCCGGTGCTGTCGGTGGGACGGATCTGGGCCGACGGCAAGCTGCTGCGCGGTGCGGCGGGCGACTGGAAGGTGCGGACCGGGTTTCGGCTGCATCACGGCGGCGAAGATCAGACGGCGGACGCGCTGATTGCGTCGGCCGAGGGGATCGGTCTTGCACCCGCGCATCGCGGCATCGCCTATGCGGTGTTCGAGGATCTCGAGCTGGCGGATTACGGGAATCGCATCCCTTCGCTGTCGTTCGAGGTGGTTGCCGATCCGGGGGCGGTGACGGCGGAGGTGATCGTCGAAGCCGTGTCGGACGGGCGCGTTTCCGGCGGAGACGCGCTGGTGCCGATCGAGGGATTTTCGGCCTATGGCGGATCGCGGCGCGGCGTGATCGAACCCCTGGCCGATGCGGCGGGGGCGTGGCCCGTGCTCGAAGCGGGGGTGCGGTTGCTGCGCGGACCCGGTGCTGCCGTGGAGGTTGCCGATATCGGTGCGGGTCCGGGATTGCCGGGCGACCGCGCGATCGCGACTTCCGACCGTACACCGCGGCGCGTGACGCTGAGCCATTATGATCCGGCGCGTGACTATCAGGCAGGGGTGCAGATCGCGACGCGGCCCGGCGCGGGGTATCGCGACGCCGCGATCGAACTGCCTGCTGCGCTCTCGGCCGGGACAGCCAAGCAGCTTGCCGAGGCCGCGCTCGCGCAAGCCGAGCAGCAGCGCGAGCGGCGGATCGTGCGGACCGGGTGGAACGCGTTGGGCATCGCGCCGGGCGCCCGCGTGCGGATCGCGGGCGAGCCGGGGCAATGGCGCGTCGCCGACTGGAGTCTTGAGGCGATGGCGGTGAGGCTGGAGCTGGTGCGGATCGCATCTGCGCCCCTTCCCGCGAGCGCGACGCCGGGGCGGGTGTTGCCCGCGCCCGACGATATCGCGGGATCGACGATCCTTCACGCGTTCGAACTCCCGCATCTGGGCGAGGGCGTGCTGGCGGCACCGCGCCTGTCCATCGCAGCATGGGGTACCGGTGCGGGCTGGCGGCACGCGGCGCTGGCGGTGAGCACCAATGGCGGAGTCCGTTGGGAGCCCGCCGGCGCCACCGCCGCGCCGGCTATTGCCGGGAATGTTGAAGACCCTGGCGGGGTAGTCGATTGCTCGATCGTCGACCGGCGCAATGCGATCGTCGTCGAACTGGCGCATGGCAGGATGATGCTCGCCGATGCCGACGATGCGGCTCTCGATGCGGGCGTGAATCTGGCGCTGGTCGGCAATGAGCTGCTCCAGTTCGGGGAAGCCGAGCCGTTGGGCGGCAATCGCTGGCGACTGTCCCGGCTATGGCGCGGGCGCCGCGGGACCGAAGCGGCGGCCGGCACGGCGGCGGCGGGCGACCGCTTCGTGCTGATCGATTATGCGACGCTCGCGATGCGCGACGGGATTGCGGGAATCGGCGCGGGCATTGCGATTCTGGGGACAGCGCCCGCCGATGGCGACGGTGTTGAGATCGCGACGCAGCTTACCGGAGCATCGATCCTGCCGCCCTCGCCGGTGCATCTGCGGCTTGAGAGGATGCCGGGTGGCGATGCGTGGCTTCGCTGGTCGCGCCGTAGCCGAAGCGGCTGGCGCTGGCAGGACGGGGTCGAGGTACCGTTGGGCGAAGAGACCGAGCGGTATCGGGTGCGGATCGTTCCCGGCGCCGGCGCGGAATCGGTGGCGACGGTGGCGGCAGCCGAACTGGCGTTGCTCGCCGGTCTCGCCGGGCCGGCGCTGATCGAGGTGCGCCAGATCGGCGATCACGGCCTGTCGGCTCCGGCCGTCCTGAACCTCTAGAACTGGAGCGCGACATGAACGCAACCGCACGATTCGCATTACCTCTGCTGTATCCGGGCCAGGCGCAGAAGGAGTTATTCCATAACGAGGCGTTGGTACTGGCTGACGTGCTGGTCCAGTCGTGTGTGGAGGCGATCGGAATCAATGCGCCGCCCATGGCCCCGGCCGCCGGGCAATGCTGGATTATCGGCGAATCACCCACGGGAGAATGGGCCGGGGCGGCGAAGGCGTTGGCGCTATGGACGGCGAGCGGATGGCGCTTCGTTCCGCCGCGCGAGGGGATGGCCGCCTGGGTTGTCGCGGACGGGCTCTGCGCGCGCTATACCGCTGGCGCCTGGCGCAACGGCAGGCTGAGCGCGACGCGGCTCGAGATCGATGGCGAGCAGGTGGTCGGGCCGCGCGCGCCGGCGATCGATGATCCAGACGGTGGGGTGGTAGTGGATGCCGAGGCGCGCATTGCGATCGACGCCATCCTGACCACGCTCCGGACTCACGGCCTGATCGACCCGCTATAACTGTGACGTTACGGCAACAGTCCCCTGATTTTGTTCGCTTGCGCGGAAACTTTCCGCACGGTAGGAAGTTAGCGCTGTCCGAAGTGGCAACCAAGAAAGGGGATTTATGATGCGGAAGCTTGCCGTAACACTGGCACTCGCTTCGACCGCGCTTGCAACGCCCGCCCTCGCCCGCGACAACGCGTGGTATGTGGGCGTCGAAGGCGGCGCGATGATTGTCGAAGATATCAATTTCGACATCGGTGCGACGACCTCTGCTGGCACGGTCGATCACAACTATGGCTATGACGTCGGTGGCGTCATTGGTTATGACCTCGGCGCGTTCCGCATCGAGGCGGACGTCAGCTATCGCCGCGCGTCGGTCGATGGCTATCGTTCGACCCTCACCACGCCGTATTTCAACTCGGCCAATGCCGTGGCGAACGCGCCGTCTGGCAGCTACAACAACGCTGGCGGTTCGTCGTCGGCGCTGAGCTTCATGGTCAACGGCCTGCTCGATTTCGGCGATGACGATGGCGTCCAGGGCTTCGTCGGCGGTGGTGCGGGTGTTTCCCGCGTCAAGGCCGATTACGCTCTGACCACCCGCGGCGCGTTCCTCGACGATTCGGACACCGTGTTCGCGTGGCAGGTAGTTGCCGGTCTGCGTCAGCCGATCACCGACAACATCGACGTGACGCTGAAGTATCGCTTCTTCAACGCCGACAACGTCAAGCTGGTCGACGTGACCGGCCGTCAGTTCGACGGTCGCTTCCGTTCGCACAGCATCCTCGGCGGCGTGACCTTCAACTTCGGCGAACCGGCAGCTCCGCCGCCGCCGCCGCCGCCGCCGGTCGAAGTGCCGCCGCCGCCGCCGCCGCCGGTCGAAGTGCCGCCGCCGCCGCAGCCGGTTTGCACTCCGGGACCGTACATCGTGTTCTTCGAGTGGGATAAGTCGGACATCACGCCTGAGGCGGCCGGCATTCTCGACAACGCGATCTCGGCATACCAGAACTGCGGTAACGCGCAGGTCATGCTGGCCGGTCACGCTGACCGCTCGGGTTCGGCAAGCTACAACGTCGGCCTGTCGCAGCGCCGTGCGGACTCGGTCCGTGGCTATCTGACCGGTCGCGGCATTGCCGACGGCACGATCAGCTCGGAAGCGTTCGGCGAAAGCCGTCCGCGCGTCGAGACCGCAGACGGTGTCCGCGAACTGCAGAACCGCCGCGTGGAAATCACCTACGGTCCGGGTTCGGGCATGTAAGCCGCGCGGTCCGCTCTGCGGATCGACAAGAATTGGGGAGGCCGGGCAACCGGCCTCCCTTTTTCTTTGCGCGCGCCAGATCGCGGGTCAGGAGAGCCTGCGTGGCTTGCCTGCGATGGTCGACTGCTGCCACATCCTGACATCCGGATCGTGTAGAAGCGTCGCTGCCACCAATACGGAGTGCGAGATGATCCTGACCGCCACCTGCCATTGCGGCGCGACCCGAATCGCGCTGCCCTATCCGCCAACCGAGGCGAAGCAGTGCAACTGCAGCTTCTGCTTCAAGACCGGCGCGATCTGGAGCTATTACCGGCCGGGTGAGGTGACGATCCAGTCGGGCGAGGCCGATAAGATCTATTCCGCGAGCAATGGCATGAATCAGCACCATTTCTGCAGCCAGTGCGGGATCAGCAGCTGGGGCGATTCTCCTGATTGGGCATCGGTGTACAATGCCGACGGCACGCCGAAGAACGGCGATCCGAACAGTTTTCCGGAAACCCGGATCATCGGCGTCAACATTCGCCTGATCGACGATTTCGACATCGCGTCGGTGACGGTCGAACAGATCGACGGCCGCAATAGCTGGTGAACTCCCCGTCGATGCTCTTGCTCGGTCGCTGGCACGTGGGCGCCAGCAATCCAGTGGGCCGTTCGCAGCCAGACAGGCCCGATCTGGCAGGGCCGTTCAGCGATCCGGGCTTAGGGCAGAGCTTTGGATTGCATCACCGCTGCGCGTGCGCTTGATCCCTGCCGGATGAAACGCGAAGTCTTTCATGTCCGGTCATTCAGAGACGGGGCGATCACCGCGGTCGACGCTCTGTCGGAGCGTTCGTTCGCGCGTCACGTGCATGATGAGTTCGGCGTCGGGCTGATGACGAGCGGTGCGCAACGCTCGTGGAGCGGGCGCGGCGCGGTGGAGGCGGTCAAAGGCAACCTCGTGACCGTGAACCCCGCTGAACTTCACGATGGGGCACCGCTAGGGGCAGCGCGGTCCTGGTCGATGCTCTATTTCTCGCAACAGATCGTGAGCGGGGTCGTCCACGACCTCGAAGATGGCCGACGCTCACTGGGTGAACTGCATGCGCCCGTTGTCGACAATCCGCGTCTTGCCGCGCTTTTCATGGCGACGCGACAGGCCCTTGTGCACGCAGGGGAAGAGGAGGCGTTCGAGGAACGGCTTCTGTCGCTCTTCGGGCGCCTGTTCGATGTCGGGTCGAAAGCGGTTGCCAATACCGCCCACCGGCTGGCGCATGTGCGCGCGCGTATCGATGACGAACCGGCAGGGTCTCACACCCTGACTGACCTGGCGGCATTGGCCGATCTCAGCCGCTATCAGATGCTCCGGGCCTTTGCCCGCTTAACCGGGTTCACGCCGCACGCCTATGTGATGCAGCGCCGCCTCGATCTGGCTCGCCGGTCGATCCGGGACGGCGCGACACTGGCGGATGCGGCAGCGGGTGCCGGGTTCGCCGACCAAAGCCACATGCACCGCGTCTTCGTTGCGCGTCATGGCTTCACGCCGGGCGTCTACGCCGAAGCCCAGCGCCGCCGAAGTGCAATTTCATTCAAGAGCGCACCGGCCCGCTCACGCTAACCGGTACCGGCATTACACCGGAGGACCGAAGAATATGGGCGGACAAAGTCAGGCGCGGACAGAAATTGCGATCCGGCGGTGCGAGCCCGCCGATCTCGCCGAAACCCTCGCCATCATCAACGCTGCAGCCGAGGCGTATCGCGGTGTAATTCCCGCGGATCGCTGGCACGACCCCTATATGCCGGCCGAAGCGTTAATGGCGGAGCTCGCCGATGGCGTGATGTTCAGCGGTTGCGTCGCGCACGGGCGGCTGATCGGGGTGATGGGCGTCCAGCGCCGATACAATGTCGACCTCATCCGGCACGCCTATGTTCTCCCCGAGTGGCAAGGGCATGGCATCGGATCGCGATTGCTGGAGCATCTCTGCCGCGACGCAGAACGGCCAATCCTGATCGGCACATGGAAGGCCGCAGATTGGGCGATCCGCTTCTACGAACGGCATGGGTTCGTCCGCGTGGGCGATGACGATGTCGGCCCTCTTCTCCGCACCTACTGGGACGTGCCGGAGCGGCAAATCGCGACCTCGGTCGTTTTGGCATCGCCTGCCCTGTCGAGCGTTGCCGCACATGGACTGATCGCCGAAGCGGCGCTTGCGTCTGATCGGTGAACTAGCCCGCTTCATCCAGGTTGAGCGCCGTGACCAGCCATTCCGGTAGCAGCGCATCGCCCAGCGCCTCGACGCGGCGGTGCTCGACCATCAGCCCCAGATCGGGATACGCGGCGCGGGTGCGATCCCCCGCGTCGCCCAGCGGTGCGACGACGAGGCGGCGGTTGATCTTGGCGCGCCAGTTCATCCGCGCCGTATTCTCCTGCCCGACATAGCAGCCCTTGCCGAAGCTCACGCCGTTGAGCTCGGTCGCGTTGCACTCAAGCCAGAGCGTCTTGTCCTGACCCAGCTCGGCAGCGCCCTCAGTCACGCCAAGGCGCAGGCGGTGCTCAAGCCATCCGGTTGCGGGCGCGCCTTCTGCCTCTCCCAGCCAGCGGTAGCCAAGCTCCGCCAGCCGCGGATCGGGAACGCCTGTGCCGGGTTCGCGCGACCAGTGCACGCCGCCCTCGACCGCTTCGATCGTGATCGGCCGGCGCAGGCGGTAGATCGAAAGCCGACGGACTAACGCCTCACGCTGTTCGGTCTGGCAGTCGATCAGGATCGCATCTCCCCCCGAATCCCTGCCATCCCACAGGATGAAGTCGAACAGCGCCTTTCCCTGCGCGGAGAGCAGTCCTGCCCATTGCGGCGCGTCCTGCTGCACGGTGTTGACGTCCTGTGTCACCAGTCCCTGCAGAAAGCCGCGGACGTCGTCCCCAGAAACACGAATGAGCGAACGATCGGCGAGCAGGGTGGCCCGAACCTGGCTGGTCTCTGTCATGCCGAACAGGTAGGACGCCGGAAGCGACTTCAAAAGAGGCTCTCATGGCGACGTTCGATCTCAAGCTCACTGGCGGCACTGTCCACCTGCCCGGCGGTCCCGCAATGGTCGATGTCGGCGTGCGCGACGGGAAGATCGTCGCGGTCGGCGCGCTGGGTGACGCCGGTGAGACGATTGACTGCACCGGGCTCGACATCCTGCCGGGCGTCATCGACACCCAGGTCCATTTCCGCGAGCCGGGGCTTGAGGCAAAGGAAGACCTCGAATCGGGCAGCCGCGCTGCGGTGCTGGGTGGCGTGACCGCGGTGTTCGAGATGCCGAACACCAAACCCAACACCGACACCGCCGATGCGGTGAACGACAAACTCGCGCGTGCGAAGGATCGCATGTGGTGCGACCACGCCTTCTATGTCGGCGCGACCAACAACAATGCCGCCGAGCTCGCCGAGCTGGAGCGGATGCCGGGCACCGCCGGCGTCAAAATCTTCATGGGTGCCTCGACCGGCGACCTGCTGGTATCCGACGACGCCAATCTCGCGCGCGTGCTCGCTTCGGGCCATCGCCGGGTCGCGATCCATGCCGAGGACGAGTTCCGCATGAACGATCGCGAGGGCGAGCGGGTCGCCGGCGATCCGTCCTCGCACCCGGTGTGGCGCGACGACGAGAGCGCGATCATGGCCACGCGCCGTATCCTCAAGCTCGCTCGGGAGGCCAGGCGCCGCATCCACGTCCTCCACGTCACCACGCCCGCCGAGCTGGAACTGCTCGCGCAGCACAAGGACATCGCGACCTGCGAGGTGACGCCGCAGCATCTGACGCTGGCGGCCGAGGACGCCTATCCGCGGCTCGGCACCTATGCCCAGATGAACCCGCCGATCCGCTCGGCCGCCCATCGCGACGGGCTGTGGCACTGGCTCAATCAGGGCGTGCCTGATGTGCTCGGCTCCGACCACGCCCCGCACACGATCGAGGAAAAGGCCAAGCCCTATCCGTCCTCGCCCAGCGGCATGCCCGGGGTGCAGACGCTGCTCCCGCTGCTGCTCGATCACGTCGCCAAGGGGCGCACGACGCTTGCACGGCTGATCGACCTCACCAGCGCCGGGCCGCAGCGCGTGTTCGGGCTGGTCGGCAAGGGACGGATCGCCGCCGGCTATGATGCGGATTTCACGATCGTCGACCTCAAGGCGAAGTGGACCATCGAGGAAAGCTGGCTCGCCTCGCGCTGCGGCTGGTCGCCCTTCACCGGCGACCAACTCACCGGCAAGCCGATCGGCACGATCA
>CAZBYE010000082.1:0-8331 GCA_964496045.1 uncultured Stakelama sp.
GACAAGGCGATCCTGTCGGACACGGTCGGCTTCGTGTCCGAACTGCCCACACAGCTGGTCGCGGCATTCAAGGCGACGCTGGAAGAGGTCGTGTCCGCCGACCTGCTGATCCATGTGCGCGACATCGCGCACCCGGACACGCAGGCGCAGAAAGACGATGTCGAGACGGTGCTGAAGGAAATTGGCGTCGACCCCGCCACCCCGCGGTTCGAAACATGGAACAAGCTCGACCTGCTCGACCCGGAGCAGCGCGACGACATACTCGCCGAAGCCGCCAGGCGCGACGACGTGATCGCCGTGTCGGCACTGAGCGGAGAGGGCGTCGATACCCTGATCAGCACGGTCTCCGGCCTGCTTACCCAGGGACATCGGCGCTATACGATCCGGCTCGATCCCAGCGACGGGGCGGGCGCGGCGTGGCTGCACCAGCATGGCGACGTCGTCGAGCACTGGATGGATGGCGACTCCGCCGTCTATGAGGTTCGCATGGCGCCCAAGGATTATGAGAGGTTCGAGGTTCGCATCGTATAATGTTGGATCGGCGTGTTTTTCTTGCGTGCGTAGCCTTGTCCCTTGTTTCGGCAGCGCCGCCGCCCGAACCAGCGACCATTCGGGTGAAACTCGTTACCTCGGCCGGCAGTATCACGCTGGCGCTCGACGCCCGGCGCGCGCCGAAGACGGTCGCGAACTTCATGCTCTATGTCGATGACGGACGGCTGGAAGGCACCGAATTCTACCGCACGGCGCGCCGCACAAGCAATCCGAAGCTGGGCTTCGTGCAGGGCGGGATTGGCACCGATGCGCGTCGGATCCTGCCGGCACTCCCGCTCGAACCGACCAGCCAAACAGGGATCAGGCACCTCGATGGTGCGATCTCGATGGCGCATGGCGCTGACCCGAACTCGGCGAACGGAAACTTTTCGATCATGGTCGGCGATAATCCCTCGCTCGATGCACGGCCGAACACGCCGGGCTTTGCTGCGTTCGGCAAAGTGACCGCCGGAATGGACGTTGTCCGGCGGGTATTGGCGATGCCGAGCGGCGGGGGGAGGGGTGTGATGCGCGGGCAGATGCTTCTCAAGCCCGTTCGTATCATCCGCGCCGAGCGGCTCGACGGTATGGCAAGACCAAGCGGACGGCCGAAAACCTGGCTGATCACAATGCCCTGGCACAAGAAATAGGACCGTTCGGACGGCTTTTACGCGCACCCCGACGATTCTCCCTTGCTGCAGCGCAACATAATCGCCAGATTGTTGCCATGGATACCGCTAACGGGGCCGAATCACCGGCCAACCCGACGCCCATCGTGCTGGAGGGGATTGTCAGGCAGTTGTGCCTGAACGCCATCTATAACCGCACGCGCATGGTGTTGGCGCCGCATATTCTCTACACCCGCGGCGGCGCGCTCTATATCGATGCGCAGGTCATCTCGCGCGATTTCGTGATCCCGCGCGAAGAGAAGATCGGCACCTTCAAGATCGACGGCCTGAAGAATCTGGCGCTGACCGAGCGCAGCTTCAAGATCAGCAAGCTGTTCGAGCCCGAGGCCGAGAAATATGCCGGCGCTGCCCTGATGGCCGTCGATCCGAACGCGACAATCGCCGCCTAGCTTTCGTTCCGGCAGACCAGCGCGAGCTTGTTACCAACCGGATCCCGCACATAAGCAGCGTACCAGTCTGGCCCGTAATCCGGGCGAAGACCCGGTGCGCCCTCGTCGCTACCGCCATTGGCAAGCGCTGCGGCGTGGAAGGCGTCGACCTGAGCGCGTTCCGTAGCGAACAGACCGGTCATCGACCCATTACCCGAATTCGCATCGCCACCGTCAAAGGGGCGGGCGATCCAGATCGTAAAGCCTTCGCCATTGCCACCTTCGGAATAGGCCCGCCATCCGGGGAACTCCACATGGCTCGCCCAGCCGATCGCGCCAAGCACGGCATCGTAGAAGCGGTTGGACGCTTCGGAATCATTCGCGCCGATCGTAACATAGGCAGACATTTCAGATCTCCTCTCCGGGAGGGAAGGAGCCTAACCCGCCGATCGGAACGTAACAAGAACAAAAAGACTAGTCGCGCTTGACCTGCTGCCAGAGTTCCTCCTGCGCATCGAGGCCGAGCGAGGCGAAGGCGTCGCCTGCCCGGGCTTCCATTGCGCGGAAACGGCCCTCGAACTTCGCGTTGGCGGCGCGTAATGCAGCTTCAGGGTCGATGCCCAGTTTGCGCGACCAGTTGACCGTTGCGAAGAGCAGGTCGCCGATCTCCTCGATGCGCTCGGCATCGGTGGCGGCCGCCTCGACCTCAGCCAGTTCTTCATCGATCTTGGCGCGGGCACCCGAAGGATCGGGCCAGTCGAAGCCGGTGCGGGCGGCACGTTTCTGAAGCTTTTCAGCGCGGAGCAGGGCGGGGAGGCCGGTCGCCACACCGTCCAGCGCGCCCGCGACGCCCTTGCTGCCGCGCTCTTCGGCCTTGATTTGCTCCCACAAATGATGGCCGCCCTCAACCGCTCCGCGGAAGATATGGGGATGGCGGCGCTCCATCTTGTCGCAAATGCCAGCGACGACGTCGGAGAGATCGAAATGGCCAGCTTCCTGCGCGATGCGGCTGTGGAAGATCACCTGAAGCAGCAGGTCTCCGAGCTCGTCCTTGAGATCGGCCATATCGCGGCGCTCGATCGCATCAGCGACTTCATAAGCTTCCTCGATCGTGTACGGCGCGATCGTTTCAAAGGTCTGGACGGTATCCCATTCACAGCCGCTTACGGGATCGCGCAGCCGCGCCATGACCGCCATCAGCCGTTCGATACCGGGGGGTTCGATCGCGGCGGTTGCGGGGGAGTCTTCGCGGTCACTCATTCCGTGTTGCTGCATATCGATCCCATCATGACCGCACGGGACGACAGATCGTCGCCAGCCAGCCGGTCGGACTTCAAGAGGGTCAACGTACCGCTTTCGCGCTGCGTGGACGGGTTATGTGGGCGAGCGTCATCATGCTCAGGCTCCGGCCATGGCCCTGCCGGATCTTCAGGTCACCCATGACATAGTCGTAATCGCTATAAAAACGGAGATCGGTCACCACCACCCATGTCGCGCGACTGGCACCCCGCGCCCTGGCATTGACCTCGCGCCAGCTTCTGGACCCACGCCCGGGCATGGCACTCCACAGCCATTGTTCCCAGCCCGCGATGCGAGGCGAACCATGCCGTTGACCAACGTGCCGTTGCGTTCCGGACCCGCCAAACACGCCCGACAGCTGTTGCGGCAAGCGACGATGTTCATCTCCGCCGATCACGACCATCGTGCAACGGCTTTCGCTCAGACCCCCGGGCCGGGATAGTCGCTCGGCCTTGAACAGCAGCGTACTGCCCTCGGATGTCGCTGCCCGGCCGAATGCCGGCACGTCCGCATCGGTAACGCCGAACTGTTGCCGCGCACGCGCGTCAAGCGGTTCCCAATCGGGATCGTCCGATGGCGGCGCAGGTTTTCCGGTCTTGCGGGTTGGTTCGTAGCAAAGGCGGCGGAAATAGTCGGCCGCATCCAGCCTGGGCGGTGACGCGTCCTTTCTGGCGGTCACCAGGATCTCATCGAAATCGTCCGGCGGTTGGGTCGCCTCTGTCGTTTGCAACGCCGCCGCGGGTTGAACGCCGATCAGCAAGGCAGAATAGGCGATTGAATCAATGACGCTCATGGGCTTTCCCGGTCGAGGGGGAGCTATCGGAACCTGTAGTCAGAATGTTCGATAATATACATTATGTTAAATCTACGATGTGGCAGGTTTGGTCTGCGGCTCGAGGATCAGCACATTCCCTTCCACGCGCCAGGCCTTGAGCCGCGACAGGAAGTTCATGCCGAGCACGTCGAGATCCCCGAAGTTCGACGCGACGAACACGGTGAGATCGTCGGTGCCGAGCGGTCCGACCTGGACCCGCTGCGCATGTGCACGGCGTGCCTCGACCGTACCATTGGCGGTCGATACGCTGACCGGCATGCCGCGCGTGAAATCGATGCCGGCAGCCTGCGCGGTTTCCTCACTGATCGCGCTGACGGTGGCACCGCTGTCGATCAGCATGCGGCGTTCAACACCATTGATCGTCGCGCGCGCCCAGAAATGGCCGTCGGGCGACAGTTGGATCCGCACGGCCTCGCCCTCAGCAACCTGCGGCGCTTCGGACACGCCGATCCTGGCGCCGATCGTATTGAGCTGATCGGCGATCGTGTGGCGATTGATGACGACGAGATAAATCAATCCGGCGATGACCGCCCAGCCAATCACGGTCTTGAGAAGGAACCCGATCCGCAGCCGCCGAATGCTGAGCGAACCCAGCACCAGCACCAGAAAGCCGAGCAGCGAAACCAGCTGAAGGATTTGCGTTTCGCTCAAACCACGATCTCCATGCCGTCATAGCCCGGCTCTACCCCCCCGGGCAGTTCGGCAAGCAGCGTCCTATAGTCCATCGTCTTGTCCATATGCACAAGGATAGTCCGTGGCGAACGGCATTTTCGCGCCCAGCCGAGCGTCTGCGCGAGATGCGGATGCGTCGGGTGCGGCTCCCGGCGCAACGCATCAGCGACCCACAGGTCGAGATCGGTGTAGAGACGCTCCATCTCGGGGGTAAATTCATTAAAATCAGTGGCATATCCGACTGACTTGCCGTCATGCTCAAAGCGCAATCCGGCCGAAATGATGCCGCCGTGCGGCTGATCCACGGTGCGGATCACAATATCGCCGATCGTCATGCCATCGATGAGCGGATCGATCGTCGCGGTGGCGCGATAAGGCCCCCCACCCTCGAAGACATAGCGGAAGCGCGCTGTCAGGCCCGCGATCGTCGCCAGCGGCGCGAAGCCGGGCACCGGCCTGCCGCGCGCGTGCATCAGCTGACGCAGGTCGTCGATGCCATGGGTGTGATCGGCATGATCGTGCGTCCAGATCACCGCATCGACATCACCGACATCGGCGGCGAGCAGTTGTTCGCGCATGTCGGGGCTGGTGTCGACCAGGATGCGGGTCGTGGCGCTTTCGACGAGGATCGAGGCGCGGGTGCGGCGGTTGCGCGGCTCGGCGGGGTCGCAGTCGCCCCAGTCATTGCCGATCCTCGGGACACCCGAGGAAGTCCCGGAACCGAGGATGCGAACCTTCACGCCCCGCCCCTACGCCAGCGTTTTCGCGAACAATTTGTGGAAGTTGGCGCGCGTCGCTTCGGCCAGTTCTTCAGCATCCACGCCGCGCAGCTGGGCGAGGAAACGGCAGGTGTCGGCGACGAAGGCCGGTTCGCCGGTTTTGCCGCGATGGGGCACGGGAGCGAGGAAGGGGGCGTCGGTCTCGATCAGCAGGCGGTCGAGCGGGAGGCGTGCGGCAGTCTCTTGCAGGTCGCGCGCATTCTTGAAGGTGACGATGCCTGAGATCGAGATGTAGAAACCGAGGTCCATCGCCTTGTCCGCGAACGCGCCGCTGGCGGTGAAACAGTGGATCACGCCGGGATAGGGGCCCTTCCCCATCTCGTCCGCGAGGATGTTGGCGGTGTCTTCCTCGGCATCGCGGGTGTGGACGATCAGCGGGAGGCCGGTTTCGCGGCTCGCGGCGATATGCGCGCGGAAACTCGCCTGTTGCTGCGCGCGGTCGCTATGGTCGTAATAATAATCGAGGCCGGTCTCGCCAATGCCGACCACGCGCGGATGCCGGGCACGATCGACCAGCTTGGCGGTGTCGATATGCGGATGTTCGTCCGCCTCATGCGGATGGATGCCGACGGTAGCCCAGACATCCGCCTCACGCTCGGCCGTCGCCAGCACCTTGTCCCATTCACGCTCGCGCGTGGCGATGTTGAGCATCGCCACCACGCCGCTTTCGCGCGCGCGCGCCAGTATTTCGGGCTGCTGCTCGCCCAGCCCCTTGTAGTTCAGGTGACAATGGCTGTCGGCAAGTCTCATGCAGCGGGGTCCGCCGCCAGTTCGAGGCGCGGGAACAGCGCTATCGGTTGCTCGATGCGATAGTCGCTCTCTGCAAGCGGCGAATACCAGTGCGAGCCGATCGCTTCCGGCGTGCGGAGCGCGGGATCGACACCCATGCGATCGAGCAGCGTCGTCGCACTGGTCGGGATGACCGGCAGGATGCTGACCGCAAGCTGGGCGATGCAGATGTAGAGCGTGGCGAGCACGGTCTGCATCCGCTCCGGATCGGTCTTGCGAAGCGCCCAGGGCGCCTGCTCGTCAATATAGGCATTGCAGGCGAACACGGCCTGCATCCACGCCTCGACCGCCTGGTTCAGCGCCAGCTCTTCGAAGGCCCGCGGTACGGTTTCGCGAACCGTCTGCGCGACCGTCTCGAACAGGGCATTGTCCGCGTCCGTGTGGCCGTGGATGGCCGGGAGATAGGCATCGCAGTTCTTGAAGATCTGCGCCAGCGTACGCTGGGCGAGGTTGCCGAAGCTATTGGCAAGATCGGCGTTGGCGCGGGTGACGATCGCTTCGTCGCTGAAGCTGCCGTCGCTGCCGAACGCGACTTCGCGCAGAAGGAAATAGCGCAGCGCGTCGACGCCATAGAGGCGCGCCAGCTCGATCGGGTCGACCACCGGGGGCTTCTCCATCAGCGCGAGCTGCGACTTGGAGATCTTCTCACCCCGGTTGAGGATGAAGCCGTGCGCGAACACCTGTTTGGGCAGCGCGATCCCGGCGGACATCAGGAAGGCCGGCCAATAGACGGTGTGGAAACGCGTGATGTCCTTGCCGATCAAATGCAGGCTTGCCGGCCAGTAGTGCGCGAGGTCGCTGCCGGCGTCGGGATAGCCAATGCCCGTGAGGTAGTTGGTCAGCGCATCGACCCAGACATACATGACGTGGCCGGGCGAATTCGGGACCGGCACGCCCCAGTCGAAGCTCGTGCGCGAGATCGAGAGATCGACGAGCCCGCCCTCGACGAACTTGACGATCTCGTTGCGCGAGCGCTCGGGCCGGATGAAATCGGGCTGCGCGGCATAGAGGTCGAGCAACGGCTGCTGGTATTTCGAGAGTTTGAAGAACCAGGTTTCCTCGGCGGTCCATTCGACCGGCGTACCCTGGGGCGAGAGCTTGATACCCCCTTCCCCCTCGGTCAGTTCCTTCTCTTCGTAGAACGCCTCGTCGCGGACCGAATACCAGCCTTCATAGCGATCGAGATAAAGGTCGCCATTGGCCTCCATCGCCTTCCAGATCGCCTGGCTCGCGGCGTAGTGATCGGTGTCCACGGTGCGGATGAAGCGATCATATGAAATGTTCAGATCGCGCGCCATATCACTGAAATAGGCAGACATTTCATCCGCAAGCTGACGTGCGGTGAGGTCCCGGGCCCGCGCGGTCTGAGCCATTTTCAGGCCATGCTCGTCGGTCCCGGTCATGAAGCGTACGTCGCGCCCTGCCTGACGCTGGAAGCGGGCGATCGCGTCGGCGGCGATCATCTCATAGGCGTGGCCGATATGCGGCTTGCCGTTGGGGTAATGGATCGCGGTGGTGATGTAGTAAGGTTCGGCCATGCGGGCGCTCTAGAGCAAGCGCGCGCGGGTTTGAAGCGCTAGCGCGCAGCAAGCCGTGCGAGAATGCCGCCCATCTCGAATATGGTTGCCTGCGCATCGAGCGACTGGGCGAGTGCGAGCGGGCCAAGCCGGGCCGCCTGTTCATAGGCGGTGATGGCGTCAGTGAGCGCCCTTCCCTGCTTGCTGCGCGCCTCAGCGGCGATGAAGGCCGGAACGCGCGCGAGGAATGCCTCGTAGCGCGATTGGGCAGCCTTCGGTCCCAGCGTCCTGGCGAGTCGCGCGCGGATCGCGTTGTCCGGATCGCCGCGCGTGGCAATCGCCGACATCTCAGTATCCAGAGTCGCCAGATCGAGACCGGCAAAGCCCAGCGCCTTGCCCGGCGAGCCGCCGCCGGCGCGGACCAGCGCGTCAATCTCCGTGGCGCTGGCATCGGGCAGTTCAGCGCGCAGGACCGAGGCAACCTCGGCATCGCTCAGCGGATCGAACCGCAGAAGCCGGCAGCGCGAGCGGATCGTCGGGAGCAGCCGGCCCGGCGAATGGCTGACGAGGAGGAAGATCGTGCCCTCGGGCGGCTCCTCGAGATTCTTGAGCAGCGCATTGGCGGCGCCGGGACGTTCGACATCGTCGATCGCGTCGATCACCACGACGCGGCGCGACGACATGCTCGGCTTGGTCGCGAACATCGGATTCAGGCTACGCACCTGCGCGATCGGGATCGAGCGAGCGAGGTTCTCGCCCGGGTTATCAGGGTCCTTGGGCAGGCGCTCCATCACGCGATAGTCCGGATTCCCACCCGCCTCGATCCTCCGGCGCGTGGGGTGCTCCTCGGGG
>CAZBYE010000082.1:8341-11854 GCA_964496045.1 uncultured Stakelama sp.
GCGCCTTTCCCCGACGCCCAAGCCAGCATCCGCATCGCGGCCGGCCGCGCAAAGGCGGCCTTGCCCACACCCTCGGGACCCGCGAGCAGCCATGCATGGTGCAGCTGCGCGCCTGACAGGGCGGCGCGGAATGCGGCCTTTGCTGCGGCATTGCCGGCAAGTGACGTCATGGCAGCAGATCGGCGAGCGCGTCGAGAAGTGACGTCGTGACGTCATCTTTCGCGCGCGAGGCATCGATCACGCGCACGCGGTCAGGCTCGGCAGCGGCGATGCGGCGGAACTGCGCCGCGACCGCAGCATGGAAGTCCGGCCCACGCGCGCCGAAGCGGTCATGCGCGCCACCATCGCGCGCATGGGCGCGCTCTGCCCCAGCCCCGTCGGGAAGGTCGAGAATGAAGGTTCGGTCGGGCAGCAGCCCCTTCGACCCGAAGCCGTGCAACGCGAGGATCGCGGCATCGTCGATATCCTGCGCGCCCTGATAGGCACGGGTCGAATCGATGTAGCGGTCGCAGATCACCCAGCTGCCGGCTTCGACCGCCGGGCGGATCAGCTTTTCAACATGGTCAGCACGAGCGGCAGCGAACAGCAGCGCTTCTGTATGCGCACTCCAGCGGTTGACCGCGCCCTGCATCAGCAAGCCGCGGATCGCCTCGGCCCCTTCGGTCCCGCCCGGCTCGCGCGTCAGCACCACGGGGATACCGCGTGCCTCCAGCGCCTCAGCGAGCCGGCGTACCTGAGTGGACTTGCCTGCGCCCTCCCCGCCCTCAAGGCTGAGGAAGCGGCCCCTCACGCGAAGAACGACATGAGACCGGCCCAGATGCGGCCGAAGAAGCCAGCTTCACCGACATCGGCCTCGGCGACCAGCGGCATCCGCTGCTCAGGCAGGCCGGGCGCGGTGATGACGAGATCGGCGATATGCGCGCCGGCTTTGATCGGGGCCTTGATCGGGCCCTGGTAGGACACGGTGGCCTTGAACTGCGGGCTGGTTCCCGCAGGGATCGCGACGGAGAGGTCGCGCGGGGCAACAAGGCCGACTTCAGACGCGTCGCCGAGCTGAACCTGTGCGGCATCGACCTTGCGGCCCTTGCTCACCACCTTCTGCGCCGACCAGGCACGGAAGCCCCAATCCATGAACTTGACCGATTCCTCGATCCGCTGGTTGGTGCTGGTGAGGCCCGCGACAACCATGACGATGCGACGGCCATTCTGGTCGGCTGAGCCGGTGAAGCCATAGCCGGCCTCTTCGGTATGGCCGGTTTTGAGGCCGTCCGAACCCTTGACGCGGCCCAGCAGCGGATCGCGGTTTGCCTGCGTGATCGGCGCGCCGCCCATGGTGGTGCCGAAGGTGAAGCTCTCCCGCGAGTAGAAGCGCTTGTAGAGATCCGGGTGGTTGGCAATCGTCGCCTTGGCGAGATGCGCGAGGTCGCGTGCCGTCACATAGGTGCGCCCCTCGTCCGGCCAGCCATTCGACGTACCAAAGCGGCTGTTATTCAGGCCGATTTCCTTCGCCTTCTGATTCATCAGATTGACGAAGGCTTCCTCGGTCCCCGCCACCGCCTCAGCCAGCACGACGCAGGCGTCGTTGCCCGAAACCACGACGATACCGTTGATCAGATTCTCGACGCTGACCTTCTGACCCGGTGACAGGAACATAGTCGAACCCGCTGTAGGGCCATGCCATTTCCGCCAAGTTTCCGGACGCACATCGACCATTTGGTCGAGCTTGAGCTTACCCTGCTTGATAAGATCGAACGCCACATAAGCGGTCATCATCTTCGCCATCGACGCGGGCGGCATCCGCCGATCGGCGTCCTTGGCATAGAGCACCGCACCCGACGACAGATCCTCCATGAACGCAACCGGAGCTACCGTCTCGTACGGCGGCGCCTGTACCGCCGCGCCACCGGCATTCTGAGCGGCGGTCGGCGCGATCACGGTTGCGAGAGCGGCGGCGGAAAGCAGGAACTTCTTCATGAGGCTTTTGGAGTCCGAAAATTGGAGATCAGGGAGTGGTGATGATGCGTGCGTCGCCATAGCCGCGTTTGGCGGCATCCGCACGCGCGCGTTCAGCGGACGCCCTGTCGGCGAACGGGCCGAGCTGGACGCGGTGAATCTTGCCTGCACTGCGCACGCTGCCGCCAAGCTGATTGGCCAGCACACGCGCACGCTCGGCGTTGGAGAGCGCCGCGACTTGAACGATCAGGTTACCACGAGCGGCAACAGGCGCCGGTTTGGGTGCCGGCTTTGACGTCGGCTGAGCGGGTGCAGCCTTCACAGGCTGCGGCTTGGTCGGCGCCGGCTTTGCCAGTGGCGTTGCGGCCACGCGCGACGGTGTGGGCCTGGCGGCTGCCGGCACGGGCTTAATCGCTGCGGGCGTTTGCTCCGCCAGCATCCGGCGCAGACCGACGAGCAGCGCCTGAGGCGCATCAGCGCGGGTCGGCGCCGCCTTTCCGGCGGACAGCAGTGCCGTATCCTGCGGCGTCACGGTGACGCGGCGGATGCGGACCGGTGCGTTGTCCGCGACGCCAAGCTGAGCGGCGGCGGCCGGCGACAGTGCGATCAGTCCGGTTCCTTCGCGGACCTGCACCAGAATGGTCCGGCCAGTGTCGAGCGCCGTGACCTCGGCAAAGCTGCCGGCGGCGAGCTCGCCGCTGAGCGCGAACGTCCCCTCGCCTTCCGCCAGGGTGATGCGGCCCACACGGTCGAACCGCGCCTCGCCCGGACGGAGCTGCGACGAGCCCTGCGGTGGGGAGCTGGGCGGCGGTACGCCATAATCCGCGCCGGCGCGCGGCGGTTCCTGTGCTGCGCTCGCGCTTGATGCGGCGAGCAGGAGCAGAACGAGACTAGTTTGCGACTTCATCGGCGAGCAACCCCACGGACAGCGCATAGAACTTGGAACAATTATAATCGAGAATCACGCGATAGTTGCCCGTCAGCAAATAAGCGGTCCGGCCCGGGCCGTCCGGCTCGAGCAAGGTCGCCTGAATATTGGCGTCGGGCCAGTTGCCCGATTGCGGCGCGATCCCCAGCGCACGCCATTCGGCCATCGTCTTCCAGCCCGAATGCCGGTCGAACACACGTCCGCAGCGTGGCGAGCGGGTACGATTGGCCACGCTGTTGCGATTGAAGTCTGAGGGCACGTTGACCGCGACGCCCCATGGCTGGCCCGGCCGCCAGCCGGCGTTGACGAAATAATTGGCGATCGAGGCGAGGGTATCGGCCTCGTTCGACCAGATGTTCGCGACTCCGTCACCATCGCCGTCACGTGCGAGGCGCAGGTAGATCGAGGGCAGGAACTGCGGGTAGCCGAACGCACCGGCCCAGCTGCCCTTGAGCCGCTCACGCGGAACGCCGCGATCGACCATCTTCATCGTCGCGATGAACTCGCCCGCAAACAGGGTGCGGCGGCGCCCTTCATAGGCGAGGGTCGCCAGGCTGCGCGGCAGATCGAAATCGCCGGTGTAGCTGCCGTAGTTGGTCTCATGCCCGAAGATCGCGACCATGATTGATTCG
>CAZBYE010000083.1:0-11785 GCA_964496045.1 uncultured Stakelama sp.
CGAGCGGGCGGCTGTCCGACGCGGCGATCGAACGGACCATCGCCGCACTGCGCATCTGCGCTGACAAATTGAAGCGCCGCCATGTCGCGCTGTCGCGCTCGGTTGCGACCGAGGCGTGCCGTCAGGCCTCCAATGGCCCGGAATTCATCCAGCGTGTCTATCGCGAGACCGGGATCGTGCTCGACATCATCACCGCCGAGGAAGAGGCGCGGCTGGCGGTGCTGGGCTGTCACGCGCTGCTCGAACCGGGCGACGGGCCGGCGCTGGTGTTCGATATCGGCGGCGGATCGACCGAGCTGGTGCTGGTCGATTCGACACAGACCCAGCCGCGCATTCTCGACTGGCACAGCGCGCCCTGGGGCGTGGTGTCGCTGACCGAGGCGCGCGGCATCGCCGACGACCGTGACCCGGACGCGCGCGCGGCGGGCTATGCACGGATGCGCGACAGCGGGGCGGAGGCGTTCGCGCCGTTCATCGCGGGGTGGCCGCAGAGCACCGGGACGCGGCGGCTGGTCGGCACCAGCGGAACCGGGACGACGCTCGCCAGCGTGCACCTGGGCCTGCCTTCCTATGACCGCTCGGCCATCGACGGGCTGATCGTCCCTTCCGCGTCGATGCGCGCGGTCAGCCAGCGCGTCGCCGGGCTGGACATGACCGGGCGCTCGGCTATTCCCTGCATCGGCGCAGAGCGGGCCGATCTGGTCGTCGCGGGCTGCGCGATCCTGGAGACGATCATGGACATCTGGCCCGCCGAGCGGCTTGGCATCGCCGACCGCGGCATTCGCGAGGGCATATTGCGCCGCCTGATGGGCGCGCGGGCACAATGAGCAGGGGCGGAACCCGCGGGCATACGCGCGTCCGCACCGGGCGCGGGCGCACCAGCCAGTCGGTGCGCTGGCTCGAACGCCAGCTCAACGACCCGTACGTCAAGAAGGCGAAGGCCGAGGGGTACCGCAGCCGCGCCGCCTATAAGCTGATCGAGCTCGACGAGAAATTCGACTTTCTCAAAGGATCGAAGCGCTTCGTCGATCTCGGCCTCGCGCCGGGTGGGTGGGCACAGGTGGTGCGCCGCCAATGCCCCAGGGCGGCGGTGGTCGGCATCGACCTGCTGCCGGTTGACCCGATCGAGGGCGTGACGATCCTCCAGATGGACTTCATGGACGACGATGCGCCGGGCAAGCTGATCGAAGCGCTGGGCGGCGTCCCCGACCTGATCATGTCGGACATGGCGGCGAATACGGTCGGCCATCCCCAGACCGACGCGCTCCGTACCATGGGGCTGGTCGAGGCCGCGTTCGATTTCGCGATCAACAACCTAGCGCCCGGCGGCACCTTCGTCAGCAAGGTCTTCGCGAGCGGCGGCGACGGCAAGTTCGTCGCTGAGATGAAGCGTAACTTCGCCAGCGTGAAGCACGCCAAGCCGCCGTCGAGCCGCAAGGGGTCGGTCGAATGGTTCGTGGTGGCGCAGGGCTTCAAGGGGCGCCCGGACTCCGCTGAAGATCAGCCGGACGACTGACGCTACGCTGCCGCGTAGCGGTCCGTCGCGCGGATCAGCTGGTCGAGAATGCCGGGTTCCGAATAGGCGTGGCCGGCGCCCTCGATCAGGTGAAAATCCGCCTCGGGCCACGCCTTGTGCAGCTGCCACGCATAGCGTGCGGGGCAGGGCATGTCGTAGCGGCCATGGACGATCGTTCCGGGAATGCCGAGCAGCTTGTGCGCGTCGCGCAGCAGCTGACCGGGCTCGAGCCAGCAGCCATTGACGAAATAATGCGTCTCGATCCGCGCAAAGGCGAGCGCGAACTCGTCCTCGTCATGGTGCGCAGACAAGGCGGGATCGGGCAGCAATGTGATCGTCTCGCCCTCGAACAGGCTCCAGGCGCGCGCCGCGGTGATCCGATCTTCGCGCGGGCCGGTAGTGAGGCGGCGGTGATAGGCCGAGAGCAGGTCGCCACGCTCGGCCTCGGGGATCGGCGCCACGAAGCGCTCATATTTGTCGGGGAACATCTCTGACACGCCGAACTGGTAGAACCAGTCGAGCTCGGGTTTCGTGCAGGTGTAGATGCCGCGCAGCACCAGTTCGCTCACCCGCTTGGCATGCGTCTGGGCATAGGCGAGCGCGAGCGTCGAACCCCAGGAACCGCCGAACACCAGCCATTGCTCGACCCCGGCGAGTTCGCGCAGCCGCTCGATATCCGCGACGAGGTGCCAGGTGGTGTTGGCGTCGAGATTGGCGTGCGGGGTCGATCGCCCGCAGCCGCGCTGGTCGAACAGCAGCACGTCATAGCGCGCGGGATCGAACAGCCGGCGATGGGTGGGCGCGATCCCCCCGCCCGGGCCGCCATGCAGGAATATCGCGGGCTTGGCGCCCGGCGTGCCGGCGCGCTCGTAATAGATGCTGTGGCCATCCCCGACGTCGAGCATGCCCGACGCGTAGGGGGTGATTTCGGGGTAGAGGGTGCGCAGGGTCATGGGGTGGTTGTGCAGACTGCGGGGCGCGATGGGAAGCCAATAGATGCCGATTGCGGTAGCTCGCGCTGGTAGCTTCAAGGCCGCGCTGGCCGGGCTACGAGCGCGTCAATTCAGCCGTCATCCCGGCCTTGTGCCGGGATCCACCGGGAGGAGAGCTGGACGCAAGCGGCTCTATCGTATTGTCTGCGGCACCGCGGATCCCGGCACAAGGTCGGGATGACAGAGGCCGAGACCGCTAACGACCCCATTGCAGACGGTCCGCTTTCCAAAGCATGCTGCCCGCATGCGCAATCAGGTCCACGCCTTCGAGTTTTCAGATACCGCGTTTGTGGTCGGTAGCGATCCAGTAGTCTGCGTGGTGCCGCTGTCGATGCTCCAAGGCTACATGACCCTCGCCGAACTCGATGACGCATTCAGCGGCCACGCCTCTTACCGCCAAACGCCTTGGATGAAACGATATGTCGGTGTGTGGGGACGGAAGAATTGCCAAAGGCTCCGACGCTTCCTGCGAGAGCGCGGCGCAGATGTCGTGATACATCGAGAACGCCCATTGCGCCTCGGCTTGGCGAGTTACAAAACGCGCGCCACTCGGAAAAAGGTGAGGCTACTAGCAGCACCAAACGACCGCTAACCACCCAATAGCCGCCGCTCGTGCATCGCCTGAAATTCGATCAGGCCGGTGCGTCCCCGTCCCGCGCGTCCAGCCGGAAGTGGAACATGCGGCTGGGGCCGTCTTCGGGGACGAGGTAGAGGTCGCGGCCTTCGATCGCCATGCCTTCACCGGTATAGGGGCCGCCGCGGCCGATCGGGCGGATCGGGCCGATGGCGCCGGCGCGCAGCGTGCGCGTGACCGTCATCGACGGCCAGTCGATCCAGTCGACCGCGCCGCTCCACGGCGTGATCGCGCCGCCCGCGACGAGCTGATCGCCGACGAACTTCATATCCTGATGGCGCGTGGCCGAGGGGTTGGGCACCACGCGTGGCGGCGCGTTCTTCGTCAGATCGAAGACGTAGAGCAGGCGGCCGTCCCAATTACCCGCGACCAGCGTCTGCCCCGATGCCGCGACGAAGCCGAGATGGTCGGCGAGGTGAATTTTCCTCCGCACCTTCAGGCTGTCGGCGTCGACCTCGATCAGGATCGCTGAACTGCGCGGTTTGTACTCGGCGACCGGAACCCAGATCGAACCACCGGAGATCGAAATGCCGCCGGGGTGGTAACGCGCGCCGTCGGTCAGCTCGATGCGGCGCAGGAACTTGCCCGTGCGCCGGTCGAAGGCATGGAGATACGCCTTGCGGTTGGCCTCATCGACCGAGGTCACCCAGATGCGGCGGGCTTCGAGTTCGAGGCCCTGGACATGGAACAGTTCGCCGTCGAGCCGGAGTTCGCCGGCCAGTTGCGCGCCCTCGATCGGACCGTCGGACGGGTCCGACGCGGCGGTCGTCGACAGGCTGACCAGCGCCAGCAGCGGCAGGCCGGACCGGATCGCCTTGCGGATCATCTGACTTGCCCCCGAATGCCGCTGTCCGGGGGCCCTTCGCAGATTCATGTGTCAGAAAAGGCAAAGCGGCGTTGCAGATTTGCTGCACCGCACGCGGGGGATGTCCGCTCAAATCGCCGCTTTTTCAAAGCTTCGCTGGACTTGGCACCGCCCGGCCAAGTAAGTTTCGCGCCGTCCTGCAAGGGGAAGGATCGATGAAGCATTTCGCACGCGCCGCCGCGGTTCTCGCACTGGCGCTCGCGCCGATCGCCGCCTGGGGCGATTCCAGCCCGCAGGTGGTGCTCGCCACCCCGGGCATGGGCGATGGCGCGATCGAGCGCTTTACGCTCCGCTTCAGCGCGCCGATGGTGCCGCTCGGCGACCCGCGCGCGGCTTCCCCGGCCAAGGTCAATTGTCCGGTCGGGGGCGAGGGGCGCTGGGTCGATCAGCAGACCTTCGTCCATGAATTCGCGACCCCGCTCCCCGGCGGCACGACGTGCGAGTTCGAGCTCAACGAGAAATTGAAGGGCCTGTCGGGCTACGCGGTCACCGGAACCCGAACCTTCAAGATCGACGCCGGCGGACCGACGGTGAAGGGGATGCTGCCGAGCCGCTATGGCGGGCAGATCGAGGAGGATCAGGTCTTCCTGATCGGCACCAACATGCCCGCGACGCGCGCTTCGATCGCGGCGGGCGCCTATTGCGCGGTCGAGGGGCTGGGCGAGAAGATCCCGGTCGAGCTGCTCGACGCCGACCTGCCCGGGAAGCTGATCAAGGATCTCAACCCCGAGCGCTGGGAGGTTCGCAGCTTCCTCAACGATTCAGGGATCGCCGAGAAATTGCCCGACGACGCCGGCGACCGCGCCAAGGCGCTGGCCAGCGTCGTCGCGGTCAAATGCGGCCGTCCGCTGCCGCCGGGACGCGACGTCTCGCTGGTGTGGGGCGCGTCGATTGCGGGCGCGGGCGGCAAGACCGCGGGCGCCGAGCAGCGCTTCGACTTCACCGTGCGCAAGCCGTTCACCGCGCGCTTCGAATGCTCGCGGGTCAACCCGCAGGCGGGCTGCTCGCCGGTGCAGGAGGCGTGGGTGCGCTTCTCTGCGCGCGTGCCCAAGGAGCTGGCCGAACAGGTCCGCATCGAGCTGCCCGACGGCAAGAAGCTCGCGCCTGAACTGTCCGACGACGACAAGCGCGCCAACACGGTCAGCGACCTCAAGTTCAAGGCGCCGCTGCCGGCGTCGACCACCGCCAAGCTGGTGCTTCCGGCAGGGGTCAAGGACGAGAGCGGCCGTGTGCTCGCGAACGCAGAGCGCTTCCCGCTGGAAGTCCGTTTCGACGAAGCGCCGCCACTCGTAAAATTCGCCGCGCCGTTCGGGATCATCGAGGCGCAGGAGGGCGGCATCCTGCCCGTCACCGTGCGTAACGTCGAAGCCTCGCTGCAGGGCAAGGGGCTCTCCGTGGCCGGCCAGCATATGCGCGTCGATGCCTCAGACGGGGTGATCGCCAAGTGGCTGCGCAACATCGATAAGGCCGACGATTACGACGTCGATGAGGTCAAGCGCGGCGAGGAGACGATCCGCATCAACCAGACCGGCGCCAGGTCGATCCTGCCCCAGGGTCTCGGCACCGCGCTCCAGCCGATCGCGCTGCCCGGCAAGGGCAAGGAATTTGAGGTCGTCGGAATCCCGCTCAAAAAGCCCGGATTCTATGTCGTCGAGCTCGCCTCGCCCCAGCTCGGGCAGGCGCTGCTCGGGCGCAACGCGCCGCGTTATGTCGCGGCGGGCGCGCTCGTCACCAATATGGCGGTCCACTTCAAATGGGGCCGCGAGGGTTCGCTCGCTTGGGTGACGTCGCTCGACAGCGGCAAGCCGGTGAGCGGCGCTGCGGTGCAGGTCACCGACAGCTGCACCGGCGCGGCGCTGGCCCGGGGAAAGACCGACGATATGGGGCGGCTTGCCGTCAAGCAGGGCATCCCCGAGCCGCAAAGCTATGGCAGCTGCGACGACAGCAGCTCGCACCCGCTGATGATCTCGGCGCGCAAGGGCGACGATATGAGCTTCACGCTGACCGCGTGGGGCGAGGGCATCCGCCCGTACGACTTCGACCTGCGCTATGGCTATGAGGCCGCGAACGAGATCGTCCACACGATCTTCGACCGCGCGCTGGTGCGTCAGGGCGAGACGGTGAACATGAAGCATGTGCTGCGCCGCCCGGTGGCGCAGGGCTTCATTACCCCGGCGGGCTTCACCGGCAAGTTGAAGCTGAGCCATCGCGGATCGGATACCAGCTTCGAGCTGCCGGTCACGGTCGATGCCTCGGGCACCGGCGAGACCCAGTGGAACGTGCCGCAGGGCGCGCCGATGGGCGACTATGACCTGCAGTTCGTCGGTCCCGGCAAGGACGGGACCGACCAGACGATCTGGACCAGCCAGTCGATCAAGGTCGACGAGTATAAATTGCCGACGATGAAGGCCTCGGTCGCGGGACCCAAGGAAGCCGCGATCAAGCCCAAGAGCCTGCCGCTCGATCTGTTCGTCGGCTATCTCTCGGGTGGCGGTGCCTCCAACCTGCCGGTCGAGCTGCGCATCGGCTATTATGACGGCACCTCCGCGCCCACCGGCTATGACGGCTACAGCTTCGGCGGCAAGGCGATCGCCGAGGGCACCAAGCCCCTGAACGGCGAGGGCGAGGAAGACACCGTCACGCTGCCGCCGATGCAGACGCTTCCCGTTACGCTCGGCGCGGATGGGACCACGCGCACCAATGTCGACATTCCCCAGACGCTCGACGGCAACAGCCAGATGCGTGTCGAGATGGATTATCAGGATGCCAATGGCGAGATCCTGACCGCGTCGCGCCGCGTGCCGATCTATGCCTCGGCCGTCCAGCTCGGCGTCAAGACCGACGGCTGGCTGATGAAGGAGGACGACCTGCGCCTCCGCCTCGTCGCGCTCGGCACCGACGGCAAGCCGATCAAGGGCCAGAAGGTGCAGGTCGCGCTGTACAGCCGTGAGATCCTCACAGCGCGGCGGCGGCTGATCGGCGGCTTCTATGCCTATGAGAATAACGCCAAGACCACGAAGATTTCGGCGAGCTGCTCGGCCTCCACCGACTCGCTCGGTCTTGCGCAATGCGCGATCGATCCGGGCGTGTCGGGTGAGGTCTATGCGGTGGCGACGACCACCGATGCCAACGGTAATGTCGCGCGCGCCGTCACTTCGGTGTGGCTGGCGGGCGAGGACGACTGGTGGTTCGGCGGCGACAATGGCGACCGCATGGACGTCATCCCCGAGCAGCAGGAATATAAGTCGACGGACACCGCGCGCTTTCAGGTGCGCATGCCGTTCCGCAAGGCGACGGCTTTGGTGACCGTCGAGCGCGAAGGCGTGATGTCGAGCTTCGTTACCGAATTGTCGGGCGACAATCCGGTGGTCGAGGTGCCGATGCAGGGCGTCTATGCCCCCGACGTGTTCGTCTCGGTCATGGCGGTGCGCGGACGCATCGGCGGATGGAAATTGTGGTGGGCGGACCTCGCCCGGCGCTGGGGCCTGCCCTTCTTTTCGCGCGAGGGCGCGGCGCCGACCGCGATGGTCGACCTCGCCAAGCCGAGCTACCGCCTCGGCATCGCCAAGGTGAAGGTCGGCTGGGAAGGTCACCGCATGAACGTGGCGGTCAAGGCCGACAAGGAACGCTATGCCGCGCGCGATACCGCGAAGGTCGCGCTTCAGGTCAACAACCCCGACGGAAGCGTTGCGCCGAGCGCCGATGTGGCGTTCGTCGCGGTGGATGAAGCGCTGCTCCAGCTCGCCCCCAATGAGAGCTGGGACGTGCTCGGCGCGATGATGGGCGAGCGGCCGATCTCGGTCCTCACCTCGACCGCGCAGACCCAGGTGGTCGGCAAGCGGCACTATGGCCGCAAGGCGGTCGAGGCCGGCGGCGGTGGCGGCGGGGACTTGTCCGCGCTCAACCGTGAGAATTTCCAGCCGGTGCTGCTGTGGCGCGGCAAGGTGCCATTGGACGCACAGGGCAAGGCACAGGTCGATGTGCCGCTGAGCGATGCGCTGACCTCGTTCAAGCTCGTCGCGATCGCGCTGGGCGACAAGGGCCAGAGCTTCGGCACCGGCGAGACCAGCATCCGCAGTGCGCAGGACCTCAGCATCTTCGCGGGGATTCCGCCGCTGGTGCGCAATGGCGACTTCTTCTCGGCCGGCTTCACGCTGCGCAACGGCTCGGACAAGCCGATGAAGGTCACCGCGCATGTCGAGCTGTCGCCCAAGGTGGCCGAGGGCCGCGACCTGACGGTCGAGATCCCGGCGGGCGGCGCGGTGCCGATCGCATGGAACCTGACCGCACCGGCGGGCTTCGAGAAGTTGCAGTGGAAGGTCACGGCGAAGGACGAAAGCGGCAAGGCGGCCGACGCGATCACCGTGAGCCAGGACATCGCGCCGGCAGTGCCGGTCGAAACCTGGGCGGCAACGCTCGTCCGCGTCGGCGAAGGCGGGCCGGTATCGATCCAGCCACCGGCGGGCGCACTGCCGGGGATCGGCAACGTCTCGATCCTGCTCACCGACACGCTGACCCCGCCGTTGCAGGGCGTGCGCGACTATATGGCGGCCTATCCCTATGGCTGTTTCGAGCAGCGCACTTCGCGCGCGATCGTGCTCGGCGACATGGGCGAGTGGAACCGTCTGTCGGGCGAGATGCCGGTCTATCTCGATAGCGATGGCCTGCTCCGCTACTTCCCCTCGGACAGCCTGCGCGGGTCGGAAGCGCTGACCAGCTACATCCTGTCGATCACCGCCGAAGCGGGGCTGCCGATCCCGGACGGCCCGCGCGGACGCATGATCGAGGCGCTGAAGGCGGTGCTCGACGGCCGGCTGCGGCACGAGGATTATGGCGACGTCCGCCTGCAAAAGGTCGCGGCGTTCGCGGCGCTGGCGCGGCAGGGTGCGGCCAATGCCGCGATGCTCGGCCAGATCGGCATGACCCCGCAGGACATGCCGACCTCGACGCTGGCCGACTATATCGCGGCTTTGGGCAAGGTGCCCGGCCTCGCCAATGGCGCACAGCTGCGTGCCGCGGCGGAGGGCGTGCTCAAGACCCGGCTGGTCTATGAGGGCACGCGCATCGACCTGTCCGACAGCGCCAACACCGCCTGGTGGATGATGTCGTCGGGCGACGAATCGGTGCTGCGCGCACTGGTCGCGACGCTCGGCCGTCCGAGTTTCTCGGGCGAGGGGCCGAAGATGATGGTCGGCGCCGCCTTCCGTCAGCAGCGCGGGCATTGGGACACGACCACGGCGAATGCCTGGGGCGTGATCGCCGCGCGCAAGTTCGGCAGCGTCTATCCGGCAAGCGCGGTGGCGGGAATCACCACCGCCTCGCTCGGCGGTCAGAGCGTGACGCGCAGCTGGCCGCTGCCCGATCCGCAGCGCAATTTCGTCATGGCGCTGCCCGCGGTTGGGCAGCAGACGCCGCTCAGCCTGACTCAGTCGGGCGGGGCGGGGCCATGGGCGATGGTGCAGGTCAAGGCCGCAGTGCCGCTGACCCAGCCGCTTAGTGCCGGCTACAAGCTGTCGCGCAAGACCGAGGTGGTTCAGGCCAAGACCAAGGGCACGCTGACGCGCGGCGACGTGATCCGCGTGACGCTGACGGTCGAAGCGACCGCCGACCGCAACTGGGTCGTCATCAACGATCCGGTTCCGGCGGGCGCGACGGTGATCGGATCGCTCGGCGGGCAATCGGAGATGCTGGCCGAGGGTGGCGAGACGGAGGGATCGCAGCCCAGCTATGTCGAGCGCGGACGCGACGCATGGCGCGGCTATTTCGCATGGTTGCCGCGCGGCACGCACACGGTGACCTATGTGATGCGCCTCAATGCCGCGGGCCGGATGCAGCTGCCGCCGTCGAAGGTCGAGGCGATGTACTCGCCTGAAATCCGCGCGGCGGTGCCGAACCAGCCGATGGTGATCGCGCAGCGGTGACGTGAGGGGTTTGCGGAAGTCCCCATTCGTCGTCACCCCGGCCTTGTGCCGGGGTCCACGGCTCCCCGAGCGGTGGGCTGGAGCCGCTTGTGCCGCGCCTGCCTCCCGGTGGACCCCGGCACAAGACCGGGGTGACGGACTGGGATGATCGGCGCGTCCAACCTCTGGCAGCGTGCCCGCACCCTCTGGGCGCGGATCGAAGCCCCGACCCATCGCATCTGGTGGACCGGCCCGCGCATCGCGATCGCCGCGATCCTGAGCCTCGGTGCGATCTACGGCGTCGCCGACTATGCGACGCGGCCGCCGCTGCTGCCCGGCCACGGCGCGACCGTCGCGGCATGGAAGCCGTCCGAGTCGTGGCTCTACGACCGCGAGGGGCGGCTGCTCGATTCGGCGCGCGTCGATTTTCAGGCGCGGCGCCTCGCCTGGGTTCCGCTCGACAAGATCTCGCCGCAAGCGGTCGAGGCACTGGTCGCCGCCGAGGACAAGCGCTTCCGGAACCATGACGGGATCGACTGGTGGTCGGTCGCCGGGTCGATCCGCGACCGGGTCGAGGGCAAGCGCGCGCGTGGTGCTTCGACGCTGTCGATGCAGGTCGCGGCCTATCTGTCGCCCGGTCTCGCTGCGCCCGGATCGCGCGGGTTTCGCGACAAGCTGCGCCAGATGCGCGCGGGCGCGGCGCTCGAACGGACATGGAGTAAGGACGAGATCCTTGAGGCCTATCTCAACCTCGCCGGGTTTCGCGGTGAGGCGCAGGGGATCGGTGCGGCCGCGCTCGGCTTGTTCGGCAAGACCCCCGATGCGCTGACCCGCGACGACGGGCTGCTGCTCGCGGCGCTGCTGCCCAATCCTTCGGCGGGCGCGGTCGAGGTCGCTCGGCGGGCCTGTGCGCTCTCCCGCGATACCGATTGCACCCGCTTCCCCGGCGCCGCCGCCTCGATGCTCGGCCCCGCGCGCAGCCTTGCGCTCGATCCCGGGCTCGCGCCGCACCTCTCCAATCGTCTGCTCACCCAGCCCGGACTGCGCGTCGAGACCACGATCGACGCCCGCATCCAGCGGCTCGCGATGCGCGCGCTGCGCCGCCAGCTGCAGGGGCTGGGCGGGACGCGCGCGCGCGACGGTGCGGTGATCGTCGCGGACAATGCCACTGGCGAGATTCTCGCATGGGTTGGCGGGATCGGCGGCGCGTCGACCGCGCCCTCGGTCGATGGCGCGAACAGCTATCGTCAGGCCGGATCCACGCTCAAGCCCTTCCTCTACGCGCTGGGACTCGAGAAGGGCTATCTGACCCCGGCCTCGATCCTCGACGATTCGCCGGTTCAGCTCGACACCGCGTCGGGGCTGTACGTGCCGCAGAATTACGATCGCGCGTTCAAGGGGCCGGTCAGCGCGCGCGCGGCGCTGGCGGGGTCGCTCAACGTGCCCGCGGTGCGCACCCTGCTGCTGACGGGGGTCGAGCCGTTCCGCGATCGCCTCTGGGATACCGGCTATCGCGGCCTTACCGAAAGCGGCGAATATTATGGCTACAGCCTCGCGCTGGGTTCGGCCGAGGTGACGCTGGTGGAGCAGGCCGCCGCTTTCCGCAGCCTCGCGCGCGGCGGGCGCTGGGCGCCGCTGCATGTGCGCAAGGACGCGAAGGCCGGGCCGGACCGTGCGACGACGACTCCGCAGGCGGCCTGGCTGGTGTCCGACATGCTCGCCGACCCCAATGCGCGCGCGAGCACGTTCGGCATGGATTCGGCGCTGCGCCTGCCCTTCTGGGCCGCGGTAAAGACAGGAACGTCGAAAGCGATGCGCGACAATTGGTGTGTCGGCTTCACCGACCGCTACACGGTCGCCGTCTGGGTCGGCAATTTG
>CAZBYE010000084.1:0-11626 GCA_964496045.1 uncultured Stakelama sp.
GATTCACGCAGATCCGACAGCATCGGGCGCTTGTCCTCACGGCTTTCGACGGCGCGGCTCAACTGGGACAGCGCGATCACCGGCACGCCGATATCCTTGGCCAGCGTCTTGAGGCCGCGGCTGATTTCCGAGATTTCCTGAACGCGGTTGCCGTCGCGGCTGTTGCCGCTGCCCTGCAGCAGCTGGAGATAATCGACGACGACCAGGCCCAGCTCACCATTATGCTTGGACTGAAGCCGGCGCACGCGGCTGTGCAGCGCGCCGATCGTCAGGCCGGCAGTATCGTCGATATAGAGCGGCAGCGTTTCCAGATCGGCGGCGGCGCGCGCGAGCTGGGCAAATTCCGTCTGGCTGATTCGGCCCATACGCAGCGATTCAGACGAGATCTGCGATTGCTCGGACAGAATGCGCAGCGCCAGCTGATCGGCCGACATTTCGAGGCTGAAGAACGCGACCTTAGCGCCGACCGACTTTTTCGGTTCGATGCCAAGGCGGGTATCATCCATGAAACGCCGGGCGGTGTTGAACGCAATGTTGGTGGCAAGCGAGGTTTTGCCCATGCCCGGACGCCCGGCCAGGATGATCAGATCCGAATGATGCAGGCCGCCGATCCGCGTGTTGATCGATTCGAATCCAGTCGTGATACCCGCCAGACCCGTGCCCGAACTCTGGGCGCGCTTCGCCATTTCCAGTGCGACCTTGGTCGCCTCGTTGAATGACTTCACCGTGTTGGCGGTCCCGCCGTCCGCAGCGACCCGGAACAACGCCTCTTCGGCGCGGGTGATCTGTTCGCGCGGATTCACGTCCTCGCTGGTGTCGATCGCCTTGTCGACCATTTCCCGGCCGACTGTCACCAGCTCGCGCAACAGCGCCAGGTCATAGATTTGCCGCGCGAACTGGCGCGCACCGATCAGGCCCGCGCCCGATCCGGTCAATTGCGCGAGATAGGCCGGGCCGCCCAGCTGGCCCATCCCCTCGTCCCGTTCGAACATGGGTTTGAGCGTGACCGGCGTCGCAAGCATATCGCTTCGCCGCAGCGTCTTGATCGCCTTGAAGATCCGGCCGTGCACCGGCTCGAAAAAGTGCAGATCCTCCAGCACTTCGAGCAGATCGTCAGCCAGCCGATTGTCGATCATCATTGCGCCGAGCAGCGCGGCTTCCGCCTCGACATTCTGGGGAAGTCGTGGAGCGGCATCCGCCGGGGCAGAAGGAATGGTTGCAAGCGTGGCCATGCGCGCCTTCTCTCACTGTGCGGTCCGCGTCTCAACCCGCCCCAGGCTGTTTAACATGTGGACGAGTGCGGGGCACGGACCCTAGATGGCATAGCATGAGCGACCCGCGGATCATCGATGTCACGCTGGACGAGCGCACCATCCTGTGGCGCTCGGCGGATATCGAACAGGAACGGCGGATCGCGATCTTCGACCTGATCGAAGAGAATAGTTTTGCGCCGCAGCGCGCCTATCCCGAGGCCTATCCTGGCCCGTACCGCATCGCGCTATCGGTACAGGAAGGGCGGCTCCAGCTCGATATCAAGCGCACGGACGATGCGCTGCTGGAAACGCTGATCCTTGGCCTCGCCCGATTCCGGCGCCCGATCCGCGACTATTTCGCGATCTGCGACAGTTACTTCCAGGCGATCCGCAACGCGACACCCGCTCAGATCGAGACCATCGACATGGCACGCCGCGGCATCCATGACGATGCGGCGCGAACGCTGATCGAACGGCTGGAGGGCAAGATCGAGATCGATTTCGCAACCGCGCGGCGGCTTTTCACTCTGATCTGCGTGTTGCACATTAAGGCTTAGGTTGGGGGACGACGAAGTTGCGGCGGGGGCTGATTTGGGCCGGGATCATTACATTGATCCTGGCGATCACGGGCATATTCGGCTGGCGGTTCGCGGTAAACTGGGCGCCGGCGCGTGCACAGTATGCGGTGCAGGGGATCGATGTGTCTGAAGGGAGCGGCGCGATCGACTGGGCGATGGTCAAGGCGATGGACGTTGATTTCGCCTATGCCCGCGCGACCGAGGGGAGCGTGACACGCGACTCCAGTTTTGCCCAGAACTGGGCCGGAATCGAAGGCGCCGGGCTTCGCCGGGGCGCAATGCATGTCTTTTCGCTTTGCAGTCCCGCCGGGGAGCAGGCGGGCGCGTTCGTTGCGACTGTCCCGCGCGATCCCAACGCGCTGCCCGTGGCGATCGACCTCGCTCTCCATGAAGATTGCCCTGCCCGCCCGGCGCGCGAAGTGGTACTGGCCGAAATCCGCCGCCTTGCCGCGGTGATCGAGACGCATAGCGGCAAGTCAGCGATCCTGCGCATCGCGCCTGAATTCGAGGAGCAATACCAGGTCAGCGGTGCGATCCCGCGCCCCTTGTGGAGCACTGGCTTCTACCGCTCCCCCGATTATTTCACACGACCCTGGGCAATGTGGCAGAGCAGCACGATCCGCCGTATCGATGGGGTCGAACGGCCCGTGAACTGGAATGTGGTGGCACCATGAGCGATGAGATTGCGAACACCCTGATCGCCGCGGCACGCGAGGCAGCTCGCAACGCCCACGCGCCCTATTCAAACTTCGCCGTCGGCGCCGCGCTGCTGATGACCGACGGCAGCATCGTCACCGGCACCAATTTCGAGAATGCCAGCTATGGCCTGTCGCTTTGCGCCGAGACCGTGGCGACAGCCCGCGCCAATGCCGAAGGCAAGCTGCGCGAAATCGTCGCGATCGGGATCATCGGTGGGATGATGCGCGGCGGGATCGCCCACGGAACCGATCCGATCCGCCCCTGCGGCCGCTGCCGGCAGGTGCTCAACGAAGCCGCGCAGATGGGCGGCCGCGACCTTACGATCTATTGCGCCGGGGCCGAGGGCGACGCGTACGAGACGCACCGCCTGTCCGATCTGCTGCCGCACGCCTTCGGCCCGGCCGACCTGGGGATCAGACGGTGAGCGTCGCGGTGGTGCTCACGTTGATGGCCGCCACGCCGGCCGGGACGCAGTCCGGGCCGGCCATTCCCTGGGGAGAAAACCCCGCTCAGGTCGCGGCGCGGCGCACCGGCGGCGAAGTCGTCGCGGGGGAACCGGGCGATGCGGTCTTCGACCAGGCCTATGGCGCACGCGCCAAGGGGCAGCTCGGCGGCATGCAGGTGGAGGAACTGTTCTTCTTCGATACCGGGAATCGGCTCTCGGTCATCAAGCTCCAGCCGCTGGACGCGAAGGATTGCGCGACCTTCTCGGCCTCTGCACAGACGGAGTTCGGCGAACCCGACGAACGCGAGCGCAAGACGCTTCTTCCCAACTATGCCGTGAACCGCGTCATCTGGCGGAAACGCGAAGCGGATCGCGTCCTGCTGCTGGCGGAGTTTCCAAGGATCGGCTCCGTCAAAGCCAGTTGCCATGTGACGATCCAGCCCTATGGCGATGGCAAGCCGGGCGTGCGGGATCCGCAGTAACACCCCAGAAGGACGTCTGAATGAGCATTCTCTCCGACCGCTGGATTCGCGAACAGGCCACCCAACACGGCATGATCGAGCCGTTCGTAGAGGCGCAGCGGCGAGAGGGCTGCATCAGCTACGGCCTCTCCTCCTACGGCTATGACGCGCGCGTCGCCGACGAGTTCAAGATCTTCACCAACATCGACAGCGCCGTGGTCGACCCGAAGGACTTTTCGTCGAACAGCTTCGTCGACCGCCAGACCGATGTCTGCATCATCCCGCCCAACAGCTTCGCACTGGCGCGTACCGTCGAGTATTTCCGCGTTCCGCGCGATGTGCTCGTGATCTGCCTTGGCAAATCAACATATGCACGCTGCGGAATTATCGTGAACGTCACTCCGCTGGAACCCGAATGGGAGGGGCATGTGACGCTGGAATTCTCGAACACCACGCCCCTGCCCGCAAAGATCTATGCGAACGAAGGCGCGTGCCAGTTCCTGTTCCTGAAGGGGAACGAACCATGCGAGACGAGCTATGCCGACCGCGCCGGCAAATATATGGGGCAGCGCGGCGTCACCCTGCCCCGGCTTTGACCTGACGGGTGGGTTTACACCCGCCCTGTGAGGTCTGACGGGCGGGCTCACACCCGCCCCAACCTCTAATATTGCCGTTTCAGCGCGACGCTTGACGCGCAGCGTTGTCGAGCAGCCGCAAGCCGCGATGCGCGACCAGGTGCGAAGGCGCGACTTCACCATCGGCAACGTCCATCGCCACCGGATCGAGCGCCAGCACGCGGTCATAGATCGCCCGGGCTTCGCCGTTGCGGCCGGTCTTCGAATAGACCGCAGCCAGATTGAGCAGCACTTCGGGCTTGGCCGGGAAGATCTTGCGCTCAGCCAGCAGCTGATGCTCGGCGGTGACGTAGTCGCCGTTCTGGATCGCGACCTTCGCATAGGGGTCGGCGCGAACCTGCGCCTGCGCCGCCGGAGTCAGCGCCAGCGGCGCGGCAAGAACAATTGAGGCAAGAACAACACGCACGACATCTTCTCCTGTTTGTTACAATTCAATGACACAAAAGTGTCATTGATGTTTCAAACCGGCAAGTGCGTATGTTGCACTTTTATGACGCCAATCCGGCGCTAGTCGATTGCGGGCGGTGCACGCGAAAGCGGACGATGTGCACAAAAAAGGGGCGGCAAAAGCCGCCCCTTCGTTTGTTCTGATTCGGAAGACCGAAATCAGAAGTCGTTGCGATACTGCTCGTTGCCAACGAAGCCCAGCTTCGTAACGGCCGACCGCTTGATCACCGCGAGCACTTCATCAACCGTCTCGTACCGCGCCTGCGGGTCGGGCTGGAAGTGTAGCTCAGGCTCCGGCTTCATCTGGACGCTCTGGTCCAGATACTGACGCAGCGTGAGCAGATCGATCTGGCTACCGTTCCAGAACAGATTGCCCTGCGGATCGATCGTGATCTTGTTCTTCTGCGGCTCAACCGGCGGCGGAGTCGAAGGCTGGTTATTCTGAGGCAGATCGACCTTCACCGCGTGGGTCTGTGCGGGGATGGTGACGATCAGCATGATGAGGAGCACGAGCATGACGTCGATCAACGGCGTCGTGTTCATTTCCATCATCGGCTGGCCATCGTCTTTGCCGGCGCTCATTGCCATGATGTGTACTCCTGAACCTTATTGCGCCACGGCGCCGGGGGGCGGCTGGGAAACGAAGCCGACCTTGACGAAGCCCGCCGTCTGCATCGTGTAGATCACGCCACCGATGCAACGGTAGGGCGTGTTCACGTCGCCACGGATATGCACCTCCGGAATATCATCCGGCGTGATATTGGCGCCGAGCCGATCGACAACCGCCTTCAGCTTGTCCGAACTCTTCTTGAGCAGGTCAGCGCTGTTAATCGGCGCCATGCCCCAATAGACCTCGCACTTGCCGTCGGGACTGCCGCGCACCTGAAGCAGCACGTTCTCAGGCTTGGTCTCGGTCGGCTGGTACACCACCTTGGGCAGTTCCAGTCCAATCGACTGAATCGCCACCGGGATGGCGATCAGGAAGATGATAAGGAGCACGAGCATGACGTCCACGAGAGGAGTCGTGTTGATGTCCGACATCGGTTTTTCTTCGGCGGATTCTCCGCCTACACTCATCGCCATTGGCGCAATCCTATCTTTCGCATCCTGTCCCCGGACCTAGGGTCCGGAAGGCGGCCGCGCAGCTCACGCCGCGCGGCCGTCAAGTCGAATGTCAGGCCTTGGCAGTGGTGGTCGCGACCGGGGGCGCCTTCGGCGCTGCGGTCGGAGCCTTCTTCGAAGACGGGCGCACGCGGCCGTCCGAAGCCAGATAGCCGAGCACGTCGTTCGCGAAGCCGCTCATCTGCTCCTGGATCGCCTTGTTGCGGCGCTGCAGCCAGTTGTAGGCAAGCACGGCCGGAACGGCGACGACGAGGCCGAGCGCGGTCATGATGAGAGCTTCACCGACCGGGCCTGCGACGGTGCCGATCGACGCGTCACCCGCTGCACCGATCTTGATCAGCGCGCGGAAGATGCCGACGACGGTACCGAACAGACCGATGAACGGCGCGGTCGAACCCACGGTCGCGAGGAACGCGAGGCCGCCGGCGAGCTGCGAGTTGATCGAGTCTTCCGAACGCTTGAGCGAGCCGTGCAGCCAGTCATGCGCTTCGATCGGATCGGTCAGTTCCTTATACTGGTCCTGCGCGGTCAGTGCGTCATCGACCAGCTGGCGATAGGCCGAGTCCTTCTCCAGCTTCGCCGCGCCTTCGCGCAGGCTGTTGCTGTTCCAGAAGCCGGCGCGGACGCGCTTATACTGGTTGAGGATCTTCTGCTGCTCGAACACCTTGGTGAACAGGATGTAGAGCGAGAAGAAGAGCATCACGGTCAGAATGGTGGCGGTGCCCCAGGCGATCACGCCGCCTTCGTTCATCGCGTGCAGGATGTCGAAGTTGGTGGGCGGCGGAGCAGCGGCGGCTCCGGCGGCGGCTCCAGCGGCGAGGATGGTGGTCAGCATGTTCAGTTCTTTCCCTTGCAAGAAGTATGGTCAGCGCGGGGGCGGCCGACCGGATTCACGTTCAACTACTCTTGGATCTGCCAGCGGAAGCGAAGCGACTTGCGCCCACCGCCAATAGCGTTTCCGGCCGCGTCGAGCGCGGGCGAATAACGGCCGCGTCGCTCAACCAGACGACAGGTCGCCTGATCCAGTGTGGACGAGCCCGACGACGAGCTGACTGAACAGCCCTCGATTCGGCCCTGTGCGTTCACGTTGAACGAGATGCCGACCGATCCCTGCTCGCCGGCGCGCAGCGCGGAAGGCGGGTAATCGTCGTTGGTGACCCAGCGCGACGGATCTCCCTTGGCGGCAGCAGCCTTGCTGATCACCGGCGGGGGAGGCGGCGCGGGCGGCGCAGGCGGCGCGGGAGGCGCAGGCGGCGTCGGCGGCTGGCTGGGCGGGATCACCGTAGTCGTCGTGATATTCGGCGCCACGCTGGGCACCGCAACCACGGCAGGCGGCACGACGACCGTAGTCGGCGGCGGCGGAACCGGTGTGTCTGGCGGCGGAGGCGGAGGCGGAACCTCCTCGGGCGGGGGCGGTGGCTCTTCGATGTCGAAGACGTCCATCTTCTCCGCTTTTTCCTTGATATATTTGTAAGCGAGGCCGGTTACGAACACGTAACCCAATGCCGCCAGAATGATCGCCACGATCACGCTCGCGACGACACGGCTGCCTCCTACATCACGATCTGCGTAGGCCATTCAGCAACTTAACTCCTTCATTCGGCCGCGCCGTTGCCCGGCACTTTGGCATCTTTATCGGCGTGGCTCGACCCGCGGTCGTTGTATGACCACTGGCAGAGGCGCGAGTCCTATCGCGGCGATTTGCGTGACGCAAACGCTTTGTCGGACGCAATAAACGTATAATCCGCACGTGGCAGAAATATTTCTGTATGGCGCTACCACAATCGCCTACCCTCTCCGCCATGTTCCGGACCTGCTTAATTTCGCTTTCCGCCGCAATTGCCGCGGCTTCGCCGCAATTGTTAACGTCTGCTGAAGCACAGACGACACGGAGCGTTGCGCAACCCGCAACGACCGTCCCGCCCTATGCAGAGGTCGCCGACCTCATCCTGGACTCGCCTGTCCTGCTCGATGCGCAGGTGCGCAGCGCGACGCGAATCAAGGGACCGGAGGCCGCGAACGTCGCTCCAGGGCGGATGCGTTACTATGTCGAGGCTGATGTGCTGGCACTGATTCGCGCGCCCGGCGCGATGCCGCTGCGAGTCGGCTATGTCGTCGACGTCCCGCTCGACGCGCGTGGAAAGGCACCCAAACTCAACAAGCGGCGTGTCCTGTTGTTCGCGCGTCCCGTTACGGGGCAGGCGGCGATGGTTCAACTCACCACGCTCGATTCACAACGCGACTGGTCGCCGGACCTTGACGCGCTGGTGCGCCGCGTAGTCCAGGAGGTCGTGGCACCCGACGCGCCGCCCGCGATCAGCGGCCTTGGCAATGCCTTCCACGTTCCCGGCACGCTGCCGGGCGAGGGCGAGACCCAGATTTTCGTCCAGACGGCCACCGGCGCGCCAATCTCGCTGTCGATCCTGCGCCGTCCGGGTGAACAGCGCCGCTGGGCCGTCGCGCTGGGCGAGGTCGTCGACGACGCCGCCGCCCCACCGCCAAGCGACACGTTGCTGTGGTATCGACTCGCCTGCGGGCTCCCGCGCGCGCTGCCGCCGACGAGCACCGAGAGCGAGGATCCAGCCAACGCCGCAACCGCGCGCGAGGACTACGCATTCGTGCTACAGCAACTCGGCGCCTGTCGCCGCTGAGGCAGGCGGAAAGGAGAAGCGCCATGCGAGCATTGTCGATCATTCCCCTGATGGCCGGCCTGGCGGCCTGCGTCCCGATGTCGGATTCCAACGAAACGATGCTGACCGGCACCGCGACCTATCGTGAACGGATCGCGCTGCCGCCCGATTCGCGGCTGGTCGTGACGATCAGCGACGTGTCGCTGATGGACGCCCCTTCGGTCACGATCGCGCAGAACCAGATCAACACTGCGGGCCAGCAGGTGCCGATCTCCTTTGCGGTGAGCTATGATCGCGCGCGGATTCAGCCGGGACGGACTTATGGGGTTTCGGCGCGCATCCTCGATAAACGAGGCCAGCTCGTCTGGATCACCGACACACGCAACCCGCTGCCCCCTCCGGGGCAGAGCATCGAACTGTGGCTGGTGCAGGCCCGCCGCTGAGCTCGTTGTTTTGGAGCGGCACCGTGAGGTGCTCAAAAGCAGCCTAACGCCGGTGGCGGACCAGGGTGATCCCGATCTTCTCGTCCGCCTCGGCGATGGCGAGCTTGACGATCTCGACCTGAACGCGCCGAATGCGCTCGTCGCCGGTGAACAGCGTGTCGGCGATGTGATCGGCCACGCCTTCGATCAGCGTGAAATGCACACCTTCCGGCAAGGCTGCCGACGCGGCGTGCTTGAGGTCAATATAGCTTTTCGACGCGCTGAGCGGCGTATCGGACGCGAAATGCGCGGGCGGCACCATATCGACGGTGATCGAGATGCGCAGCGGCTGCGGCAGGTGAGTCTCCTCGGAGTAGATGCCGGTGAGAACCTGAACCTCGAAGTCGCGGACCTGAAGCTGAAGAAGATCGTGCAAGAAACCATGCCTTCCGGAAGGATGCCGCGCCCATAGCAGAACCCGCGGCTGCGAAAAGCCTCTAGGCCGACGCGCTCGGCCGCGCCGACGCCTCCGCATGCCAGCGGCCGAGATGCACCAGCCGTTCGGGCACGGCCAGCTTCGCCGCCCGCGCGAAATCGATCGTCACCAGCGCGGTGATGTCGGCAAAGCTGTAGTTCGGGCCCGCGATCCATGCGCTCACACCCAGCCGCCGGTCGAGCGCCTCGGTGAAGCTCTCCCACATCTGCGCGCCACGCGCGGCAAGCTCGGGGATCTGCGCCACGCTCAGTCCCGCATCGGGGATCGCGCGATCCTTGAACGCCGGCGCGGTGTTGCGCAGCACGTAGACGCAGGCGGCATAGCCGTCCCCCTCGATCCGCCGGGTCCAGCTTTCGATGCGGCCGATATCGATCGGGGTGGCGCCGAACAGCGACGGTTGCGGATGCAGTGCTTCGAAATAGCGACAGATCGCCGCCGATTCGCACAGCACCTCGCCATCGTCGAATTCGAGCGCGGGAACGGCGCCGCGCGGATTGATGCGCAGATAGGCATCTGCCAGATGCTCGCCAGTACGCAGGTCGATCGCCTCGCGCGGGACGTCGATCCCCTTCTCGGCAAGGAAGATGCGCACGCGGCGCGGGCTGGGCGCCCAGGGCGCGTCATACAGCTTCATCGCCAGTCTCCCTTCGGAATCGCTTTGAGTCCTTAGCCTTCGGGCGCTAAAGGCGCCCGCCCGCGGCGTCCACCCCCGGCGGGCTGGAGACGCGATTGTTCGACCTGGTACCGCTTGCCGATGTCCCCGCACAGGGAGTCGAACTGCTGCTCGACGCGGCGTTCGGCACGGATCGACATGGCCGTACCGCGTATCGCGTGCGGGAAGGCATGGACGTGATTCCCGGCCTCAGCTTCGCCGCGGTCGAGGATGGCGCGCTGGTCGGCAGCATCCAGTGCTGGCCGGTTGCGCTCGCCTGCGACGACGGCACCCGCGTGCCGATGGTGATGGTCGGCCCGGTCGCAGTCTCGCCCGCGCGCCAGAATGTCGGGATCGGCCGCGCGTTGATGTGGCGGGCGATCGAGGCCGCGCAAGCGGCCGGCGAACCGCTAATGCTGATCGGCGATCCTGAATATTATGCCCAGTTCGGGTTCGACGCGGACGCGACCAGCCAATGGCGCCTCCCCGGCCCGTTCGAACCACGCCGCCTGCTCGCCCGGGACGGCACGCCCGACCGCGTCGGAATCGTCGGACCGCGCTGACTCTTTACCGGCATGCTCAAAAGCGCCTAACGGCATTGGCAATGCCGATGCCCGCCCAACCCGACCTTGCCAGCCTCTCCCTCGCGGAAATCGCACGGCTGGCGGACGCACAGAAATTGCCGCCGGTCGCGAGCTGGAACCCCGACCATTGCGGACATAGCGATATGCGGATCGCGCGCGACGGCACCTGGTTCCATCAGGGATCGCCGATCGGTCGGGCAGCGATGGTGCGTCTGTTCTCGACCATCCTGCGCCGCGAGCCCGACGGACGGCACGTGCTGGTCACCCCGGTCGAGAAGCTCGACATCGATGTCGAGGACGCGCCCTTCGTCGCGGTCGAGATGAAGGTCGAGGGCGAAGGGCCAGAAGCCGAAATCGCGTTCCGGCTCAACACCGGCGACCTGATCCCCGCGGGTCCCGATCATGCGATCAGGTTCGAAGAGCAGGACGACGGCCCTCACCCCTATCTCCATGTCCGCGCGGGACTGGAGGCGCTGATCGCCCGCTCGCTCTACTACGAGATCGTCGCGCTTGCGCTCGACAATGGCTCCAGCCCCCCCGGCATCTGGAGCCGCGACGTGTTTTTCCCGATTGAGCCGGCATGACGCTCGCCGACCGCCTGCGTGCCGCGCTCGCCGCCGATCATGAGCACGCCCCGGTGCTGCTCTCGGGCGATCTGCGCGACGTAACCGCCGATAGCGACGGCATGCCGACCCCCGCCGCAGTGCTCGTCGCCGTCACCGACCGGCCCTCGCCCGGCGTGATCCTGACCCAACGCACCGATTCGCTGCGCCGCCATGCCGGGCAGATCGCATTTCCCGGTGGCCGCATCGACTCCGATGACGCCGATGCCATCGCCGCTGCGCTGCGCGAGGCGCACGAGGAGATCGGGCTTTCCCCGGATGTGGTTGAGCTGGTTGGCGAAGCGGATCGCTATCGCACGATCACCGGGTTCGAGGTACAGCCGGTGGTCGGGGTAATCGCGCCGGATCTCGTCTTCACGCTCCAGCCCGCCGAGGTCGCCGCAGTGTTTGAGGTTCCGCTGGACTTCGTTCTCGACCCCGCGAACCATGTCGAGACGAGCGTCGAATGGCAGGGACGGGACCGGCATTATTATGAGATCGCGTGGCAGGAATATCGCATCTGGGGCGCTACGGCGGCGATGCTGGTCAATCTGTCGCGGCGCCTGAGATGGGCAAAGTGATGGACGCGATGACTCTTCC
>CAZBYE010000085.1:0-11591 GCA_964496045.1 uncultured Stakelama sp.
GGGGAAGAAGACGAATCCGACATGACTGGCGCCACCGGCCACGTCCGTATCGAGTGTTGCGGCGCTGGAAAGGCCGCAGATCTTGGCAGTGACGGGCATCGAGGCAGGCCATCGGGCGGCGCGCGCGATTCGGCAAGCGGAAGTTGCGGCGCGCCATCCGGGAACGGCACGCCGCCGGATCCTATTTCTCGTATTCGCGGACCAGCGCGTCGAACAGGCGGACGCCGAAGCCGCGCGCGCCCTTGGGCATGGTGGGCAGCGATTCGTCGGTGCCGTCGACGCCCGCCATATCGATATGCGCCCAGGGGGTCGGCTCAGGCGTCAGGAAGCCGATGAAGTGTGCGCCACGCCCCGCGCCGGGGCCCGACTTGGTGGTGCCATTGGCTATGTCCGCGACGGGCGATTCCATGTCCTTGGCGTAGCTGGGATGGGGCGGGAGGCGCCACACCGCCTCACCCGAGCGCGTCGCGGCGGTCTGGACCCGCGTGGCCAGCGCCTCGTCGCGCGCGAACAGGCCGGCATAATCGTCGCCGAGCGCTGTGCTCACCGCGCCGGTGAGCGTTGCGATGTTGACCAGCGCGGCGGGCTTGAAGCGGTCGATCGCATATTGGTTGGCGTCGGCGAGGACCATGCGGCCTTCGGCATCGGTGCTGATGATCTCGATCGTCTTGCCGTTCATCGTGCGGACCACGTCGCCGGGGCGCGAGGCATTGCCGCCGGGCATGTTCTCGGCCAGTGCCGCGATCGCGACGATATTGGCCTTTGCACCGCGTTTTGCGGCGGCGAGCGCGCCGCCCAGCACGGCAGCGGCGCCGGCCATGTCGCCCTTCATGTCGCCCATGCCCGCGCCGGGTTTCAGCGAGATTCCGCCGCTGTCGAAGGTGATGCCCTTGCCGACCAGCGCGAGCGGTGCGGCGCTTCCGGCGCCATTATACTCGACGATCATCATCCGCGCGGGATGACGCGATCCGGCCGAGACCGAGAGGATCGACCCCATGTTGAGTGCGCGCATCTGCGCTTCGTCGAGGACGGTGATGCGGACATTGGGCACGCCCGCGAACTGGGCGCGGACGCTGGCGACGAAGCTGTCGGGCGTCTTGGCGTTGGATGGCAGGGTGATCAGATCGCGCGCCATGCGGGCGCCCTGCGCGACGCCGACGAATTCACGGGTGTACGCGTCCGCACCCGAGCGGGCGACAATGGTGATCGGCTGGGTCGCAGGGGCGGTGACGCCGCTCTTGAGCTGGTCGAAGCGATACTGGCCGAGCGTCGCGCCCATCGCGACATGCGCGGCGGGGTCGGCGACGCTGGCGGAGAGGCTGCCCGCGACGATCGCGATGGGGAGCGCGTTCGCTTTGGTTTCCTGCGCGGCGCGGCCACCGAAATCGGCGAGCGCGGCGGAATCGAGCTGGCCCTGTGGCACGCCGATCAGGACGACGCGGTCATATCCGCCGGCACCGTAGAGCGAGAGCGTCTTGTCCGCGGCCGCCTTGAAGCCTGCGGTGGCGACGGCGCGGGTGACGCTGTCGCGGAGCGGGGCAGGGACATGCGCGAGGTCGCTTGCGCCCGCCATCGGGATGACCAGCACGCCGCCTGCGGGTGCGGCAGCGGCGAAACGGATCGGGCGCTCTGCAGTGTTGGCGCGGTCGCTGGGGCTTACGCCGGTGCCAATCGGGGCGCGCTCATTGGCGAGAACGGGACCCGCGGCAAGAATGGTGGCAGCAAGCAACAGAACGCGCATCGACATCAACTCCCTGAAACGATTGTGATATGGTCACATGCGTAACCACGCATCGCCGGAAGGGCAATTGTCGTTAGTCGATTGGCTTGACCAGCACGACCATGGCCAGCGGCGGATCGAGCGGCACCGGGAAGGGCCGCGTCTCACCCGACGCGACATAGCCGTGACGGACATACCAGGCGATCAGCTCCGCGCGGCGGTCGATCACGGCCATCTCGATCCGGGCTGCAGCGAAGGTGTCGCGGGCGGTTTGCTCCGCGGCAGCGACGAGCTTGCGTCCGATACCCCCGGCCTGAAGCTGCGGATCGACGCAAAGCAGGCCGAGATAGGCGAGGCCATCACCACGGCCGGCGATATTGACGCAGCCGAGGATTGTGTCGCCATCGCGCGCGATCAGCAGGCGGCTGTCGCCGTCGAGCAACGAACGCAGGCTTTCGAGATCGGTACGCTCGCCGGAGACGAGATCGGCTTCATGCGTCCAGCCGGCGCGGGCGCTGTCGCCGCGATAGGCGCGCTCGACGACGGGGTGCAGGTGCGGGAGATCGGCTTCGGTGGCCGGGTGGATGTCGATCGTCAATTCGCAGTCTCTTCTACTCTTGAGGTTGCCACCACCGCGATGACTGCGACGACGGCGAGTGCAATCCATTGCCATAGCGGCACGAAGATGAGGACGAGCGCTGCGGTGGACGAGGTCTGGGGGAAAAGCGCGTCGTGATAGGCGATTCCGGACATGAGCGATGACGCGACCAGAAAGATCAGCATGACAAGCGCAACGCCGGAACGCCGCCGGAGGCGGGCAATTCCCCATGGAACGACCGCCGGACCGACAACCCAGAGGCCGAAGGGAATGGCGCCCCACCACCAGTCGATCGACGCGGGATCGCCAACATGGAGCATCAGCGCGACCAAGGTGGCTGCCACGACGATCGTGAGCAGCCAGAGAAAGAACAAAGTTCGGTCCGGGCCGGCGGTTTGCGGCCGACTCGCCGCGCCGGTCAGAGCGTCGCCTCGATCGCGCGCGCGGCGAGGTCGGGGTCTTCGGCCTGGGTGATCGGGCGGCCGATCACGAGGATCGACGCACCGGCATCGAGCGCGGCGCGCGGGGTGACGGCGCGCTTCTGGTCGCCCAGTTGGCCATTGGCGGGACGGATGCCGGGGATGACGAAGAAGCCGTCCTTCCACGCATCGTGCGCCGCCTTCACTTCCTCACCCGAGCAGACAATGCCGTCGACACCTGCCGATTTCGCAAGTTCGGCGAGGCGCACGACCTGCTCGTGCGGATCGGGCGACAGGCCGATTGAGCTCAAATCGCTCGCGTCGAGGCTGGTGAGCATCGTCACCGCGACGACCTTGGTCCCCGTGGGCGCGGCAGCCTTGGCGTCCTCGAGCATCGCGCGGCCGCCAGCGGCATGGACCGTGATGATCGCGGGCTCGAGCGGACGCAGTGCCTGAACCGCCTTGCCGACGGTGTTGGGGATGTCGTGGAACTTGAGGTCAAGGAAGATCGGCAGGCCGATATCGGCCATCTCGTGCACGCCCTGACGGCCATTGGCCATGAAGAACTCAAGGCCGAGCTTGATCCCGCCGACATGATGGCGAACCCGCTTGGCGATGGCCTTGGCGCGCTCCAGATCGGGCGTATCGAGCGCGACGTAGATCGGGCTGCTCATAGCGTCACCAGCGGCGGTGCGGAGGGCGCTTCGGCGGCATCCGGCTGGATCGGCATCGCGGAGGTCGGCGCGGCGGCATGGAGCGCACGCATTTCTTCGACCGTTCGCTCGAGCATCGCGATCCGCTGACGGTTGCGCCAGCGCACGGTGTGATAGAGCACCAGCATCGGAACGAAGCCGGCGAGGAACACAATCAGGAGCAGGAACGGCAGGTTCACGTCGGCGACGAGATTGCTCCACAGCTGGATCTCGACCGGGTGCCAGTTAGTGACCGCGAAGGCCGCAACGAGGCCGAGGATCAGGAACCAGAACAATGCCTTCAGAAATTGCATCCGCGCGAATGATCCTCTGTCGTTTCGGGTAGCTTTAGGACGGGTGGACGGCGTTGGCCAGCCTCAGCCGATCTCCGCACGGAGTTGGGCGAAGAGGGTCGGGATCGCCTTCAGTCGATCTTCCTCCTCATCGAGGATGGCGTGGAAGATACTGCGCTTGATCTCGCTCACGCGGCCCGGGCCGAGTGTCGCGCTGGCGGGAAGGGTGGAAAGGAGGATGTCCACCAGCCGTTCGGCGCCGTGGAGGCGGCCCCAGAGATAGTCGTTCTCACGATAGGCGCGGCTGAAGAAGGCGCCGAAATTGTTGAATTGCGTCCCCTTGAGCGTTGCGCGCGCGCCGCCCTTGCGGATCGAGGTCGCGTCGTCGGGCGAGATGCGGTCGACGCGGATCGGATCGAATTCGTTCAACCCCTCACCCTGCAGCAGCGGGAGCGTCGCGATGTCGAAGAAGGGGAAGCCGAGATAGGCGAGCAACATCGGCCGCCGCATCTCCTTCGACAGCGCGCTGAGGCCGGCGGAGAGGCGTGCGTCGGTATCGTGATCGAGCGTGCGCAGGTCCATCCGTGCCGCGAGATTGTCGAGCAGTGCGCTGGCGTCGAGATCGGCGGCGCGGATCGCTTCGCGCAGGCCGAGGAACGGATCGGCGCGCTGGCATTCGAGATAGTCGGCGAGCGATTCGTAGATCGCGTCGCGCATCGGCGTCAGTTCCTGATTCTCATGCTCCTGGTCGAGCTCGGTCAGACGGCGTGCGAGCAGGCGCAGGCGGCGGATGCGGAAGCCGAGATCGTGCCCACGGAGGAGGTCGAGCGTGGATGCGCTCGCCGAGCCGGGATGGCTGGTGCCGAAATCGTCGGCGCCGCGGCGGGCGATCTCCGCCGCGACCGCATCGCGAATCCGGCGCCAGCGGTCGGGACCGGGCTGATCGCCGATCTGGTGGAGATGGGTGGCGATTCGGTCGACCACGCCTTCAACCTTGAGCATCCCATAGGCGGCGTGGCCGTAGCCGGCCTTTGCCGCGGCCGAGACCTGCGCGCGACTGCGCCAGGCAGCAAGGCGTTTGGGGGTCGGATAGTCGAGAAACAGCGTGTAGCCGAACAGCGATTCGACCTGGGTCTCGACCTCGCCGCGGATGCGCTCGATGATCGCGAGCATCCGTTCGATCCGGGTCGAGCGCAGTCCGATCGCTTCCAGATTGTCGCGGATCGGCTGCTGGCGAGGCAGTTCCGACAGCGCGCCGATGATCGTCTGGAAGAAGCCCGGGTTGTCGGGGGTTTCGCTGTAGAAGCCGAGGCGATGCCCGGGTGTGGGGTCGATGAAGACGAAACGCCGGTCGATCTGGCGGCGCGCGGGACGTTCCTTGAGCGCGTCGATCGCCGGGCGGAAGGGAGCGTTGGCGAGGACCGATCCGTCGATCAGCGCGGCCTTGTCCGCGACGCCGGCGGCGTGCTGGCGCGGCAGGACATGCTCGAGAAACGCTTCGCGACCCGGCCATTCGACGCCCCGCTCGGCGAGTACGGCGTCGAGCTCGGCGATCGTCGCGGGCGGGAAGGCGCCCGGAAAGCTCGAAGTGGCGCGGGCGGCGAAGGCAAGCTCCGCAGGGTGCGCGAAGGGGGCATGGGCGTCGGCATGGTCGCTGAACGAAAAGACGAGCCGATGCTCGGTCTCCACCACTTCGGGCGGGGAATTGAGCTTGAGCCGCTCAGGGTGGCCGCGGAAATCGGTGACGGTCACGAACAGATCGAGCGGCTGTCCTGCAGGAAGGAGGCGCGGCCCCGCGGGCGCCTTCGCCATCGCGTCGAACGCGTCGAGCATCATGTGGAGCAATTCCTTGCCGCCGAAAGGCGGTTCGAACCAGCGCGAGCGGACGAATTTCTCGAGCTTGGCGCGGACCTCTTCACGAGCGCCCGGTTCGACGGTCTGGTCGACGGTCGTATCGTCGCGCGTCAGCATCCACGCGATCGGCAGCGCCCATATCTTGGCGAGGCGATGCGAGGGTCCTTGCTCCGGGTTCAGCAACGCCTCGACATCGGCGACCTTGAGCCAGAGGTCGGTCAGCGGGTCGAGCGACTGGCCGGTCGCCGCCGCCTGCGCCAGAAAGACGCCGTTGATCCCGCCCGCGCTGGCGCCTGCAACGATGTCGACAAGGGCGCGGACGCGGACACCGGTGGTGTCGGCGATTTCGTCGAGCAGGGCGAAGTAGATCGCCTCGCTTCCGGTGCCCGGCGTGTCGCCGTCGCGATGCGCGCGACTGGCCCGGGCGAGGTGCCACACCTCCTTGGTGATACCGTGCATGTAAACGGCAAGGCTGATGCCGCCATAGCAGACGAGAGCCAGCCGCCGTTCGCGTTCGCGCACCCCGTTCATTCTTCGCCCCCTCCGTTCATCGACGCTCCAGCGAAGCCCAGACGGGCAAATGATCCGACGCCGTGCGTGATGCAGGGCTTTCGTGGACGCCACTGGCGGCGACTGCAAGGCCGGGTGAGACCATGATCCGGTCAAGCCGGGCGACCGGACGGCGGGCGTGGAAGGAGCGGCCGGTCTCGGCAAAGTCGAAATGCCGGCCGAAATCCTTGAGACAGCCCGAGCGGGCCGTCCAGTCATTGAGATCGCCCATCATCACCGTCGGCATCTTGCGTTCGCTGCTGTCGAGGTGAGTGAGGATGGCATGCGCCTGCCGCCGTCGCCACAGCCCCGACAGGTCGAGGTGCATCCCCACGACGCGCAGTGGCTCGCCGTTGATCCGCAGGTCCGCCATCACCGCGCCGCGCGGCTCGAGCGAGGGGAGGTGGATGATTTCGCAATCGAGGATCTGCGCATCCTTGCGCACGAGGATGGCGTTGCCGTGCCAGCCCATGCTGCCGGTGCGCACGCCGAACTGCACCGCTTTCCACGGGCTGTGTTCTTCGAGGAGATGCGGAGTGATGACGCCTTGCTTCGCGCCGAAGCGGCGGTCAGCTTCCTGCAACGCAATGACGTCGGCATCAATCTCGCGCAGCACCTCAAGCGTACGTTCGGGACTGCGTCGCCGGTCGGTGCCGAGCGACTTACGCATATTGTAGCTGGCGACTTTCAGCATCCGGTCCTGTTTGGGCAGTGGCGCGCGCAAGGGCAAGGGGATCAGCGTCCGCCGACCTCAAGCAAGCGGCGCGGGGCGATGAGTTCCCAACTGATCGCGACGCGATCGGCGACGCGGTCCCAATCGGTATCCGGACGGTCGAGATGGATACCGACCCAGCCGGCGGGGCCGAAATAAGGTGGGCGGTAATAGAGATCGGGCTCCATCTCGATCAGCATTGCCTGTTCCTCCGGCCCGCTGGTCTTGACGATGACGGCGGTCACGTCGTCGCCGTGATGATGGTGCCAGAAATAGGCGAACATCTTGCCCTTCTGAATGAAGAAGGCGGGCATGCCGTGCGAAAGCTTCTCGTCACTCTCGGGCAGCGCGAGCGCGGCGGCGCGGAGCCGTTCGAGCGCCGTTGCCGCCTGAGGAGTCATCTGCTGAGCCATTCGGCGACAATGCGCGGATAGAGCCGGTGTTCCTCGGCCAGCACGCGCTGCGCGAGGGTTTCGGGGGTGTCGCCGGGCACGATCGGCACTTGAGCCTGACCCAGCACCGCGCCGCCATCGAGTTCCTCGGTCACGACATGGACCGAACAGCCGCCCGCCGCGTCGCCCGCTTCGATGGCTCGCGCGTGGGTGTCGAGACCCTTATACTTAGGCAGCAGCGACGGGTGGATGTTGACGATCGCTCCCCGCCAGCGCGCGACGAAATCGTCGGTGAGCAGGCGCATATAGCCGGCGAGGGCAATCACCTCGACCCCCGCGTCGCGGAGCGCGGTATCGATCGCGGCTTCATACTCGGCCTTGGGCATGCCCCTGGGCGACAGTGCGAAGGTCGCGATGCCTTGCTCCGTGGCCCAGACAAGACCGGCGGCGTCGGGCTTGTCCGAGGCAACCAGTGCGACCTCGTACGGGCTGTCCGGAAGGCGCGCAGCCTCGACCAGCGCCATCATGTTGGAGCCGCGGCCGGAGATGAGGATGCCGAGTTTGCGTTTCATTCCAACCGTTCGTGCTGAGCCTGTCGAAGCACCGTTCTTCTTCGCGCCGGTTCAGGAGGAAAGCAGCCCTTCGACAAGCTCAGGGCGAACGGAGACTATTGGTTATGCGTGGCGGACCACTCGGCACGCGCGCTCCACGTCTCGGCGCCGCCGGCGACGGTGCAGCCGCGCTGGCCCGCCTCGATCGTGCCAATGCGGTGGACGGTCTCGCCTGCGGCTTCGAGGGCCTGTGTGACCGCGTCGGCCTTGTCGGCGGAAACCACCGCAACCATGCCGACGCCGCAGTTGAAGGTGCGCGCCATCTCTTCCGGCTCGATATTGCCCTGCGCCTGCAGGAACGCCATCAGTCGCGGCTGCGCCCAGCTGTCGGCATCGACGCGGGCATGGCAGCCCTCGGGCAGGACGCGCGGGATATTCTCGAGCAGGCCGCCGCCGGTGATGTGGGCGAGGCCGTTGATCGCGCCGTCGCGCAGCAGCGGGAGCAGGCTCTTCACATAGATGCGGGTGGGCGCCATCAGCGCGTCGAGCAGGATGACTTCCTGATCGAAGACCGCGGGACGATCGAGCTTCCAGCCCTTGTCCGCGGCGAGGCGGCGGACGAGCGAATAGCCGTTGGAGTGTACGCCGGTCGAGGCAAGGCCGAGGATCACGTCGCCCGGTGCGATCTTCGTGCCGTCGAGCAACTGGTCGCGCTCGACCGCGCCGACGCAGAATCCCGCGAGGTCATAGTCGCCATCGGCGTACATGCCGGGCATCTCCGCGGTCTCGCCGCCGATCAGCGCACAGCCGGCCTGAATGCAGCCGTCAGCGATGCTCGCGACGACCCGCTCGGCGACGCCGTTCACCAGCTTGCCGGTGGCGAAATAGTCGAGGAAGAACAGCGGCTCGGCGCCCTGAACGACGAGGTCGTTGGCGCACATTGCGACGAGGTCGATCCCGACGCCGCCATGATGGTCATGCTGGATCGCGAGCTTGAGCTTGGTGCCGACACCGTCGTTCGCGGCGACCAGCAGCGGATCGGTGAAGCCCGCCGCCTTGAGGTCGAACAGGCCGCCGAACCCGCCGAGATCGGCGTCGGCGCCCGGACGGCGAGTCGAACGGGCAAGCGGGGCGATCGCCTTAACCAGCGCATTGCCGGCATCGATCGAGACGCCCGCCTGGGCATAGGTATAGGGCTTGGGATCGGTCATGGAGTGCCGCCTAGCGATATCGCGCTTGGATTTCCACGCCTGCTTCGCCAAAAGGGCGGCGAATGTTGCGTCGTATGTCCCCTGCCTTCGCCACGACCGCCGCCGTCGCGCTGCTCGCCACTGCGGGGTTCGCGCTCGCGCAGGCTGACAAAGCCGCGCCGAAAGCGCCAGATGCAGGCGATAGTTCGGGCAGTTTCGAGGTCAGCGGGGTCGAGATCGACGTCCGCGCCAAGGACGCGGAATCGGCACGGCTGGGCGGCTGGCGGCTGGCGCAGCGCAAGGCATGGACGATGCTGGCGCAGCGGCTGACCGGGCAGGGATCGACTTTGGGCGATTCGGCGCTGGACGGTCTGGTGACGGGAATCGTCGTCGAGCGCGAACAGATCGGGCCGAACCGCTACGTCGCCAAGCTCGGCGTGCTGTTCGATCGCAACCGCGCGGCGTCGATCCTCGGCGTGGGCGGACAGATGATGCGATCGCCGCCGATGCTGCTGATCCCGGTACAGGTTTCTGGCGGCAGCCATCGTGTGTTCGAGGGAACCAGCGCGTTCGTCGAGGGATGGAAGCGATTCCGCACCGGCAACAGCGGGATCGACTATGTCCGTCCGGGGGGCAGCGGACCCGACCGGCTGCTGATGAATGCCGGGCAGATCGGGCGCACCGGTCGCGGCTGGTGGCGCGCGATCCTTGACCAATATGGCGCCGACGACGTGCTGATCCCGACCGTCGAGCTGCGGCGCAGCTATCCGGGCGGGCCGATCGTCGGCGTGTTCACCGCCGGACACGGCCCGGACAATGTACGGATCGCGCAGTTCGTGCTGCGCGTGAACGACGGCAATGCGCTGCCCGCGCTGATCGATGCAGGAATCCAGCGAATCGACCAGGCCTATCAGGACGCGCTGCGTTCGGGCCGGTTGCGCACCGATCATCTGCTCGGCACTGAACCGCCGCGACCCGAAGTGCCCGTTGAGGAAACGGGCGAAGAGGCACCGCTCGAGCCGACCGACGTGCCGGTGGCAGCGACGGGCACCGCGCTGACGGTCCAGTTCGATACGCCGAGCGTTGCCGCCCTCAACAGCGGTGAGTCGGCGGTACGCGGCACGCCGGGTGTGACCTCGGCTGCGACGACCAGCATGGCGCTGGGCGGAATTTCGGTGATGCGGGTGACCTTTGACGGCAGTCAGGCTTCGTTGACCGCGACGCTGCGCGCGCGCGGCTGGCAGGTCGAAGAAGGCGCCGGCGTCCTCCGTATCCGTCGGGGTGCCCCGGCACCGGCACCCGCAGCTCCGCCCGCGGCTGCCGGGAACAGCACCGACGGATGAGCCAGTTTTCCCTGCCGCTCGACCGGCCCGCCGGCGCGCGTGAGGACAAGTTCCTGATCGGCGAAGGCAATTCCAAGGCTGTCCATATCCTCGAGCATTGGGCGACCTGGCCCGTCATGGCGGCGATCATCACCGGGCCGCGCAAGTCGGGCCGCAGCCTGCTCGCGCGGATGATGGCGGTGCGTAGTGGCGGAACGATGATCGACGAAGCCGACCGGCAGCCCGAAACGTCACTTTTCCATGCCTGGAACGAGGCGCAGGCCGCGCACCGTCCGCTGTTTCTGGTGGCGGATGACGCGCCGCCGGTCTGGCAGGTGAAGCTGCCCGACCTGCGGTCCCGGCTCAACGCCAGTGCGGTGGCGCGGATCGAACAGCCCGGCGACGTGCTGGCAGCGGAGATCCTGCAACAATTGCTCGACCGTCACGAGATTGTCGCAAATCCCGATGTAGTGGCTTGGGTGATGCGGCGGATCGAGCGGGATTACCTGACGATCCTGCGCACCGCGGAGGCGCTGGAAGAGGATGCCAGCCGCCGACGTAACCGGCGCTTGTCGATCCCGACGGCGAAGTCCACACTCACCGCGTCCGGACTTCTCAGGGAGCCGGGCGCGCAACCTTAGACGAGGAATCATGTCGAGCCGCGCGCAATTGAAGCCCGACGACGAAGCCCGGATCGAACGGGGTGCGCGCTACTTCAACCGCGAGCTGAGCTGGCTGGCGTTCAACCGGCGGGTAATGGAGGAGGCGACCAATACCGCCCACCCGCTGCTCGAGCGGCTGCGCTTCCTCTCGATTTCGGGCTCCAACCTTGATGAGTTCTTTATGGTCCGCGTCGCGGGTCTCAAGGGCCAGCAGATGCAGGAGGTGGAGGCGCATTCGCAGGATGGCCTCACCCCGGCGCAGCAGCTCACCGCGATCGTCGATCAGGCGGGCGATCTGGTCGACAGCCAGCAGACCGTGTGGAACACAATCCGCCGCGGCCTGGGTGAACGCGGGATCGAGATGCTCGATGCCGACGCGATCGTCGGCGAAGTCGCCGACTGGATCGAGAACCACTTCCGGCAACAGATCTTCCCGATCCTGACCCCGCAGGCGCTCGACCCGGCGCATCCGTTCCCGTTCATTCCCAACAAGGGGCTGAGCGTGATTTTCGACCTTGTCCGCCAGAGCGACGGCGAGCCGATCCGCGAGCTGGTGCTGCTCCCCCCGGCGAGCCCGCGCTTCGTGCGCATGCCGGGCGAGAAAGCTTCATACGTACCGGTAGAAACACTTCTCAAG
>CAZBYE010000086.1:0-11494 GCA_964496045.1 uncultured Stakelama sp.
TATACGGCCGGATTTGATTTCGGGCTCGGATAGTAAGTGAAGCCGATTCCGCCCAGGACGGTCGTTGTTCCCAGCGCCAGGGTGCGCCACGGCTGCGCTGGAGGGGTCGCCGGCCGAAAGCTGTCGATCCGCGTCCCAAAGTCGCTGACCGAGCGGTACTGCGAAAAGTCGCGAGCTGACAGATAGGTGGGCGATGCGGGCGTGGGCGTCGGCACGGCCACAACACCGCCGCCAGGGCTGCCTCCGCCCCCGCCACAGCCGGCCAACATTGCAAGACAAGCCACAGCCCCGAATGTACGCATTCGCATCCCCCGGTCTCGGTTAATGGCGCACCTCGCCAACCGCCGCAATCGGATCTTGCAGGGGTTTCAGTTCCTTGGATCAGGTAAGTTTGGCGCGCGCTGGCTCCTTGACCTCGAGCATCGGTCGCGTGCGATCCCGTCGCGATGTCGGCGGGCCGGCGTTCCCATCAGCCTGCGCTCAGGCTGGAGGCATGATCGTGAGGAGCTGTGGCTGTGTAAGCGCGGCGATTGCGAAACTGTGGCATGGTTCAGACCCTGCGAATCGACGGGAGAGGCGTATGCGGCAGCATCTGCTGGTTTGGATCGTCAGCCTTTTGGTCGCCGGCACGGCGCAGGCGGCGACGTCCGGGGCGCCGCGCCGCGAAGGAACGGCATTTGCCGATCGGCTGACGCTGGCGCCCTGCCGGATCGCCAAGGACGCGGGATCGGGCAAGCGGGTGGAAGTCGAGGCGCGCTGCGGCACCTTTCTGGTGCCAGAGAATCGGGGTCTCGCGGGTTCGCGCATGCTCCCGCTGCGGCTGGTGATCCTGCCGTCTCGTTCGAGCCGTCCGCGCGAGCCGGTATTCATACTCTCCGGGGGGCCGGGCCAGCCGGCAACGGATCAGGCTCAATATTATCATGGCGGGTGGCAAACCGAGAATCACGACGTGGTGCTGCTGGACCTGCGGGGGACCGGTGAGGGAACGGCGCTCAATTGCAACCTTGGTGGCTCGGACGAAGATCTTCAGGGGTATCTCGACGGCTATCTCGCGGATGGTGCAGGATATGCCGCTTGCCGTGATGCGCTCCAGCGGCGCGCCGACTTGCGCCGGTACACGACCATGAACGCGATGCGGGACCTTGATGAGCTGCGGCAGGCGCTCGGCTATCGCAGGATAAATCTGGAGGGCGGTTCCTACGGGACGCGCGCGGCGATCACCTATATCCGGATGTTTCCGAAGCGCGTTCACGCGGCGCTGCTCTTCAGTCTGGTGCCGATCGAGAACCGCGCGCCGCTCTATCACGCCGCGGCGGCACAGCGCGCCTTCGACCTCCTTATCGCGCAATGTCGGGCGGATGCCGGGTGTCGCGCAGCCTATCCCGACATCGCTGGTGACCTTCAGGCCGTGCTCGAACGGCTACGCGCCGAACCGGCCCGAGTCCTTGTGTCCCACCCGGTGACCGCGGTCCCGACCGAGGTTCGCCTCGGTGCTTCCGGTTTCGCGGATGCGCTGCGGGTGATGCTGTATTCGGTCGATTCGGGGCGGCGCGTGCCGCTTCTCCTGAGGCGTGCGCGTGCGGGCGACCTTGGCCCGTTCGCCGAAGCGGCGCTGCGGAGCAGCCGGGGATTCACGCAGAGCATCCGCGCCGGCCTGCTGCTCTCCTTCACCTGTGCGGAGGATGTTTCAAGGATCCGGCCCGCTGAAGTCGCGACGGAGACGGCAGGGAGCTTCATCGGCGCGCAGCGTGTGCGCAACCAGATGGCCGCATGTTCGGTGTGGCCGAAAGGCGATGTGCCACAAGACTATTATCGCCCGCTTCGATCGCAAGTCCCCGCGATTCTCGTCTCGGGCAATCTCGATCCGGTGACGCCGCCGAGCTGGGGCGAGATCGCGTTGCGCTATTTCCCGAACGGCATCCATATCGTGCTTCCGGGCACGCATACCCCGACCAACGATTGCGTGAACGATTTGGGCCGGAGGCTGTTTCTTACGGGGACGACGCGGGGGCTGAGCGGCAACTGCGCGGCTGCAACGACATTGCCCCCCTTCGCCTTGCCGTAACAGCGGGCGGTTTCACTTCCCCTTCCAGTCCCCGATCCGCCAGCCGCCGAACATCGGCCGGTCGCGATCCTGTCCGCGTTTCTCGGGGTCGGCCTTGCTCCAGCCCTTGACCTGATCGAGCGCGGGGAGGGGCAGGATCTTGGGTCCGAAGAGATGGGGTATGCCCCGCGCGCGGCGTTCGGCTTCGGCGATGTAGAAGGCTTCGCGGTCGCGCTGCTGTCGCGCCTCGTACATCGCACCTAGGCGGAAGCTCCGCGCTTCGCTGCTCTCGCCACGGCGGCGTTTGATGTGATCCGGTTCGGCCTGAAGGCGCACTTCCTTTTGATGGAGGTGGAGGAGCTGGAGGGCCTCGCTCGGGGTTAGCTGCGGGATCGGTGGGGGATCGTTGTGGCGCCAGGCGTCGTCGCGATAGCTTTCGGGGTCGGCGGCCTCGAGCATCGCCAGTTCCAGCCGTTCATAGCCCATCTCCAGCGCAAGCCGCATCTCACGGGCGAAAGCGGGGCTCTCTTGGCGGCGGTGATAAAAGGCCGAATGGGTGAACCCTGCCGCCGCCGCCGACAGGCGGACGTTGGCGGTGGCGCTGAGCGCGGCGAGGAAGGTCTGTTCCGCCTCCCGGTCCAGCCGCCGCCGCCGGGCGCGACGTAGCTGGAGGCGCCCCGCGGCGAAGTGGACGATATGGGGTTCGCGCTCCGGATTCTCGACCGGCTCGGCGGCGTTGAGGCGGGCATGAGCCAGCGTGAGCGCGGCGTCCCATTCCGCCGCGAAGGCGGCGTCGCAGTTGCGGCGTCTGATCATCGTCGTGCGGTTCAGGCCCAGGCTACGCGCCGCCTCTCGCGCATTGCCGGTGCGGCGAAGCGCGGCGAGGAAGGCGTCATTCTCCTGCGCCTGGCGTCGGTTGAACGGACGGCCCATCTGCCAGTGTTCCGAAACGCATTCCAACATTGCAAGCGCTGATTCGGCATATGGACTGCGGGGTCGCGTGACCGCGAATTCGTCCCTTCGTCACAAGATTCGTCCCACCGCACCTCTGCGATTGCGGTCCGGGAGCCGGTTGCGTCAGCGCTGCCCCGCACCAGATCCAATGAGGCGCTTTACCCATGTCATCTTCCATCCAGGCTTGTTTCACCGGGATTGTCTTCACCCTGTTCGCTGCCGCATCAGCCCCCGCGGCGGCGCAGGAGGCGGAGACTCCCGGTGAAACCCGTGAGAGCAGGGACAGCGCGGCGACCTCGGCTGAAGACGCGTTTGGCGCGACCGTCGGGATCAATCAGGTCGGCTTGTACAGCCCCTATCAGACGCGTGGCTTCAACCTGATCTCGACCGGCGGGGCGTTCCGGATCGATGGTTTCTATTTCCACCCCGACGCGCTTCCGTCGGAGTCGCTGGTGTCGGGATCGTCGATCAATGTGGGCATTGCGGCGACGGCGCTCGACCTGCCCTTGCCGACGGGGGTGGTCGGGTATCAGCTGCGCGATCCGGGCCAGAAGAGCGCACTGTCCGTCACGGCGGGAACGCGCGGGTTCGGCTCGCCCAGCGTCGAGGCACTTGGGAGTCTGGTGAGCGATGACGGCAAGCTCGGCATCGTCGCGCACACCTTCATCAGTCCGGAGGAGAATTGGTCGACCGGGCAGGAAGGGGCGCGGTACGAGGTTGGCACCGTCGCGCGCTGGTCGCCGGCGCCTGGGACGCGGGTGCGCGTCTTCGGTGGCCTCAGCCGGCAGACGAACAATGGCGATCTTGCGATTCTGCCCGATGGTGCGGTGACGCCGCCGCCGCTGCGGACGCGGCATAATTACAGCCCGGAATGGGCAAGGTCGCGCTCGACCAGCGGCAATTATGGCGCGCTGATCGAGCACCGGACCGGTAATTGGCTGCTCGGGGCCTCCGCGGTGCGGTCGACCCGCGATTCCTCGCGCGCGGATACGACGGTGCTGTCGATCGACGGGGCGGGCAGGGTGAGCAGCACGCTGTATCACACGCCCGAAGCCGATGCCCGATCGGACTCGACCGAGGTGAAGGCGTTCCGGACCTTCAACTTTGCCGGCGCGACCCATCGCGTCGGGCTGGCGTACCGGCAGCGCAATTCGGTCAGCCGTCGTGCGGATGCGATCGCGGTTGCCGCGGGCAGCTTCGACATCTGGGACGACCCGGTTGCCGTCCCGCAGCCGAACTTCCCGACGAACGGGCCGTTGAGCCGCGACGAGGTCAATCAGAGTATCCTGAGCGCCACCTATGAGTTGTCGGTCCGCGATGATTTCGAGTTGCGGCTGGGCGCGCATCGCAATCGCTATGAGAAGATTTTCCGCGATACGCGCGGGGAGCAGTCGGAGCAGCTCGACACGTCGGTGCTGTTCAGCGCGTCGGCACTGTGGAATCCGACGTCGCGGCTGCATCTCTTCGCCAGCTATGTCGCCGGCCTCGAAGAATCGGGGGTTGCGCCCGACGCCGCGCTCAACCGCGGTGCGGTGCTGCCGCCCGTGGAAGCGCGGCAGTACGAAGTCGGTGCGCGGTTCGACCTGACGTCGCGGCTTGGCTTCATCCTCGCGGGCTTCGACATCCGCAAGCCGATCTATGGCCTGCGATCGGATTCGATCTATGCCCCGGTCGGCACCGTCCGCCACCGCGGGATCGAGGCATCGCTGACCGGCCAGCTGACCCCAACGACGACAGTCGTCCTAGGCGCCAACATCGTCCACGCCCGGATTTCCGGCGAGCAGGTCGATGCCGGGCTGGTGAATCGCGAGGCGCCCGGCGTCTCGAGCTTCAACGCCACGATCGCGTTCGAGCAGAAGCTCACGGATCGCTGGAGCATCGATACCTACATCCTGTACGAAGGGTCGCGCCGCCGCGACAGCCGGAGCGCGGTTGAGGTTTCCGCCGTGCCCTTCGGCTATCTCGGGACGCGATACGATGTGAAACTGGGCGGGGCCGAGGTTTCGCTAAGGGCGCAGGTGGTGAACATGTTCGACCGAAAGGGCTATTACGCAACGCCCTATGGCCCACTTGTACCGGTGACGGGGCAGCATTGGCGCTTGCTGCTCACGACGCGGCTTTGAAATGCTATGCTGTTGAGCGAGGCCTCGAAAGGGAAGTTACGACGATGACAGAGATAGTTGGTCGTTTCGCGCGATCCTGGCGCGCCGGGGCACGGCGTCTCGCTCCGCTGGCGCTGATCCCGGCGGGGGCCGTCTATTGCACGCTTTCCGAGTTGTTCTTCAGCGACGAGCGGTCCGGGCTGCTCGGGAGCTTTGTCTGGGCGATCGCGACGCTGGGGCCGTGGGTCGTTGGGGCGATGGTCTTTGAGCACTTCGCCCGATCGGCGCGGAAGCGATCGCAGCTGATCGCGCTGGGATTAGGTCTTGCCGGTGTTGCCTATGCGGCGAGCGGCGGCATGGCGCTATGGCTCGGTACCGGCGCGGAACGGGCGTTCTTCAGCCGGCTGCCGCTGCTGGGCGTCGCGCTGCTCGGGGCGGCACTGTACCCGGTCCGGGTGTCGGCTGAGTCGCTTCACGACCTCGCGCCCAGCGGGGACAATCCACCGGTCGAACCCGCGGATATCCTGTTCGCGTCAGCGGCCGGAAACTATGTCGAGCTCTATACCGAGACGCGAACCGTCGTCTGGCGGCAGACGATGCGGAATGCCGAGCGCGTGTTGCGCAAGGCAGGCTTCGTGCGGGTCCACCGCTCCTATCTGGTGCCGTGGCGCAATATCGATCTGCTGGTGCGCGATCGGAAGGGGGTCGTCGAGGTCGCACTCCTCAACGGCCGCCGGCTTCCGGTCTCCAGCCGTTACGCGAACAGTCTGGCACAGCAGACGCTGCAATAGCCCCGTCCGTGGCCGCCCCTTATTTGGGCCGGCCGGTGTAGCCGGCCGCTTCGCGCAATGCGTCGCCGTCCATGAGATAGCCGTCGCTGACCACCGCGACGACGCGGCGGAGCGCACCCATCTCGGTCGAGGGGTCCCCGTCCACCAGCACCATATCGGCCTCCTTGCCGACCGCGATCGATCCTGTGCGCTTGTCGGCGCCGACCACGCGGGCGGGGAGGATGGTCGCGCTTTGCAGCGCCTGTGCCGGGGTGAAGCCGGCCTGCTGGTAGATTTCGAGCTCACGGATCAACTCGATCCCCCAGCCGTCGGTCCCGGCGACGATCGGAACGCCAGCCTTATGCAGCTTGCCGACCAGCTGGACCATCTTCGCATAACTCTTGCGATAATCGTCGCGGGTCAGCCCTTCCACGAGCGGATAGCCGCTACTGGTGAAGGCCGAGCGTTCGACCACGGGAGAGATGATGCCCATATAGGGGGCGTAGGCGGGGTGCGGCTTGCCGCCGTCCTGCGTCAGGAAGCCCTCGAAGATGACGATGGTCGGATCGACGATCGTTTTGCGCTTCGCAAGATCGGCGACGAAGCCGGTCATCAGCGGGCCGTTGAGGTCGACATCCTTGAAATAGCGTGCCGGGCCTTCCATCCGCTGGCGCGTATTGGCCTTGTCGATCACCGCGCGGGGCATCGATTCCATCACGACGAAATTGAGGTGGGTCAGCTCGTCATAGCCTGCGGCGACGGCTTCGCTCGGTTTCATCGTCGCCGGGACATGGCCATGGACATGCAGGCCGAGGCGATGCGCTTCCGCCGCTGCCGGGGCAATCCAGGCCGGGTTCATCGAAGTGTAGAATTTGACGCCCCAGAGGCCGGCGCCCTTGATCCGGCGGACCGCGGCGATCGCTTCGGCTTCGCTGCTGACCACCTCGGCACCCTGCGCTGCGAGCGGATCCTTCTTGTCGATGATCGCCGAGATGAATGGTTCGCCCATCAACAATGTGCCCGCGGCGCGGCGCTTTGTCGCATCGACCGCGCGGTCGAAGGTGGTGCCGGGGCTGCGGAAGCTGGTGATGCCGTTGGCGACATTGGCAAGGACGTTCCAGTCATCGCCGATGTGCAGATGGCTGTCCCAGATGCCCGGGACCAGTGTCTTGCCGCGGCCGTCGATCGTGCGCGTGCCGGCGGGTGCCTTCACCGAGCCGGCGGCACCGATCGCGACGATCTTGCCATCGCGCGCAAGCACGGCGCGATCGGCGAGGAAGACGCCCTTGTCGGCATCGAACAGCCGGACATTATCGAACAGCACCGGCGCTTTGGCGGCGGGGGTGAGGAAGCGCTGTGCGATCCGCTTGACCTCCGCCGCGGTCGCCGCGTCCTGCGCGTCGCGAAGTTGCTTGAGCGCGCCTTCATAGCCAGCCGGAATGACCGAGATATGGCCAATATTGGCGAAGAAGCGCTTGTCCGCGTCGAGCCAGACGGGAACCGGCGAGGGCAGGATACCCTTCATGAAGGCGAGCTGGACCTCTTTGGGGCCGCCAGGCCCGGAGATGGTCAGCGTCTGGCCGAATGTCATGCGGCCCTTGCCGCTTGGCAGGAAGTCGATGCCGGCATCGCCAGCGGCCGCCAATTTGTCGACCATCGGCGCGCCTGCAATGTCGACGCCACCGGCAGGGATGTACCAAGCGCCCGCGGGCGCTTCGCCTGAATCGGTCGCGGTCTTCCAGATTGCGCGGCCATTCTCGACCCGGAACGTCTCAGCGGCGTCGCCCGACATGGTCACGCCGCGAACGGTAAGCGCGGTGATCGTTCCGTCGGGGGCGATGCTGCTCACCTGATCCATCTCGGTGATCCAGCCGCGCAGTTCCTGCGACCAGCGATAGGCGGTGCGGCCGTCGGGAAGCTGCCAGCGCCACTGGTCGCCATGCTTGCCGGCTTCGGACACCACCACATAGTGAACCGCGTCCGCCGGCGGGGTCAGCAACTGTTCCTTGGGGACGGGTTTCGATGCCTGCGCGGGCGCCGGCGCGTCATGCGCCAGAACGGGGGCGGCGGACACGAGCAGTGCGGCGATCAGGGCAAGGCGCATAACATCTCCAGGGACGGGGAAGACGAGCGTGACAAGCTCGCACGGCAAAAGCAACGTGCCTTCGACCGGCGACATTTGTCCGTTTAGCGAATTCCGGAACGCATCTCAGCATTGCGGGTGCGTTGGTCCTTTACTCTGCGCCGGGTCGACGGAAAGGCTTGCCGACAAGATTGGTTTCGTCGCTATTTACTATCGATATACCGGAATTGAGCGAGTCGACGTGGTGAGTTCTAAGGCAGTCAAGTCTTCATCGGTTGATAAGAACCTGATACTAGTTTTGATATTCTTTAGGGAGGGGCCGTGCTGCGCGTGCTTTCCTGTTTGACGACGGAGCATGACTTCGGACTTGTCGTTGTGGCGGCAGTCGTCTGCCTGCTCTCGATGCTGACTGCTTTCATGCTTGCGGCCCAGATTGGCGAGATGCGCGCCCGGCGGCGGCTGCGCTGGCTTGCGGCGCTTGGTTTCGTTTCCGGAGGGGGCATCTGGGCGACCCACTTCATCGCAATGCTCGCTTATCAGCCGCATCTGCCCACTGCCTATGACCCGCTGCGTACGATCCTGTCGATCGCGGTCGGCGTAGCGGCATCGACTGCGGCATGGCGCGCCTTCTTTGCGAAGAGCATGGTTTGGCGTCTGGCGGCCCCGGCAATTTTCGCTGTCGGGGTGGCAGCAATGCACAAGACTGGCATGACGGCGCTCCAGACGACCGGGCGGATCACCTATGACACCTCGATGATCGCCGGATCGGTCGCGGTCGGGATTGTGCTCAGCTATGCCGGGTTCCATTGGGCGCAGCGACGCTGGCGGCGGATTCCCGTGCTTCCCGCGCTCGGGCTGGTGCTGGCGATCGTCTCGATTCATTTCGGATCGATGGCTGCCGTGACGATCTACCCGGAATCGGGGCTGACGATCGATCCGAGCACGATCGAATCGGAGACGCTGGCGCTCCTGATCGCGACGCTGGCGGCGGCGATTTTGGCGGTGGGACTGGTCACTGCGCTTGCCGAAGCGCGGATCGCGCGGCACGCCCAGCACGAGGCGGAGCGGCTCAAGAGCTTCAGCGAAAGCGCTCTGGAGGCGCTGGCGATCCTCGAGAACGATGTGATCGTGGATGCCAACACCACCTTCTGGGGGCTGGCGGGATATGATCCGGTACACCCGCCCGAAGGACTCAGTCTGTCCGAACTGCTGCCTGAGGTGCGGAGCGACGCGCCACAGCGGCGCGGACCCGGTTTCTTCAATTCGCAGTTGCGCGCGCGCGACGGCGAGCAGATCGATGTGGAGATGGCGTTCCGGCGAGGGCAGTTGCTGGGAGTCGAGCGCGACCTGGTGGTGCTGCGCGACGTATCCGAACAGACGGCGGCGGCGGCGCGTGTCGCGCACCTTGCCGCGCACGATCCGCTGACTGGCGCCGCCAACCGGCTGAGCCTCAACCATTTGCTTGCCGATGCGCTGACGCGGTCGAGCGCGCAGGCACCGGTCGCGCTGCTGTGCCTCGACCTGGATCGGTTCAAGGCGGTCAACGACGTTCATGGCCATGCGACGGGTGACGCGCTGCTGATTGAGGTGACCCGGCGTATCCGCGAGTGCATGACCGGGCATGAGGCGCTGGCGCGACTGGGCGGCGACGAGTTTGCGATCGTTCAGCCCGGGGGTGATCAACCGCATCGCGCGGCGTCGCTCGCCCGCGAGATTCTGGACGCGCTGGCGGTACCGATGCGGGTTGCGGGGCGATCGATCCGCACCGGCGCGAGCATCGGCATCGCGATCCACCCCGACAACGCCGCGACCGTGGAAGAACTGCACACCAAAGCCGACCTCGCTCTCTATCGTGCCAAAGCGCAGGGACGCGGCACGATGCGCTTCTTCGACGCGAACATGGACGCGCAACTGGTCCGGCGGCTCGAGCTTCAGCACGATCTGCAGTTCGCGCTCCAGCGCGGGGAGCTCAGCCTGGTCTACCAGCCGATCGCCTGCCTGGTGACGGGCGCGATCATCGGGTTCGAGGCGCTGCTGCGCTGGGCTCATCCCGAACATGGCGAGGTTCCGCCGGCTGAGTTCATTCCGCTTGCCGAGGATGGCGGGATGATCGTGCCGATCGGCGAATGGGTGCTGCGCACCGCGTGCCGCGAGGCGGGGCGTTGGCGACAGCCGCTCAAGATCTCCGTCAACCTCTCACCCGCCCAAATCGCGCAGACCGACATTACCGATGTGATCGCGTCGGCGCTGTCCGACGCAAAGCTAAGTCCGCGCCGGCTTGATCTGGAGGTGACCGAAGGCTTGCTGGTCGGCGATCCCGACGGGACGCTGGTGGCGCTTCGCCGGGTCAAGGCGCTGGGTGTCGGCATCGCAATGGACGATTTCGGCACCGGCTATTCGTCGCTCGCCTATTTCCGCGCTTTCCCGTTCGACGAGGTGAAGATCGACCGTTCGTTCATCGAGCATCTGACGACCAGCCGGGAATCGCTTGCAATCGTCCGCGCAGTAATCGGACTGGGCAAGGGGCTGGGCATGTCGATCATCGCGGAAGGGGTGGAGACCGAGGCGCAGATGCAGTTGCTGCTTGCCGAGGGCTGCGACAAGATCCAGGGTTATCTAGTCGGAAAACCCGCATCGTTCGGCCGCTACAAGCGCGGCGTACTTGCGCGCAGGCCAGCACCGTGCACCGATCCTGCAGGCTGGGTCGAGGAATGGGCGCGGCTGATCTCCCCCGAGATACCAGGACGGAATGCGGCGCTGACGGCGCGCTCGGCCGCGGCTTAAGCGCGCGCGCGGAAGGCGCGCGGCCACCGATGGCATAGCTTCTGATCCGCCAGACACCGGCTACCCCGACACAAGGCAGGGGTGACAGCGGTTGACGCTCTCTCGGACCGCGCGGCTGCGTCAGGCGGCGACGCTGGCGCCGTTGTTTGTGTCTCGAATGGCGAGGCCCCGGGCTTCGACGACCGGCAACGGGCGACCGAAATAATAGCCCTGGACTTTGGTGCAGCCCAGCGCCTGGACCAGCCGGTGCTCGTCTTCGGTCTCCACCCCTTCGGCGGTCGTGGCCATGCCAAGGCTGTCGGCAAGCGCGACAACGGCACGGATGATCGCGATCGCCTCCTTGCTCCCCTTGGATGCACCCTGGACGAAGCTGCGGTCGACCTTGATCGACGAGAAGCGCGTACGGCTGAGATAGCCGAGGGACGAATAGCCGGTGCCGAAGTCGTCGAGGCTGAGGTGGACGCCCATGTCGAGAATTGCCTCAAGCGTGCGGACCGCGGCGGTACCTTCGCGCATGAAGACGCTTTCGGTGACTTCGAGTTCGAGCCGTTGGGGCCGCAGACCGCTGTCGCGCAGCGCAGCGGCGACAAACGAGGCAAAGGCGGGATTGTGGAGCTGATCGGGGCTGACGTTGACCGCGACGCGGATCGGGTCGTCCCATGTCGCGGCTTCCATGCATGCCGCGCGCAGCCCCCCTTCGCCGAGCGGCCCGATCAGTCGAGCTTCCTATGCCAGCGGCCCAAGCGTGCCCGGGGAA
>CAZBYE010000087.1:0-11466 GCA_964496045.1 uncultured Stakelama sp.
GCTGCCGGTGCGGCTGTTGCGATACTGGCCGAGGCCGCGCAGATCGTGGAGCGCGATGGCGGAGGTGACGATCGCGTCGAGGATACCCTCAGGTGCTTCCGCGCCATCGAGCATCACCGCAGGCGTGGTCATCAGATGGCCGACATTGCGCACGAACAGCAGCGAGCGGCCGGGGAGCGTCAGGTCGCTCGCGAAGGGGCGCTGATAGACGCGGTCTTCGGCCAGCCGCCGGGTCAGCGCCTTGCCGCCCTTGTCGAACGTTTCGGTCAGGTCGCCCCGCATCAGGCCGAGCCAGTTGGTGTAGGCCGCGACCTTGTCGTCGGCATCGACCGCCGCAATCGAATCTTCGAGATCGACGATCGTGGTCAGTGCGGATTCGAGCAGCACATCGGCGATCCCGGCGGGATCGGTGCGGCCGATCGCGGACTCACGGTCGATCACCACTTCAAGATGCAGGCCATTGTGCCTGAACAACAGCGAGTCACCGCGCGTGCCGGCAAGCTGCCCCGGATCGGCGAGCGGCAGATCCCCGCCCGTGAAGTCCGCCCAGCTCATGCCGGTCAATGGCACGGCTTCGTCGAGGAACGTCCTGGCCGCAGCGATCACCTGCGCGCCGCGTTGGGCGTCATAGCCGCCCGGCTGCGCAGTACCGGGGAGCGCATCCGTGCCGTAAAACGCATCGTAGAGGCTGCCCCAGCGTGCATTCGCCGCGTTGAGGACGAAGCGGGCGTTGAGCGCGGGCACGACCAGCTGCGGCCCGGCCATCGTCGCGATCTCCGCATCGACATTGGTAGTGCCGACCGTGAAGTCGCCCGGCTCGGCGACCAGATAGCCGATCGACCGCAGGAAGCTCTCCTGCGCGGCGGGATCCACAGCACGCACCGGATCCTGCGCGCACCACGCGTCGATCTGCGCCTGAAGCGAATCGCGCGTGTCGAGCAGCGCGCGGTTCTCGGGGGCAAATCGCGCGAAGATCGCCGCAGCCCCGCTCCAGAACGTATCCGCCGCAATACCCGGCTCGGGCAGCACGCGCTCCTCGATGAAGCGGACGAGCGGCTCCGCCACCGAAAGTCCGGCGCGCGTCACGTAAGCGGTCATGCGAAACTCCTCCTGGGTAATCTCAGTTCGGCCCTGGGGAGGGAGTGCCCGATTAGACGAGGGATCGGGTCGCGATCAACCCCCGGTACCGATCGCCGCCGCTACGCCCTCGATCCGCTCGAGCATGCTGCGCAATTGCGCCTGCTCGGCATCGGACAGGCTTTCAAAGATGCGGCGTTCGAGCTCAAGCGCCTTAGGCGCGACCTGACGGTAGAGCGCCCAGCCGTCGATGCTGAGCTCAAGCAGATGCGAGCGCTGGTCGTCGGGATTGGGGGTGCGGGTGACGAGGCCGCGCTCATAGAGCGAGATCGCCGCGCGGCTGACCGTCACCTTGTCCATCTGGGTGTGCCCGCACAGCGACTGCTGGCTCATCGACCCGAACTCGGCGAGCACGGTGACCAGCCGCCATTCGGGAATGCGCAGCCCGAACAGTGCCTGGTACGCCCCGGCGATGGTGCCCGAAACGCGGTTGGACGCCACCGAAAGGCGATAGGGCAGGAACGCATCGAGCTTGAGTGTTGCCGTCATAGGACAGTGATTGCCCCGTTCGAGCGCCGGGCGCAATGAGAGCATTGCTTCATTGCGCCCAAAGCGGGACTACAGACAGATAATATCAAGCATTTTAGTCGACTTTAACCGGCTCCAGCCGCGGCGAGAGCAGGTGAACGACCAGCAGCGCGACGAAGTAAGCGCTGCCCGCCACCCAGAAGAGCGGCCAGTAGACCCCGAGGCGATCGAGAATCTCGCCGGCATAGAAGGCCATCAGGATGCCGCCGACCGCGCCGACCGTGCCGCCGATGCCCACCACCGATCCGACCGCACCGCGCGGGAACAGATCCGACGGAAGCGCGTAGAGGTTGGCCGAGAAGGCCTGATGCCCCGCGGTCGCAACCCCGATCACCAGCACCGCCACCCACACGCTGGTGATCGATTCAGCGAACACCACCGGCAGGACGAGACAGGCGCAGACGAACATCGTCACCTTGCGCGCATAGTTCGCCGACTTGCCCGCCTTCATCAGCTTCGACGACATCCAGCCGCCGAACACGCTGCCGACGTCGGAGATCAGGTAGATCGCCGCGAGCGGGATGCCGAAGGTCAGCAGGTTGAGGTCGTACTGCTTGAACAGATAGCCCGGCAGCCAGAACAGGAAGAACCACCAGATCGGGTCGATGAAGAATTTGCCGAGCGAATAGGCCCAGGTCTCACGGCGGGTCAGCACCGTCCCATAGCCGATCGGCTTGACGGGGTCGGCGGGGTCCTGCTCGATCCAGGCGAGCTCGCCTTCGGTGACCTTGGGGTGCTGGCGCGGGCTGCGGTACATCGCCCACCATGCGATCAGCCACACGAAGCTGACGAGGCCGGTGACGACGAACGCCATGCGCCAGCCCCAGGCAATGACCATCAGCGGCACCACCAGCGGGGTGATCACCGCGCCGATATTGGCGCCGGCGTTGAACACGCCGATCGCGAAGGCGCGTTCCTTGGCCGGGAACCATTCGGTCACCGCCTTGATGCCCGCGGGGAAGTTACCCGATTCGCCGATGCCGAGGCCGAAGCGCGCCATCGCGAACTGAGTCATCGAATAGGCGCCGCCATGGGCGATATGCGCGAGCTGCCAGATGACGAAGGCAACCGCATAGCCGACGCGCGCGCCGACCATGTCGACGAACTTGCCAAAGCCGATATAGCCAATCGCATAGGCGATCTGGAACCAGATGATCACGCTCGCGAAATCGCGTTCGGACCAGTGGAGGTCCTGCATCAGCGTGGGTTTGAGCACGCCGATCATCTGGCGGTCGATATAGTTGATGACCGTCGCCGCGAACAGCAGCGCGACGATCATCCAGCGGTAGCGCCCCGCATTGGCGGCGGCACCCGTTCGGATACCCTCGGCCTGGCTCGCGTCCATTCAGTCTTCTCCTTTGACCGCCCCGATGACCGGGGTCTGGTTATCGAGGCCTGGCCGCTTCGATCGAGCAGCTCACCTGCATGTCCTTGAAGGTCGCCGTGACCGTGGCGCCGACCGGCACCTCATGTACACCGGTTACCGCGCCCGACGAAATCCACTGGCCCGCCGTGAGCGCGACGCCGCGTGCGGCCATGCTCTCGAACAGGAAGCGCGCCGCGCCGACCGGCCCGTCGAGCATCGCGCGCGCCGTTGCCGCGCCCGCCTCGACGCCGTCGATCAGCAAGGCCACCGGCCAGTCGATGAAGTCGAGGCTGCGCCAGTCGGCGATCGCCTCACCCACCACCAGCCCGTAATTGTTGCCGAAGTCCGAGATCGTCACCAGCGGGCCGTGTGTGTTGATCCCCGGGAAGGGCGAGCTCGCCACCTCGATCCCGACATGCACCGCGTCGATCAGATCGGCGGCTTCTTCCATGGTATAGCTGGTCTTGGCCGGATCGGGCGCGCGGGCGATACGCAACAGGAACTCGGCCTCGCCCGCGGCAAAGCCATCGGCGAAGATGGGCATCATGGGGCTTTCACCGGTCCCGTCGCGCACGCTCTCGGCGAAGATCGGGCCGGCGAGGCGGTTGGTACCGAGCTGTCCATCGAGCGGCGGGTTGATCCGGCCGACCTTCCAGCCGGCGACCTCGCCACCGGTCAGTGCGCGGGCGCGGTCCTGAATCGCATAGGCATCGTCCAGCGAGGCGGGCGGGGTTCCCGGATAGTCGGGCAAACCGGTTGCCGTGCGGCGCGCCGTAACAAAGGCCTGCGCGATCGCGTCCAAACTACTCATCCACCCCTCACTCTGTTCTCGATCGAACGGGGTAATGGAAACCGGTGTCATTGACAAGGCCCGCAATCAGCGGCCGAGCAGGGTCTCGACGCGCCCTGCGGCGAGTTCCCGCGCGGAGTGGGTGACCGCGGCGCGGAATCCGGCATGTCCGGCGATCTCGGGACGGAACACCGAATCGAAGGCGATCAGCCGCTCGACCAACTGATCGGGCGACGCCCCGGCCGCGGCATCGGCGAGTGGTGCAGCGAGCGGATCGGTGATTGTTTCTCCTGCCGCAGCGCGGCGCGCGATGAAGTGCATCCACGCCGCCACCGGCACCGCGAGCCGCTCGACCGGGCGCCCGGCGCGGATTGCGGCGGCGGTTGAATCGAGTAGTCGATAGGGTAGCTTTTGCGAGCCATCCCAGGCGATCTGCGACAACAGATGACGGATCGCCGGGTTGCGAAAACGGGTGAGCACCGCCTGCGTATAGGCGGCGTGATCGAGGCCCGCGACGGGATCGAGCACGGGGACGATATCCTGCAGCGCCAGACGCTCGGCAAAGGCGGCGAGGTTCGCCTGCCCCATCGCGTCCGACACCGTCTCCAGCCCCATGGCAAGGCCGAGATAGGCGAGGCTGGAGTGAAGGCCGTTGAGGATGCGCAGCTTGGCGCGCTCGTACCCGCCGACATCGCCGGTCAGCGTCGCACCTGCACCCGCGAGGTCCGGTCCGTCCGCCAGATTGTACGGCCCGATCACCCATTGGGTGAAGGCTTCGCGCTGCACCGTCGCGCGATCCGCGACGCCGAGTTCCGCCGCAACCTTGGCGTAGAGCGCATCGTCGCTGGCGGGCGTGATCGAATCGACCATCGTGTCGGGGAAGGCCGCGGTGTCAGCGATCCACTTCGCAAGCTCCGTATCGCGCGCCGCCGCCAGCGCGATCGCCGCCGCGCGCAGCTTGGCGCCATTGCCCGAGAGATTGTCGCAGCACAGCACCATGAACGGAGCGGCACCCGCCGCGCGCCGCGCCGCGAGGCCCTGAACCAGCCAGCCGACGAAGCTGCGCGGTTCACCGCCGGCAAGATCGGCGACGATGTCGGGATGCGCCATGTCGAGCGCGCCGTCGCCGGCGAGGCAATAGCCCTTCTCGGTCACGGTCGAGGTGACGATGCGTATCTCGGGCTTGGCCAGCAGCGAAGCCACCCGTGCGCCGCCGCCGGGACCGACCCATTCGCGATGCGCACCGATCACCCGCATCGACGGCTCGCGATCGAGCACCGCGAGCGTGTAGAGCCCGTCCTGCGCCGCGAGCGCCTCGACCGTGCCGCCCGAGCGCAGCGAGACCGCGGCGATGCCCCAGCGCGGGTCGTTCGCCAGCAATGTGTCGAAATAGCTCGCCTGATGCGCGCGGTGGAACGCGCCCGGCCCGAAATGGACGACGCCGGTCGACACCGTCGCGGGATCATAGGCAGGCTTCGCGATCGCCGCGGGCAGAGCCTGCAGCGTTTCCAGCGACAATCGGTTCAAAGCGTCACACCCCGTTTCCAGATGGCAATCTCACGCTCGCCATTGCGTTCAGCGGCGGCTTCCTCGCCCGACGCGATAGCGGCGATGCGGGCGAGCAGCGCGTCGGCGGCGACATCCATGCCCTCGCTCAGCACCCGTCCCGCATCGAAGTCGATCCAGCCCGGCTTCCGCGCCGCGAGATCCGAGTTCGACGCGATCTTGAGCGTCGGCGCGGGAAAGCCCAGCGGCGTGCCGCGACCGGTGGTGAACAGGATCACCGTCGCGCCCGCGGCCGATAATGCGGTCGAGGAAACGGCGTCGTTGCCGGGCGCTTCGAGCAAGGTCAGCCCGGTGCGCTTCACCCGATCGCCATAGTCGATCACGTCGGTGACGATCGCCTGCCCGCCCTTCTGCACCGCGCCAAGGCTCTTTTCCTCGAGCGTGGTGATGCCGCCGGCGATGTTGCCGGGCGACGGGTTCTCCGACACCGGCTCGCCATGGTCGATGAAATAGCGTTTGAAGCGGTTCACCAGCCCGCCGATCGCGTCGAAGGTCTCGGCATCGGCGGCGCGCGCCATCAGCAGTTGCTCGGCGCCGAAGATCTCGGGGATTTCGGTCAGGATCGCCGCGCCGCCGGAATCGGTGACGCGATCGGCCATGATCCCGACCAGCGGATTCGCGGTGAGGCCGGAAAGCCCGTCCGACCCGCCGCACTTGACCCCCAGCACCAGCCGGTCGAGCCCCATTTCCTCGCGCTGCGCGGTCGCGCCGAGCTGCGCCAGTTCGAGCACCTTCTCGACACCCTCAGCGATCTCGTCGGGTGAGGATTGCGCGCCGACGGTGCGGACACGCGACCGCGTCTCTTCGGGCAGGGTTTCGAGCAAGGCCGAAAGCTGGTTGGATTCGCAGCCAAGCCCGACGAGCAGCACGCCGCCCGCATTGGGATGCTGCGCCAGGGCCGAGAGGATATTGCGCGTGCCGTCGAGATCGTCGCTGAGCTGAGAGCAGCCGAACGGGTGAGCGAAGGCGTGCACGCCGTCGACGCCCTCGGGCAGCAGCGCCTCCGCCTTCGCCGCGATCTTCTGCGCGGTGCGGCCGACGCAGCCGACGGTGGGGAGCACCCAGATCTCGTTGCGCGTCCCCGCCCGGCCATCGGCGCGCGGATAGCCGCGCCATGTGATGGTCGATGCCGCCGCGTGCGCGCGCTCGGCGCCGGCCCCTCCGCCATAGGCCGCCTCACCCGCCAGCGCGGTCGCGACATTATGGACATGGACATGGTCGCCCGGCGCGATCGGCGCGGTCGCCTGCCCGATCGGGAAGCCGAACTTGAGCACGGGATCGCCCGGCGCATGCGCCACCAGCGCGAATTTGTGCGCGCGCGGGACCGCGTCGCTGAGCGTCACGCCCAGCACGACCTCTCCGGCCACCAGATTGCGCAGCGCGGTGGCGACGGTATCGGCACCATGGATTCGAAGGGCGGCAGGATTCATCATACGACTACCGGTGTCATTACCCGCTAGCGCCGCGATTGGCTAGGGCTCGCTTGCACGCTATGCACTTGCCCATGAAGAAAAGCGCGCAGGCGACAATCAACGACGTAGCGCGACTGGCGGGGGTCTCCAAGAAAACCGTCAGCCGCGTGATCAACCGCTCCCCTCTTCTCAACGAGGAGACGCGCGAGCGGGTGGAGAAAGTGATCGCCGAGATCGGTTACGTTCCTAATCCGCAGGCGCGCGCGCTGGCGCTGCGCCGCAACTTCCTGATCGGGCTGATCCACGACAACCCCAACCCGCATATGGTGCTCAACGTCCAGCAGGGACTGCTCGAAGTCCTGCGCGACACCGAGTTCGAGCTGATCGTCCACCCGGTCGACCGCGGATCGACGACGATGCTCGACGATATCCGCCGCTTCCTCGAGCGCCAGCGCCCGTACGGCGTGATGATCCTGCCGCCGATCAGCGAGAATGATTCGCTCGCGGCGCTGTGTCAGGAAATCGGTGCGCGCTACGTCCGCATGGGCTCCGCCTCGTTCGACGATCCCGAGCATATGGTCGCGTCGAACGACCGCGAAGTGGTGCGCGGTGCGGTCGCGCATCTGGTCGAGAACGGGCACAAGCGCATCGGCCTCGTCCTAGGCCCGCACGGCTTCCGTTCGGCACATGAGCGCAGCCAGGGTTACGAGGCTGCGCTCGACGATGCCGATATCCCGATCCAGCGCACGTTGATCGCGCAGGGCGACTATACGTTCGAATCGGGCATGCGCGCCGCCGAGCGCCTGCTCGACCTGTCCCCGCGCCCGACCGCAGTGTTCTGTTCCAACGATGCGATGGCGGCGGGCGTACTGCATACGGCACGCCAGCGTGGGCTGGATGTGCCGCGTGACCTGTCGATCGTCGGCTTCGACGACACCTCGATCGCGTCCTATCTGTGGCCGCCGCTGACCACGGTGCGCTGGCCGATCGCGACGATGGCGCGGGCGGCTGCGCTCAAGCTGATCGGCGATGGCGAGGACGAGGAAAGCGGGGAATCGCTGTTCGTCTCGACGCTGATCCGACGGGCTTCGGTGGCGCCGCCGGGGGAGTGAGGGCGCCAGCCAACGCCCGATTACGGACATGCCATCAGACTGAGGCGAACAAGCCCACGATCGCCCCGAACGCCACGATCGTCGGCGTGACCCAGCCGCCCTTCATTCGCCAGGCTAGAGCAAGCGCGATGCCAAACAACACCATGGCGAGCGGCACGTTGGTGACCCGATCGCCCGTTGCATATCCGAGTTGGAAGAAAGTGGCGGCGATGATGCCGACCACCGCAGCCGCAATTCCCGCGAGAAGCCGGTGCAATGCTGGATTCTCCACCAATGCCTCCAGCCGCTCGAACAGCACCAGCGAAAAGGCAAATGCCGGCAAGAACATCCCGGCGGTGATCGCCAGGGCACCGCCCAAGCCGCCAGCGACATAGCCGATGAAGGTCGCAAATATGACGAGCGGCGCCGGGAGCACCCCCGCCAGCGCGATCCCATCGAGGAAAGTCGCATCGCTGATCCAGCCGCGCCCGACAGTATCGGTGCGAACATAAGGGATCGCCGTATAGGCTCCGCCAAAGGTGAGCAGGCCGCCCTTGAGCCCGGCGACAAACAATGCGCCAAGCGTCACAGGTGCGGTCAGCAGATGCATTGCGCCGGGATCCGCCGTGCCAAAGAAACGCGCGCCTGCCGCAACACCGATTGCAACCCCTGCCACGAGTAATGCGCCCGCACGCCGATGCGACATCGCATGCACCAGCCCGCCCGCGACCAGCGGAAGCCAGAACGGGACGCCAGCCAGCGTGGCGAGCAGGCTGGCAAGGGCAATCATACCGAGCAGCCAAGTTTCGACGATGTGCAAGCCGATTCGGATGACCGCACGCAGGATCACGACCAGAATGACGATCTGAACGCCCAGAAGCGCTTGCGACAGGCCGGGATTGCCCGCGATCCACGACACATAGAGCCAGCCCGCAGCCAGCATCAGCAACAGGCCCGGCAGCATAAAGCCGAGCCCCGCCAACAGGCCGCCGATCCGGCCCCGGGCGACCATGCCCAGATGCACGCAAAGTTCATGCGCCTCCGGCCCCGGCAACACCTGCAGGACGGCGAGCAGCCGATTGAACCGCGCGGAGTCGATCCAATGCTCCTGCTCGACCAGCGCCTGACGCAGCATGGCGATCTGAGCCACAGGCCCGCCAAAGGCCAACGCTCCAAAGCGCAGGAATTTGAGGAACAGGGCGGCAAGGCTGAGGTCTGGCGCGCCCGTCGTTGCGACGCTGCTCACGCGCGTGCTCCCCGTGCCGCATGCGCGGTCCAGTCGTGCGTTTCCCCGCGTGCATCGCGGCACCAGCGGTAAAGCGCATCATAAACCAGCATACCGGCGTCGAGTTGTTCGAGATCGTCGGAAAAGAGCCGCGACAGGCCAAGCGAAACCGCAAGCAGGCCCGCAGCTTCCGGTACCAGGTCGGGCCGTGCCGTATCCGCGCCCCGGACGATCGCTGCGAGATACCCGAGCGCCGGAAGCGCGCCGAGGCCAAACGCATCGATCATGGCATCGAAGGTGCATTTGTCCCCTTCGTGGCTCCAGCGTACGCCCTCTACGTCGAACGGTGTCGCGGCAAACTTCTTGACGACCCCCGAAACTTCCGACGGAGTGACAAACAGGAACACCGCCTGCGGATCGATGAAACGCCGAATCAGCCATGGACAGGCGATGCGATCCACCTTCGGCCTTGCGCGAGTCACCCAGACCGTGCGTCCATGCGAGTCACGCGCGGGAAGCGCGGCCTCCGGCACCATCGGATATCCCGCCGCGGACCAAGCCCGCGTTCCGCCGTCCAGCAGTTCCGCATCGGCGCCCGCATGCCGCAACCACGCCGAAACGCCTTCGCTCTGCTCGCCGCCCTGCTGGCATATGACAATGACGTTCTTTCCGGCAAACTCCGCAGCCCAGTCGGCGACGGCAGCGCCATTTCGGCGGATCGCTCCGGGTATCAGGCGCGCATCCGCCGCAAAGTCACCATCGGTGCGAACGTCAATCACGGCGGTGCCGCTGGCGGTTCCGATGAGTTTGAATAGCTTGTCGGCGGAAATCGAATTGATCGCTGGCATAGTGCGTCCTCATGTCGTTGGGACGCGATGCTTCGGCGTGCCGCCTCGTGGGGAGATCGCTTTCCCCATGCCGGCTATAGTCGCGGATGCCGCTCGCTCATGTCAAGCCACCACCGCGCGCGGCCTGCCCTTTCAGGGCCGGAATGTAGTAGCGGCTGCGGGTGCGTGCTTCCGGATTCGCCATTCCTCAAATGGCGCGCCGAGACTTTTGTTGAAATCGGATCTGACACCGGTTACCGGAGTTGGACACACTATGTGAGAGGAATGTGAAAGTGCGTCCCCTGGCACTCGATCCCGACCGGCTGTTTCCGGCCGATCCCACCACCCGCGGTATCGCGCGGACGCTGTACAAGGAGATCGCCGGTCTCCCGATCGTGTCGCCGCATGGCCATACCGATCCGGCATGGTTCGCGACCGACGACGCGTGGGAGAATGCGACCGAGCTGTTCCTGGCGCCCGATCACTATGTCTTCCGCATGCTCTATTCGCAGGGTGTCGACCTCGACGCGCTGCGGGTGCCGCGGATCGATGGCGTGCCAGCCACCGATCCGCGCGCGGCGTGGCGGCTGTTCGCGAGCAACTATCATCTGTTCCGCGGCACCCCGTCGCGCATGTGGCTCGACCATGTCTTTGCCGAGGTGTTCGGGATCGACCGGCTGCTCGAAGCCGGGACGGCCGACTATTATTACGACACGATCAACGCCGCGCTGGCGTCGCCCGGCTATCGCCCGCGCGCGCTGTTCGAGCGGTTCAAGATCGACTTCCTCGCCACGACCGAGGGCGCCGACGATCCGCTCGAGCACCACGCCGCGATCCGCAAGTCAGGCTGGGGCGGCCGGGTCGTGACGACCTATCGCCCGGATTCGGTGATCGATGTCGAGCATGAGGCGTTCAAGGGCGCGCTCGCGGCGTTCGCCAATCTGACCGGCGAGGATGTTCATAGCTGGAAGGGCTATCTCGCCGCGCACCGCAAGCGCCGCGCCGACTTCCGCGTGGCGGGTGCGACCGCGACCGACCATGGCTTTGCGACGGCACAGACCGCCAACCTTTCGGCGACCGAGAGCGAGGCGCTGTTCGGACGCATCGTCGGCGGCAAATGGGACGCGGCCGACGCCGAGCTGTTCCGCGCGCAGATGCTCACCGAGATGGCGAAGATGAGCGTCGAGGATGGCATGACGATGCAGATCCATCCCGGATCGTGCCGCAACCACAACGCCAGGCTGTTCCACAGCCATGGCCGCGACAAGGGCGCCGACATCCCGACGCGGACGGATTATGTCCATGCGCTGAAACCCATGCTCGACGTGGTCGGCAACGAGCCCGACCTGACGGTGATCCTGTTCACGCTCGACGAGAGCACCTACGCCCGCGAGCTGGCACCGCTGGCCGGGCATTATCCGTGCCTGCGGCTCGGGCCGAGCTGGTGGTTCCATGACTCGCCGGAGGGGATGCGCCGGTTCCGGGAGCAGACCACCGAGACGGCGGGCTTCTACAACACCGTCG
>CAZBYE010000088.1:0-11466 GCA_964496045.1 uncultured Stakelama sp.
TCGGCGGCACCAAATTCTGGCTGATCGTCACCGGCCTGCTCGGCGCGGCGTTTGTGAGTGTCGAACTCTATGAGTTTGCCGAGCTGATCCATGAGGGCGCGACGCCGCAGCGCAGCGCCTTCCTCTCGGCCTTCTTCACGCTGGTCGCGACGCATGGCCTGCACGTCACCTTCGGGATCATCTGGCTGATCGTAATGCTGTTCCAGCTCAACCAGCGCGGCCTGCATCCGGAGAATCAGCGGCGCCTGCAGTGCCTGAGCATGTTCTGGCACTTCCTCGACGTCGTCTGGATCGGCGTCTTCACCTTCGTTTATCTTCTCGGGGTTCTGCGATGAGCGATGCTACCCACGCCCATGATGTTGCGCAGGGCGCGCCGCACGCGTCGCGCCGCACCTATGTGATCGGCTTCCTGCTCTCGGCCGTGCTCACCGCGGTGCCCTTCTGGCTGGTGATGACCGGGCCGCTCGACGCCACCACCACCGGGGTGCTGATCGTCGGCGCGGCGATCGTGCAGATCCTGGTCCACACCGTCTGTTTCCTGCACGTCAACACCCAGTCGGAGAGCGGCTGGACGCTGATGGCCTATATCTTCACCGCGGTGCTGGTGCTGATCGTGATCGCCGGGTCGCTCTGGATTATGTTCCACCTCAACTCCAACATGATGCCGATGGTGGACGTCCGGTCGTCCTGAGGCCGGGATGAAACGCGCGCTGCTCCTCGTGCTGGCGCTGGCGGCCACGATTGGTTTCGTCGCGCTTGGCATATGGCAGGTCGAGCGGCGAGCATGGAAGCTCGACCTGATTGCGCGGGTCGAAGCAGGGACGCAGGCAGCGCCGGTTGCGGTGCCGGGACTGTCGCAATGGCCGGGGTTCGATGCGCGCGCGTCCGAGTATCGACGCGTCATGGCAAGCGGCCGCTTCGTTCATGACCGCGAGACGTTGGTGCAGGCACTCACCGTGCGCGGTGCGGGCTTCTGGGTCGTCACACCGTTGCGCACGCCGCAAGGCGTGGTGCTGGTCAATCGCGGGTTCGTCTCCTCCGAGCGGCGCGAACCTGCCACTCGCGCTGCCGGACAGGTGGCGGGTCCGGTGACCGTCACCGGACTGTTGCGCGCGAGCGAGCCAAAAGGGGGTTTTCTGCGCAGCAACGATCCGGCGGGCGACCGCTGGTATTCGCGCGACGTGCCCGCCATCGCGGCGGCGCGCGGGGTCGGACAGGTGGCGCCCTTCTTTGTCGATGCCGATGCGACTCCCAATCCGGGCGGATGGCCGGTAGGCGGGCTCACCGTGCTGCGCTTCAACAACAATCATCTCGTCTATGCGCTCACCTGGTTCGGGCTTGCGGGGATCAGCCTCGCCGCGCTGTTCCTGTTGCTGAAGCGGAAGCCGGCATGATGGATGCGCCGCTGCTTGCGCTGACGCGCCGGGGTCCGGGTCTCATCGTCGAGACCGCTGCGGCGGAGAATATGCGCCAGCTGATCCAGCTGCGCTGGATCGCGGTCGTCGGGCAGACGCTTGCCATCCTGCTCGTGCATTTCGGCTTCGGAATCGTGTTGCCGGTGGTCGAGATGCTGGGGGTCGCAGCATTGCTGGCGGCTGCCAATCTGCTCGCGACGATGGCGCTGCCCCGCCACCGCGTTCACAGTGGCGAGGTGATGCTGGCTCTGCTCATCGACATGGGGGCGCTCACGCTCCAGCTCTATTTCAGCGGCGGGGCAACCAACCCGTTCATCTCGCTCTATTTGCTTCAGGTCGTGCTCGGCGCGATTTTGCTGCCCCCGGCGGCGGTCGCGGTACTCGTGACCGCGACCGCGCTCAGCTATGCACTGCTTACCGTCAGCTATGTGCCGTTGCTGCTCCCCGCGCGCCTGCTGGTCGAGCATGCCGATCTGTTCGCGATCGGCCATTGGGTGGGCTTCGTGATGGTCGCCAGCCTGCTGGTGCTGTTCATCGTCCGGATCAGCCGTAACCTGCGGGCGCGCGACGCGCATGTCGCCGATCTGCGACAGCACGCGGCGGAAGAGGAAGGTATCGTCCGCATGGGGCTGTTCGCATCGGGCGCGGCGCATGAGCTGGGGACGCCGCTGGGTACGCTGTCGGTGATCCTTGCCGACTGGCGGCGGGTGCCCGTTGTCGCCGCTGACCTGCAGCTTGCGGGCGAGGTCGCGGAGATGCAGGCCGAGGTGCAGCGTTGCAAGGGAATCGTCTCCGACATCCTCCACTCTGCGGGCCAGCCGCGCGGAGAAGCGATGCAGAGTATGGCCGCCGCCGCCTTTCTGACCGATCTGGCGCAAGCGTGGCAGCCGACGCATCCGCAGGTGCCGCTCGCGGTCAGCGTGGAAGATGCCGGGGCGGCGGTGATCGCGGTCGATCCCGCGCTGCGTCAGGCGGTTGCTAACCTGCTCGACAATGCCGCCGAGGCCTCGCCGCTCGGGTTGCGCCTGACGGGCAAAGTCGAGGAAGGGATGCTGGCGATCGTCGTGCGCGATTACGGACCGGGGTTCGACCCCGCGGCGCTGGCGCATGTGGGGGAACTCTACCGCTCGACCAAAGGGGCCGGACACGGCCTCGGTCTGTTCCTCGCTAGCAACGTCGCGCGGCGGATGGGCGGGCGGCTCGACGCGCGCAATCCTGCGGGCGGCGGCGCCGAGGTGCGGTTGATCCTGCCGCTGATCCATGCGGAGGTACGCTGATGGAGACTCCGAGCCTCATCATCGTCGAGGATGACGCGACCTTTGCACGCACCCTCCAGCGGTCGTTCGAGCGGCGCGGTTACCGGGTCCGGGTCGCGGCCAGCCCGGCCGAGCTCGATGCGCTGCTCGCGGCGGAGGTCCCGACCCATGCGGTGGTCGACCTGAAGCTCGGTATCGAGTCCGGCCTGCCCTGCGTCGCGAAGCTGCACGCGCAGGATGCGGCGACGCTGATCGTGGTTCTGACGGGTTATGCCAGCATCGCCACTGCGGTCGAAGCGATCAAGCTCGGCGCGTGTCACTATCTGGTGAAGCCGTCGAACACCGATGATATCGAGGCCGCGTTCGGCAAGGCGCCGGGCAATCCCGACGTCCCGGTCACACCGCGTGCCGCCTCGCTCAAGACGCATGAGTGGGAGATGATCAACGAGACGCTGGCCGCGACGGGCTTCAACATCTCCGAAACCGCCCGTCAGCTGGGGATGCACCGTCGCACACTGGCGCGAAAGCTTGAGAAGCGGCCGGTCAAATAGCCGCCAGCGCATCGTCAAATGCGACGGGCTGCGGATCAATCGGGGCAGGGGACTCGTTCTGTCATCGAGCGGCGGCATCAGGAGAGACGTGATGAATCAGCGCGACCAGAACCGGAATCCCGGTGGGCAACAGCAACAGCAACGCGATCAGAAGGTCGACAAGCAACAGCAGCAGCAGCCGCAACGCCAGCAGGACGGCGGCGAGAAGAAGCACCAGCCCGATGAGGGCGAACGCGAACGCTGAATTTCGTCGACCGGACGCTTTGAAGGGGCCTTGCGGCCCCTTCTTCTTTTTGGCGCGCGGCTCGGGCATGTTGACGGCATGAACCCGATCTATGCCGCGCTCGGCACCACCATCTTCGAGACAATGTCGGCGCGGGCACGCGCGAACGGTGCGATCAATCTGGGGCAGGGTTTCCCGGATGGCGAGGGGTGTGTGCCGGTGATCCGCGCGGCGGCTGAAGCGCTCACCACGCGGTCGAACCAATATCCGCCCATGGCCGGGCTGCCCGAGCTGCGTCAGGCGATTGCGGGGCATTATGCCCGCCACCAGCAGCTCGATCTCGCGCTCGATGAAGTCATCGTCACCTCCGGCGCGACCGAGGCAATTGCGGCTTCCTTTGCCGCACTGATCGCACCCGGTGACGAAGTGATCCTGATCCAGCCACTCTACGACGCCTATCTTCCGCTGATCCGGCGCGCGGGCGGTGTCGCGCGGCTGGCACAGCTTGAACCGGGAAGCTGGCGGCTCACACGCGCGGCGCTGGAAGCTGTGGCGGGGCCGCGCACGCGGCTGATCGTCGTCAACAATCCAGTGAACCCTGCTGGCGCGATGCTGTCGCGTGAGGAACTCTCCGACCTCGCTACCTTTTGTGTCGAGCGCGACCTGATCGCGGTGTGCGACGAGGTGTGGGAACATGTCGTCTATGACGGCGCGCAACACATCCCGCTGATGGCGATGCCGGGGATGCGCGATCGGACCGTGAAGATCGGTTCGGCAGGCAAGATCTTCGCGCTCACCGGCTGGAAGGTCGGCTGGATGTGCGCCGCGTCGCCGATCGCCGCTATGCTCGCCCGCGCGCATCAGTTCATGACCTTTTCGACCCCGCCCAACCTGCAATGGGCGGTGGCGCAGGGGCTGGAGACGCAGGACGCCTGGATTGCGGAATCGGTCGCGGGGTTCCAGCGTTCGCGTGACCGGCTGGCCGCGGGCCTGTCGGCGGCGGGCTATCGCGTGCTGCCATCGCCCGCGACCTGGTTCCTCTCGGTCGACCTCGCAGCGTCGGGCATTGTGCTCGACGATACCGTTTTCTGCGACCGACTGGTCGGGGACGGGGGGGTCGCGGCGATTCCGGTCGCGGCCTTCTATGCGCAAGCGCCGGTGACGCATCTGGTGCGGCTATGCTTTGCCAAAGCCGACGATGTGCTCGACATGGCGATCGGGCGGATGGATGCGGCGCGGCGCGATTTCGCGCGTTAGCAGATCCGTGAAGCGGCTTTGGTTCATCACCAACCCCAATTCGGGTTCGGCAACGCACGAGATGTGTGAGGCGCTGGAAGCGGTGTTCGAGGAGCGCGGGCTGACGCTCGTGGGGCGAACGGCGTTTCCAGACACGCCGATTCCTTCGATCGGTGATCTTAGCGATGTCGATACGGTCGTGCTGTTCGCGGGCGACGGTACGATCAACGCGGCGCTCTGCGCACTCGCGGATTGGGATGGAGCGTTCCTGCTTCTGCCGGGTGGGACGATGAACCTGCTCGCCAAAGCGCTGCATGGCGAGGCTGAACCCGCCGCGATCGTCCACGCCGCGCACAAAGGGGGCCGGCGCGTGGCGCTTCCCTTTGTCGAGGCGGGACCGCATCGCGCGTTCGTGGGGCTGATCCTCGGCCCCGCCGCGCATTGGGGCCGCGCGCGCGAGGCGGCGCGCAAAGGACGCGTCGGACGTGTGCTCGCGGCAATCCGCAGCGCCTGGCGGCGCACCTTCGGCAAGGGGATCCGCGTCGCGGGTGTCCCCGGGATGCGTGCGCGGTATCAGGCGGTGTTTGTCGCGCCGAGCCCCGATGCACTGGAGGTCGCGGCAATCGACGCGCGCGATTGGACATCGATCGCCGAGCTTGGCTGGAACTGGCTGACCGGTGACTGGGTCGCCGCGCGCGCCGTCACCGATCGCCGTGCGCAATTGCTACGGCCGGTGAGCAAGCGCCCGGTGCTGGCGCTGTTCGATGGTGAGCCGGTCACTCTTCCACCCGATATCGAGGTGAGCGGTGGAATGACGCGCCCGGCGTTCATCTCGACGCGCGGGGACGACGGATGATCCGCTTGTTTCACGCCAGCGATGTGCATTTCGGCGCTGAGGACCGCGTGGCGCTCGACTGGTTCGCCGGATGCGTGCGTGAGGAACAACCCGATGCGGTGGTAGTGACCGGGGACCTTACGATGCGGGCACGTGCGCATGAATTCGCGGCAGCGGCTGCATGGCTGGAGAGCCTTGGGCGGCCGGTGACGGTCGAAGTCGGCAATCACGATCTGCCGTATTTCAACCTCTGGGCACGATTCGTGACGCCCTATCGCCGCTACCGTGCGCTCGAGGCGATGATCGAGCGTCCGCTCGACCTGCCCGGGCTTACCATTGTCCCGCTCAAGACCACCGCGCGCTTCCAGTGGCGGCTCAACTGGTCGAAGGGGCATGTCAGCAACCGCGCGCTGCGGGAAACGCGGGCGCTGATCGAAGCGGCGCCCGCGGGGCACCGCATCCTGATTGCATGTCACCATCCGCTGATCGAAGCCGGGACACGCAGCAGTTCGCGCACGCGCGGCGGGGTTGAGGCGCTCGCAGCGCTGGCAGCGGCCGGCGCAGACGCTGTACTGACCGGACACGTTCACGACCCCTTCGACATCTGCCACGCGGCGGCCGACGGGACGGTGCGGCTGATTGGTGCGGGAACGCTGTCCGAGCGCGTGCGCGACAGCGTGCCCTCGTTCAACGAAATCCGTGTCGGGGCCGAAATCGAGACGATCGCGCGCCGGATGGGCGACGCGCCCGACACACGTCTGTCGCCGAGCTGATCGCAACTAAAAAAGGCCGCCCCCGGAGGGGCGGCCTCTTCGTTGCCGGAACCGGCGATCAGAAGCGGAAGGTGATCGATCCGCGATAGGTCTGCGCCGACAGGTCGCTGCGCGCGATCGTGGTGTCGGCGGAAATCGACAGGTCGACCGATCCCGCCTTGAGCGTCAGGCCACCGCTGATCTCGCCCCAGTCCTTGTCCTGACCGTTGAGCGCAAAGGCGAAGCCGCTCGGCGCGCCGACCAGATTGGCGAAGACCACACCGGGCTGATCGCTGAACTCATGGACGAAAGTGCCGGTGACGAACGGCCGCACCCTGGACGACTTGCCGGCGGCGAGGGTGAGGCCCGCGCGGCCCTGCCAGCTGCTATACTCCTGACGCCGCAGGTCGAGCGCGACCGGCCCGCCGGTCTCCAGCGCACTGCCGAAGCCGATATAGGTGCCGCGGCCGGCGATGCGTGGGGTGATCTCGAACGCGTCACCACCCAGATTCTTGCTGATGCCGAGCTCGGTGCTGAGCACCAGCGCGGCGTCCGAGGCGCGGAGCGTGTACGACGTGCCGAGGAAGTTCACCACGCGGCTGGTCTTCGAGTTGACTGCACCGGCGGTGACATGGCCGTCGACGATCAGGCCGCCGGCGGTGCTGGTCTTGGCGTAGAGGGTGCCCTGGAAGGACTGGTTCTGCGCCGTCTGCCCCGCGAGCGAGGCGGTGCCGTCGAGGTCCGTATAGGACAGCGCAAAGCCGACAAAGCCGCTGTCGCCCGCTGCCATTTCGATACCGCCGCCGAGGTACCAGCCGTTGAAGTCGTCGCGTCCGCCGATGCCGGTCATCGACCGGCCGTCACCGGTCAGATACCCGCCCGAGACGAAGCCACTCATATTGTCGGGCAGCGCGCCTTCCTGCAGCACCATCGGTGCGGCCATGTCGCTGGCGACCGGCTTGGCCCCCGGCATCGGCGCGAGGCCGAGCGCGGCAACCTGGATCGGCCGGCCGTAATGCGCGACCGAGCCGTCCATGTTCGACGCGTCGAGGTTGCGGATGCGGTTGCGGATGAAGTTCGCGTTCGAATCCACCGCTGCGAAAGCCAGCGTCTGTACCGTCGATTCGGTCGCCGGCGCCAGGGCGCTGAGGGTCGAATTGATCGTCGCCGCATTCTGGAGGTCGAGCGGACCGTAGAGCGTATCGTAGTTCGCCGCACGGCCGCGGTTTGAGTCCAGCATGCGGGCATAGGTGTAGGCAATCGTGTTCGTCGGCGAGACGATATCCCGGTAATTGCCTGCGACGATGTTCAGCGTCACAGCATTCGCACTGTAGCTCAGCGTCGGGCGCAGGATCGCGCTGAGCGAACCCGGCGCGTTGAACGTGCCGGTGACTCCGCCCTGCGCGGTCAGGATGGTGTAGCTGTTGCCCCCGCGTAGCGTCGTCGCGGAGTAGGAGAGTTGCAGCGTACCGCCGACATTCGCCTGGTTGCCGGCGCCCGCCACCACGATGCGGTCGGACGTTCCGCTCGCACCCAGGTCGACCAGATAGCCCGATCCCGACGACATTACGAGGCCGCCGTTGAACGTCAGCGTGCCGACGGTCGTCACCGTGCCCGGCGCAAAGCTGCCCAGCACGCTGGTGGTGAACGGTGCGTTGACCGTGCCGGTGCCGGTCAGCAGGCCCGACAGGATCAGATAATCGCCGGGCGTAGTGAGGGTGCCGTTGTTCAGGATCGTGCCGGTGTTCTGGCGGATCTCGATCAGGCTGTTGAGCGATGCGCCGCTGGCGATGGTCAGCTGCGACGTCGCGCCCATGATCGAGAAACGGTCGATCGTGACCGCTGAATTGAGCGTCACCACGCCGGCGTTGCGCAGCGTGACGTCGTAGTAGCGCCCCATCTGCCCCGTGGTGCGCACGCCGTCGACATTGTTGGGGGTGAAGTTGGTCGCCCCCGGCAGGCCGTTGGCGATCGTCGGGGCAGGGCGCGCCGTGTCCGAATAGCCCGGATCGGCCTGTGCCGATTCAAGCCCCTGAGTGAGTCCGAAGCTGCCGGTGACGTCGGTGACCAGCGGTCCGTTGGAGTCGGTCGGGTTGTTGGGTACGTTGTCGCGCGGCAGGCCGGTGGCGATGTTCTCACACAAATTGGATGCCGGATTGGACGAGCTGCTCGGCGACTGGAAGCACATTTCACCGAACTGCGGCGAAGAACCGGCAGGGCCGCCGCCCAGATTGGTCGGCAGGCCGTTCACCAGCTGACCGCCCGCGATAATCTGATAGTTCGGGTCGAGTTCGGTCACCCACGCGGTCGAGTCTTCCCAGTTCTTGTTGCCCGCCGTCGCGGTGACGTAGCGATACGGGTTGTTGGCGACGATCCAGTCCCAATAGAGGAACAGCGGCTGGTAGAAGCTCTGGGTGCCGTAGCTGCCACCCGGCTGGCCGGCGAAGAAGGTCGAGCCGCCCGAAAGCACGCCGATGACCACCGACTTCGAGAAGGTCCGGTCGAGGATCAGCGGACCGCCCGAATCGCCCGGGCCGGTCGAGCCCTCGCGCGGCAGTGCGTTGTCGCGGAAGCCGTTGAAGTCGCGCGGGTTCGCGCCGGCCGTGCCGCGTGCAGGATCATCGAAGTCGAGGAAGTAGAGAACCTGCGGACGCGATGGCGTGCCCGGCGTACCGAACAGGAACTGGTTGCGGGTGTCGAGCGAGACCAGCGCGCCCAGCATATTCTCGGCCGCGCGGCGGCGGAAGTCGTTGCCGACTGCGCCGGTGGTGCCGGTGCCGTTGCGGCCATAGCCTGTGATCGAGACGTGATAGCCGGTCCCGGTCGCCGGGTTGATCGTGCCCGGCGTCGGGAGTGGCGAGAACAGCAGCGCCCAGGTCGGGATATTGCGGGTCGGGGTGTCGAGCACCGCGGTCGCGACATCGGCTTCGAGGAAGCATGATCCCGGCGCGGTGCACGAGGCCGGCGCGAGCGAACGCGGATCGTAGAATACCTGGTTGATGTTGTAGAGCGCCTGCGCCTGGTTGGTCTTGAACTGGCCCGGGCCGGTGCTCCCGCCCAGCAGCCAGTTGACCAGCTCGTCGGGTTGACCGGCGGCGTTGGCGCGCGTGTTGGTCTCAAAGCCGATCGATGTGCCGACGCCGCCCGAACCGGCGCCATAAGCGGTCGCCGCGCGCGAGTTGACGCAGTGCGCCGCGAAGATGATCGTGCGCGGGTTGATCAGCGTGCCGGTGCACAGACCGATCGATCCGCCGCCGGCATCGGTGAAGACCTGGCCGACGCCGGTGATGTTGACCGGATCGCGCGCGTCGGTCGGCGTGAAATTGTTGTTGATGACGATATGCGGCATCTCGGTCGCCTCGACCGGGTTCACGAAGCCTGACTGCTGAGCGACGCTGACGGGCGCGCTGTGCGGCGCCTCGACCAGATCGGCGATCCGAATGCTGCTATGGGGGCTCTCGACGACGTCGCTGGCGCGGAGCGATTGCGCGTGCGCGATACCGGGTGCGGTCAGCGCGAGGCCAAGTCCTGCGGCCGAAAGATAGAGAGAAGCGCGGACGCGCCGCTGCGAACGTGCAAAATGCATGATTAGCCCCCTTTGTTGACCCGGCCGGCCCAGACCAGGTTGGATAAGCGAAGGCTATGCGGAAGAAGGGGGGCGTCAAGTCCCGGTCGTTACAATTGTGTCTATTTGTCTGTCGATAGATGCGCGGCAGCCACAGTTTGTTACCGATCCGGGTAGATTGCTGTAGCCGAAGCAGAAAGACGTTCCGGAGGCGGAATTACTTGTAAGCGGTTCCTGCGATGTTCAGCGCAGCCAGCGCGTCATGGCCGGGAATGCCGGGCGCCCCAAGGCTTCGGCCTGGCGCGGTTCTGCGCTCATGCCATAGAATTGCAGCATCGGTACGCCGATCCCGGTTCCGCCATTGGCGTAGGATTTCATGTAGTTCTCGCCTCCGCCATAATAGCCGGCGGCGTGAAAGACGTGTTCCGGGTCGATTCCCAGCGCGATCGCGGCGGCGTAGGACCAGGCCATCGCCGCCATTTCCTCGCCCGGGTCGGAAGAGACTTCGGCTTGGCTGGCGCGCGTCGCCGGATCGCTCACCGCGATATGCCCGGCTTCGTGGAGCAGGTCCCCCGGCCAGGGCAGGGCCTCGGGATCGAAGACCAGAGTATCGCCGCGCACAGTCATACCGGGCAGCAACGAATCGCCAGGCACCGGTTCCACCGCCACAGCAATGCCGATCTCCTCGAGAAACGGGACGATCCGGGCGACAAGCGGGTCCGTGAAGCGCATGACGCGCTTCTAAACGGTGCGTATGGCGGTCGCGCAACGAAAAAGGGCGGCCCGTTGCGGGGCCGCCCTTGTTCTGTTCGATCCGGAAAGGATCAGCGCTTCGAGAACTGGAAGCTGCGGCGGGCCTTGGCCTTGCCGTACTTCTTACGCTCGACCGCGCGGCTGTCGCGGGTCAGGAACCCGGCGGCCTTGACCGGCGCGCGCAGCACCGGCTCATACTTGGTCAGCGCCTGCGCGATGCCGTGCTTGACCGCGCCGGCCTGGCCCGAAAGCCCGCCGCCCTTGACGGTGCAGATCACGTCATACTGGCCATCACGCTCGGCGACGCCGAACGGCTGGTTGATGACGAGACGCAGCGTCGGACGCGCGAAATAGACTTCCTGATCGCGGCCGTTGATCGTGATCTTGCCCGAGCCGGGCTTGATCCACACGCGGGCAACGGCGTCCTTGCGGCGGCCGGTCGCATAGGCGCGGCCATAGGCGTCGAGTTCCTGCTGGCGCAGCGGAGCGTTCGACACGACCGGGGCACCTGCCAGATAGGCGTCAGCGCTGGTCGCTTCGACGGCGCCCTCGGGCGCGCCGGCGGCGATCTCGGCGAGATCGGAAAGGGACTGGCGATTGTCGGACATTATGCGCCCACCTTGTTCTTGCGGCTCATGGCCGCGATATCCAGGACTGAGGGGTTCTGGGCTTCGTGCGGATGCTCGGCGCCCTTGTAGATGCGCAGGTTGCGCATCTGCTGACGACCCAGCGGGCCGCGCGGGATCATGCGCTCGACGGCCTTTTCCAGCACGCGCTCGGGGAAGCGGCCTTCCAGCACCTTCTGTGCGGTCACTTCCTTGATGCCGCCGGCATAGCCGGTGTGCTTGTAATAGACCTTGTCGGCCAGCTTCTTCCCGGT
>CAZBYE010000089.1:0-11394 GCA_964496045.1 uncultured Stakelama sp.
TGATGGAGGTTCAGGCCTCGGCCGATCGCATCCGCACCGCGATGGAGATTCAGGCTCAGACTGTCACCGCGATCACCGCGGCGGTTGATGAAACGGCGCTCGCTGCCGATTCCATGTCCGCCACCATCGGCACGATCCGCGAGGATACCAAGGGCGTTGCCGACGAGATCGACACGCTCCAGCAGGAATTCGGCGCGATCGATGCGCGGCTGGTGCAACTCAGGGATGCCGCGGGCAGCTTCTCGTCGTCCGTTGCGGCGTAACGCGTCACGGGGGTGACGGCGCGGGGGTTCGCGGCTAGTCCCGCTGAATGACGATCAACATTCTGGTCACGGGTGCCAGCCGGGGCATCGGTGCTGCAATCCTGAAGGCTTTCGATATGCCTGCCGTCAAGGCGGTGGGGCAGGGAACCTCCAGCAATATCCCCGCCGACTTCACGGATCCGGCAGCGCCGCGCGCGCTGTGGGCGACTGCGCTCGAGCAGCTCGACGGGCGGATCGACGTGCTGGTCAACAATGCCGGCATCTTCGAGGCTGCGCCGGTCGATCTCGATGATGAGGAATGGCTCGCCGTGTGGGAGCGGACGATGCAGGTCAACCTGACCGCGGCCGCTCAGCTTTCGCGGCTTGCCGTGCGACACTGGCATGAGCGCAAGCGGGGCGGACGGATCGTCAACATCGCCAGCCGCGCCGCCTATCGCGGCGACAGTCCGGCACACTGGCATTATGCCGCGTCCAAGGCGGGCGTGGTCGCCATGACCAAGAGCATCGCGCGGGGCTTTGCGCGCGAGGGCATCCTCGCCTTCGCCATCTGTCCCGGCTTCACCATGACCGGCATGGCCGACGAGTATATGGCGAGCCGCGGCGGCGATAAGCTGCTCGCCGACATCCCGCTTGGCCGTGTGGCGATGCCCGAGGAGGTCGCGACGATGGCCCGCTTCTGCGCGCTCGAGGCGCCGGCGTCGATGACCGGGGCGGTGCTCGACGTAAACGGCGCGAGCTACGTGCGATGAGCAGCTGGAAGGTCACCTTGCCCTGCACCCGCGACGAAGCGGAGGCGATCGATTTCGAGGGCGGCGAACTGCTCGGTATCGAACCCGTACCGGTGCTGCTGACCAGCGAGACGATCCCCGACGATCCGCTCGCCTGGCAGATCGAGGCCTATTTCGAGAGCAAGCCCGGCAAGGCCGAGATCGCGGCGCTGCACGCACTTGTCCCCAGCGCCGGCAAAGCCAAACCGCTGATCGAGAAGCTGCCTGACGAGGATTGGGTGACGCTCAGCCAGGCGGGGATCGAGCCGGTCCGTGCCGGGCGCTTCTACGTCCATACCAGCACCAATCGCGGCGACGTGCCCGATGACGCCAAGACCTTCCTGATCGAAGCCGGGCGCGCATTCGGTACGGGCACGCACGAGACGACCAGCGGCTGCCTGCGCACGCTCGACGGGATGCGCGCGCGGGGTGAAGTGGTGCGTAACCTGATCGATGTCGGCACCGGCACGGGCCTGCTCGCCTTCGCCGCGATGCACTTGTGGCCGCGCGCCTATGCCACCGCCTCGGACATCGATCCGGTCGCGGTCGAGGTGACGGCGGAGAATGCCATCGTCAACGGTGTGCCGCTCGGCGTGGGGATGGGCGAACTGGCGCTCGCCGCCGCGCCGGGGCTCGAGCATCCGTTGCTGCTCAACCGCGCGCCCTATGACCTGATCATCGCCAACGTCCTTGCCGGGCCGTTGATCGAGCTGGCGCCGAGCCTCAGCGCTGCGCTGGCCGAAGGCGGGACCCTGGTGCTTGCCGGTCTGTTGGAATCGCAAGTCGAGCGCGTCGCTTATGCCTATCGCCGTCAGGGGCTGCGGCTCGCGGGTCGGACCTCGACCGGCGAATGGCCCGCGCTGCGGCTGCGCAAGCGCACGCGCTATGGCTGGGGTCGCGTCGAGCGGCCCGGCCCGGACGGCCTCGGTCTCGCCCCGGGTTTCGGTAGCTGGTAGCGTCGCGCAACCGGCTTGTTTCGGATGCGTTCAGGTGCAACGCATACAATTTGCGACAATGTTTTGATGGACGTGACCGACTGACCTGACCAGTTTCGGAGGCATGATGAACCGTCCGACGATCCTGATGACGCTCATCGCGCTGCCGCTCGCCGGTTGCGCTGCCGGGCCGGATTACCGGCCGAAGGGCGCGTCCGAGCTGGGCGTGCCCCCGGCTTATTCGGTCGAAGCGCGGCAGGAGGCGCAAGCGGACCTTCGCCAGTGGTGGACGGCATTCGACGATCCGTTGCTGACACGGCTGGTCGGGCAGGCGGCGACGCAAAATCTCGATGTTGCTCAGGCGGTCGCGCGGTTGCGGCAGGCGCGCGAGGGACTGGTCCAGTCGCGTGCGTCGCTGCTGCCCGGCGTCAGCGCAAGCGGCGGCGCGTCACGGACCGAAGGGATCGCGGGATCTTCGGGTGGCACATCCAGCTTCTCGCTCGGCGCAGACGTCAATTATCAGGCGGACCTGTTCGGCGGCGTGCGTCGCGGGGTCGAGGCGAGCCGCGCGGCGCTCGATGCCAGCGGCTATGATTATGCCGCGGTGCTGATCTCGACCCAGGGGGAGATCGCGCGCAACTATATCCTCGCGCGTGCCGCGCAGTCGCAGCTCGCCAATGCGCGCGACAGCCTGACCATTCAGGACGACAATCTGGAGATTGCCGGCTTCCGCGTTCAGGCGGGTCTCGTCTCCTCGCTCGATCAGGAGCAGGCGCGCGCCAGCCGTGCACAGACCGCGGCGTCGATCCCCAATATCGAGGCGAGCTACAACAATGCGGTCTCTCGGCTGGGCGTGCTGACGGGGCAGGCGCCCGGCGCGCTCAAGGGCGAGATGGAGGCGGCTCGGCCCGTACCGCAGGGACCGGCGGCCATCGCGGTCGGCATCCCGGCGGACACGCTGCGCCAGCGTCCCGATGTTCGCGCCGCCGAGCGTAATCTCGCCGCAGCGGTCGCGCGGATCGGGGTGGCGGAGGCACAGCTCTATCCTTCGCTGTCGCTGGGTGGGAGCATCGATGCCGGCGCGCCGAACCTCGGCAGCATCTTCGACATCATCACTGGCCGCGTCTTCGCGAATATCGCCCAGACGATCTTCGATGCGGGCCGCACCCGGTCGCAAATCCGCTCGTCGCAGGCGGCGGCGGACGGCGCCTTCTATGCCTATAAGCAGACGGTGCTGAGCGCGCTCGAGGATGTCGAGAACGCGGTTGTTGCGCTTCAGGCGGCGCAACGGCGCGAGCGCGAGTTCACCATCGCGCTCGATGCCGCGAACAACAGCGCGATCCTGTCGCGCAGCTCTTACCGGGTCGGCCTCACCGATTTCGTGACCCTGAACCAGAGCGAGGCTGCGCTGATCTCGGCGCGCAACGGCTTGCTTCAGGCGCGTTCGGATCAGGCGACGGCGCTGATTCAGCTCTATCTCGCGCTCGGCGGCGGCTGGGACGCGGGCATCACCCCAACGCCGGAGCGCGTTCCCGCGCCCGCTACGTCAGGACACGACTGATGGCCGAACCTGCGAACCCCAAGCTCGACGAATTCCTCGGCGGCAAGGTGACCCCGGTGTGGCAGCGCTACGCCAAATGGATCTTGCTGGCGCTGGTGGTGGTCGCGGTCGCGTTCGGCCTGTGGCGGTACTTCGGGAGCAGTGAGCAGGCGGGTTATGCCACCCAGAAGGTCGAGCGCGGGGCGCTGACCGTCACGGTCTCGGCAACCGGCAAGCTCGCCCCGACCAATCAGGTTCAGGTCGGCTCCGAATTGTCGGGTCTGATCACCAAGGTCGAGGTCGACGTGAATGATCGCGTCACCGCCGGCCAGCCGCTCGCATTGATCGACCCGTCGCGTCTCGACGACACGATCGAGCAGAGCAAGGCAGCAGTGGCCGCCGCGCAGGCGACCGTCGCGCAGAATCAGGCCACGGTCACGGAGGCACGATCGCAGCTTACCCGGTTCGAGGAGGTCAGCCGCCTCTCGGGCGGGCGCGTGCCGGCCAAGACCGAAATGGACAATGCCCGCGCCGCGCTCGCCCGCGCCGCCGCGACCCTGCGTGCCAGCCAGTCGCAGGTCGTGTCGCAACAGGCGGCGCTCCGCTCGAACCAGACTCAGCGCGACAAGGCGATCATCCGCTCGCCGGTGAACGGCGTCGTCCTCGCGCGGCAGGTCGATCCGGGCCAGACCGTCGCGGCCTCGTTCAACACGCCGACACTGTTCGTGATCGCCGAGGATCTGAGCGCAATGGAGCTTGAGGTCGCGATCGACGAAGCCGATGTGGGTCAGGTCAAGGACGGGCAGAAGGCGAACTTCACCGTCGATGCGTTCCCCGGTGAGACCTTCCCGGCGGCGATCCGGCGGGTCGATGTCGGTTCCAACCTGTCGGCGCAGAGCAGTACCTCTTCCACCTCGACCTCGACGACGAGCGCACAGGTCGTTTCCTATGGCGCGACGCTGAGCGTCGCCAATGCCGAACAGAAATTGCGGCCGGGCATGACTGCCACCGCTGAGATCGTGACGCTCCAGAAGAATAACGTCCTGTTGGTCCCCAACGCCGCACTGCGTTTCACCCCGACCGACGCGAGCGCGCCGCAGGCGGGCGGCGGTATGGCGGGCGCGCTGGTGCCGCGGGGTGGGCGACGCGGTCAGGGCGGAGCCACGAAATCCGCGACGATGGGCCGCGGGGCGCGTCAGACCGTCTATGTGAAGGGCGCCGACGGCCAGCCACAGGCGGTTCAGGTCACCACCGGCGACACCAACGGACAGGTGACTGAGATTCTGTCGGGCGACCTCAAGCAAGGCATGGAGGTCATCACCGGCCAATATGCGGGCGAGTCCAAGGGCGGTCAGCGCAAGTCGGGCGGTGATGGCCAGCGTCGACAGGGCGGGGGCGGGGCGGGTGGCTGACGCCGATCCGATCATCCGCCTGCGCAACATCACCAAGGTGTTCGGCGAAGGGGCGACCGCATTTCAGGCGCTCAAGGGCGTCGACCTCGACATCGCCGAGCGCGATTTCGTCGCGGTGATGGGGCCGTCGGGGTCGGGCAAGTCGACGACGATGAACATCCTCGGCTGCCTCGATGTGCCGACCAGCGGGGAATTCCGGTTCAAGGGCGTGCACATCGAGACGCTCGACCGCGATCAGCGCGCGCTGGTACGCCGCAAATATCTCGGCTTTGTGTTTCAGGGGTTCAACCTGCTCTCGCGCACCAATGCGCTCGAGAATGTCGAGCTGCCGTTGCTCTATCGCGGCGAAGACAAGAAGACCCGGCACGAGCTGGGCATGGCAGCATTGGACAAGGTCGGCCTGGCCGACTGGTGGGATCATACTCCCGCCGAGCTGTCGGGCGGCCAGCAGCAGCGCGTCGCCATCGCCCGCGCGATCGTCACCAGCCCCGCGGTGCTGCTCGCCGACGAACCGACCGGCAATCTCGATTCGGCGCGCTCGATTGAAATCATGGAGCTGCTCACGAGCCTCAACAAGGACAGCGGCATCACCGTGCTGATGGTCACGCATGAGCCCGACATGGCCGCCTTCGCGCACACCATCGTCCACTTCAAGGACGGGCTGGTCGAGCGGATTGAGGCCGGGAATGGGGCGGGGGTTCACGCCTGATGCTCGGTACGACCTTCACCCTCGCGATCCGGTCGATCCTGCGGCACAAATTGCGCTCGTTCCTGACGACGCTCGGCATCATCATCGGCGTTGCGGCGGTCGTGGCGATGGTCACACTGGGGAAGGCGACAACGGCCGCGGTGCAGCAGCAGATCGCCAGCCTCGGCACCAACATCCTTCAGGTGCGCCCCGGTCAGGGCTTCGGCCGCGGCGGCGGCGGACCGCGCCCGCCGGATTTCGAGGAAGCCGATGTCGAGGCGGTGAAGGAACAGATTGCCGGCGTCACGGCCGTCGCCCCGCAGGCGCAGACCACCGGCACCGCGATCCATGAGGGTGCGAACTGGTCGACCACGGTCAACGGCACCACCAGTGACTTCTTCAAGGTCCAGCCCTGGCCGCTGACCGCGGGCAGGACCTTCTCCCCGGCGGAAGAGGCTGCGGGCAAGTCGGTGTGCATCATCGGCAATACGGTGCGCCAGAACCTGTTCCGCGGCGCGCCCGCTGTGGGCCAGCGGATGCGGGTCAACAATGTGTCATGCGACGTGATCGGCACGCTTTCGACCCGCGGTCAGGCCGGGTTCGGCGGCGATCAGGACGATGTCATCATCATGCCGATCAAGATGGTCCAGCGGCGCTTCACTGGTAACCGCGATATCCGGCTGATGCTGGTCGGGGTCGATCAGAGCTACAACAGCGCGCAGGTGCAATCCTCGCTTAGCGATCTGTTGCGCGAGCGCCGCCGGATTGAGCCCGGCGCCGAGGATAATTTCAACATCTTCGATACGGCGCAGATCAGCGCAACGCTGACTGGCACCACGACCCTGCTCACCCAGATCGTCGCGGCGGTTGCCGGGATCAGCCTGATCGTCGGCGGGATCGGCATCATGAACATCATGCTCGTCTCAGTGACCGAGCGCACGCGTGAGATTGGCATCCGCCTCGCCATCGGCGCGATTGCCAGTGAGGTGCTGCTGCAGTTTCTGGTCGAAGCAATCGTGCTGTCGATGCTTGGGGGCGTGATCGGGCTGGCGCTTGCCCAGCTGGTGATTGCGATCATCACGCCGTTGATGCAGGTGCCGTGGACCTTCGATCTTCAGATCAACATCGTGGCTTTCCTGATCTCGGCGGTGATCGGCGTGGTGTTCGGCTTCTTCCCGGCACGGCGCGCAGCAAGCCTCAACCCGATCGACGCGCTGCGGCACGAGTAGCTCACCCGAACTGGAGCAGCACCAGTCCACCGGCCAGCGCGACGGCGGCGAGGATGCGCCGCTGCCCCAGTCCTTCGCCAAGGAAGCGCGTGCCGATCAGCGCCGCCCACACCACGGCAGTCTCGCGCAGCGCAGAGACTTTGGCGACTTCGATCAGCGAATAGGCATAGAGCGCCGCCCCGAACGAGGCGATCGACAGCGCGCCTGCAATCGCGCCCATCTGCCAGGTCTCGGCGATCGCGCGCCGCAGCTCTCGCCGCCGCAGGATCAGCGCGGTCGCGGTCACGCAGATCGCATCGAGCATGAACAGCCATACGATATAGGTGAACGGGTCGGGCGCGACGCGCACGCCGCGCGCGTCGGTCATGTTGTAAAGCGCGACGCCCAGCGCCGTCGCCAGCGCCCAGCCCATCGCCGCCTTGTCGGGGTGCGCGCGCAGTGAAACCCCGCGAGCGGGCAGGGCAAAGGCGATCACCGCTCCGGTCGCGATCACCAGACCGAACCAGCCGATCGCGGGCAGATGCTCGCGCAATATGATCACCGCAAACCCGGCGGTCAGGAGCGGTGCCGCGCCACGCATGATCGGGAAGACGAGACTCAACTCGCCGCGCTGCATCGCCCGGATCAGGCAGATCTGGTAGAAGAAATGCGCCGGGATCGCCCAGGCGAGCGCCTGCCAGGTGGCGGTGTCGGGCAGTGGCACGATCAGCGCGAAGGGTGCGACGAGCAGCGCCGCGATCGACGACAGCACCGCGCGGCCGACCAATATGTCCTGGCCCTTCTTCACCGCGGTATTGGCAAGCGCCAGCGTCAGCGCCGAGAACAGCCCCAGCGCGATCGCCAGTGCGCGGTCATCCATGGATCAGCTTCGCCAGATCCTGCGGTGTATCGATGTCGACCAGCTCGGCGGGGGAGGTGACGACATGATGCCCGCGCTTCACCAGATCGCGCGCGCCGATGTCGCCCTCGCTGAGCAGCAGCTGGTCGAAATGCGCACAGCCGAACAGCACCGGCGGGCGCGGGATCACCCCGTCGCTCGAGGCCACGATCGCGTCGGGGCCCTCGGCCCGGGCCAGCAGGCGATAGATAAGCGTCGCCGTTACGTGTGGCAAATCGGCCAGCGCGATGCGGCACGCCCCTGCGCCCCCCGCGCACGCCGCCTTGACCCCCAGCCGTAGCGACCGGCTCATGCCCGCGGAAGGATCGTCGTTATGGATCACGCGATAGCCGCATCCCGCCAGATCGAGCTGAGTCTGCGAGACCACCGCGATCCGCTTGCGGAACGGGACCGCCTCGAGCGCGACAACGACATGCAGACCCAGCGGCCGGCCGAGATAGAGCTGGGTCAGCTTGTCGCTTCCGAAGCGTTCGGAGCGTCCCCCGGCCAGCAATACCAGCGTAACCCGTTCAGCCTCGATCATGCAGGCTCCTCACCATCCCCGCCGCGATCGACAGCGCGATCTCCGCCGGGCCGATCGCGCCGATGTCGATCCCCGCCGGGCCGTCGATGCGGTCGATCCGTTCGGAGGAAAGCCCGGCCGCGGCCAATCGTTCCCGGCGCGCCGCATGGCTTCCGCGCGATCCGAGTGCCGCGACATAGCCCGCGCCCGCGTTGAGCGCCGCGATCAGCGCCGCATCGTCGATCTTGGGGTCGTGGCTCAGTGTTACCACAGCAGTTGCGCGATTGGGCTTCAGCGCCGCGATCGCCTCGTCCGGCCAGCGGTCGTCGAGCGTCACGCCGGGAAAGCGCTCAGGCGTCAGGAAGCGGCCGCGTGGATCGATGACCACGGTCACGATCCCCAACTCCCGCGCGAGTCCCGCAAGCACCTGCGCGATTTGCACGGCACCGACGATCAGCAGCCGGCGCGGCGGCTCATAGCGGTTGATGAAGGCGCCGTTGTCTGCCGGTTCGATGCTGCTGTGTCCGCTCGAAAGATCTGTGCTTACCTCCAGCGACCGCCCTTCGGCGCGCGCGGTGGCGATCTGTGCGAACAGTGCCGGGTCGAACCCGTCCGGCGCCACTGGCTGCACCATCACCTCGATCTCGCCGCCGCAGGGCAAGCCGACCTCCCACGCCGCCGCATCGGCTACGCCATAGCGCCGCTGCTGGAACCCTGCGCCGTCGATCACCTGTGCCGCGACCGTCAGGATATCCGCTTCGACGCAGCCGCCCGACACCGATCCCTCGAACCGACCGTCGCCATGCACCAGCAGATGTGAGCCGCGTGGACGAGGTGCCGATCCCCAGGTCGAGACGACGGTCGCCAGCGCCATCGGCTGCCCTGCCCAGGTTCGCGCCGCCGCGATCACGCTGTCGTTGTCTGCCATTGCCTTTAGACTGTCATCCGAATCGAATAGCCGATCGTGCTTTTCGAAGGAGATAGGGCGATGCCGGGCATGTGGCGAGCCGCGCTTGCACTGATTATGGTCACCGCTCCCGTCGCCGCAAAGGAAGCGATCATGCCCGCCGCCAAGCCCATCGTCATCGCGCACCGCGGCGCCAGCGGCGAACGGCCGGAGCACACACTCGCCTCCTACGAACTCGCGATCGAGCAGGGCGCCGACTTCATCGAGCCCGATCTGGTGATGACGAAGGACGGCCAGCTGGTTGCGCGGCACGAGAACGACATCACCGACACCACCGACGTGGCGTCGCGACCGGAGTTCAGGGACCGCAAGACCAGCAAGGTGATCGACGGGACGAAGCATAGCGGCTGGTTCACCGAGGATTTCACGCTCGCCGAACTCAAGACGCTCCGCGCCAAGGAGCGCCTCCCGCTACTGCGTCGTGGCAATACCAAATTCGACGGTCAATTCGAGGTGCCGACGCTGCGCGAGATCATCGCGCTCGCCAAGTCCGCCACTGTGAAGACCGGCCGCACGATCGGCATCTATCCCGAAACCAAACACCCGACCTATTTCGCCTCGATCGGCCTGCCTCTCGAAGCCGCTTTGGTGGCGGAGCTCAAGGCCGCGGGCTGGGACCGTGCCGATGCGCCGGTGTTCATCCAGTCGTTCGAGGTGAACAATCTAAAGGCGCTCAGCAAGCTGACCAAGGTCCCCCTGATCCAGCTGCTCGACGCCGATGGCGGCCCGGCGGATGGCGCGCAGCCAGGCTATGCGGCGATGATTTCGCCCGAGGGGCTAAAGGCCGTTGCCGCCTATGCCGCCGGGATCGGTCCGGCCAAGGTCATGGTGGTCAAGAATGACGGCACCGTCGCGCCGCTGGTCGCCGACGCGCACGCCGCTGGGCTCAAGGTTCATCCCTGGACCTTTCGCGCCGAGAATTTCTTTCTGCCTTCGGGTCTGCGCAGCGGCATCAATCCCGCGGGGCATGGACGGTTGGGCGAGGAAATTTCACGCCATCTCGCCGCGGGGGTGGATGGCTTCTTCACCGATTTCCCCTATCAGGGTGTGGAGGCGCGCGATCGGCATGTTCGCTGATCGGCCAGGAGGCAGCGTGATGCGTAAGGGTTTGATTCTTGTCGTTGCGGCGCTGCCGCTGCTGACGGGTGGCTGTCTCGTCAAGGCTGCCGCCGATGTCGTCACGGCGCCCGTCAAGGTGGTGGGCAAGACCGCCGACTGGGCGACCACCAGCCAAGATGAGGCCGACCGCAACGCCGGCCGCAAGTTACGTCAGCAGGAAGCCCGTGAAGGGCGTGAGCGTCAGGCGCACGAAAAGGCCTGCCGCAAGGATCCCGAAAATTGCGGGCCCTATCAGGGCTACCGTGCCGGCGATCCCGAGCCCCCGAAGAACTAGGACTCGTTCCCGCCGAGCGTGTCGGCGATCGCGCGCAGCACTTCGGGTTTCATCTGCACCCACAGGTGCGAGCTGACGACCTCGATCGAGCGCGCGTCGCCATTCGCTTCCTCGTGGCAGCACATCCCGTTGACCAGTCCGTCGCTGCGGCTCCAGATCGCGGTGGCGGGGACGGGCAGGGGCGACGCCGCTTCCTCCAGCCAGGCGCGCACCGCCGGATCGTCAGAACGCTGGCCGCACGCCAGCTCGAACACGCGCCAGACATTGGTTGCCTTGGGCAAGCCGGCAAAGGGCGAGCTGACGGTGATCACCTCGCGCACCAGCTCGGGATGGCGGTGCGCCGCGACTCGCGCCATGATCCCGCCCAGGCTCACGCCGATCAGTGTCACTTTCTCGCCCGTCTCCGCATGGATCGCGGCGATCCGCTCGAACAGCCGTTCACCTTCCATGCCGATCACGCGCGGACCGAAATTAAGGCCCAGTTCCCAGGGCAGGGCACGATAGCCCAGCGCGTCGAGATAGTGGCGCATGACGAAATTGGACATGTCGCCGTTGACCAGTCCCGGCAGCAGCAGCACGGGCCGGCCGTCGCCCCGCGGCATCTGCATGAGATCAGGCCATGCAAACGGTAGCTTGGACAGGCTCCACGCCGCGCGGGGCCATTTGGCGAGCATCCCCGTCATCGGCGGGGCCTTTGCTTCGGTGTTCGGCGTCATCCGGTCATCTTCCCCCGAAATAGGTCGGCCCCCGGAGAATTCCAGCCTCGGGGCCCAACCATCCTGTTTCCTTTGTTCTGTTAT
>CAZBYE010000090.1:0-11345 GCA_964496045.1 uncultured Stakelama sp.
CGCGATCGTGGCTAGGAGAGGCTTGATCTGCAACGTCATGGTTCAATCGCCTTTGCACCGGGGCGGCGCGGATCCGCCGCGCCGAGGAACAGGTTGTTGGTCAGCATGATCGACTGGGCGCTGCCCATCGTCTCATCCATATCGATCCGATGGCCCTTTGCCTTGAGCGCTGCAACCGTATCCGGGTTGAAATTCGGCTCGACGCGGAGCGCTGCGGTGGTGCCCTGATAGATTCGGGGCTGGTGGGTCGCCTCCTCGACATTGAGATCATAGTCGATCGTGTTGACCACGATCTGGAGCATCGTCGTGATGATCGTGCTGCCGCCGGGCGTGCCGACGATCAGCCACGGCTTGCCGTCCTTGAAGACGAGGGTGGGCATCATGGTCGAGAGCATGCGCTTGCCGGGCGCCATCGCGTTGAGCGGCGGGGGCGTGCCCTTGCGCTGCGCCTCCCACGCCTGCTCGTGGCTGAAGTTGTTCATCTGGTTGTTGAGCAGGATACCGGTGCGCGCAATCATCACGCCCGAGCCGAAGTCCGAGCCGAGCGTGTAGGTGGTCGAGACTGCGTTGCCCTCCGCATCCGCGACCGAGAAGTGCGTCGTCGAGGGGCTTTCGAACTTGAGCGGATCGCCCGGCGCGAGGCTGCGCACGGGCGTCGCCTTGCTGAGGTCGATCAGCCTGGCGCGCTGTGCCGCATATTCCTTGGAGATGAAGCCGCGGACCGGGGCGGTGACGAAGGCCGGGTCGCCGAGCGCCTGATAGCGGTCGAGATAGGCGAGCTTCATCGTCTCGGCCATCACATGCAGCGAGGCGGCTGAGCCGGCCCCCATCGCCTTCAGGTCGAAATGCTCGAGGATGTTGAGCATGTTGAGCAGCGTCGCGCCGCCCGCGCTGGCCGGGGGCGGGGTGTAGACCTGATAGCCGCGATAGGTGCCGACCAGCGGGTCGCGCTCGACCGGCCTGTACGCGGCGAGATCGGCGCGGGTGATGATGCCGCCATTGGCCTTCATGTCCGCTTCGATCCTGCGGGCGATCTCACCGGTGTAGAAGGCTTTGGCGCCGCCCTTGGCGATCTCGCTTAGCGTCCAGGCGAGCTCGGGTTGTTTGAGCACCTCGTCCTTGGCGTAAGGACCGCCGTCGGGCTTGTAGAAGACCGACTTTCCCGAGGCGCTGTTCGACAGGCGCTGGCGGCCCCAGCCGAACACGAACGCCTCGTCGGCGGTGAGCTTCACGCCGTCGCGGGCGAGACGGATCGCGGGCTCGACGACCCTGGCCCAGGGCAGCCTGCCCCATTTCTTGTGAGCGTGCTCAAGCCCGGCGACGGTGCCGGGGACCGAGGGGGCCATATAGCCGTAGGAAGCGATGTCCCGCTCCTTACCCTGATTGTCGACGAACATCGCCGGTGTCGCGGCGCGCGGGGCGATGCCGCGGAAGTCGAGGACGCGGACCTGTTTCGACTTGGCGTCATAGACGGTCATGAAGCCGTCGCCGCCGATATTGCCGGCGCGGGGCAAGGTGACGGCGAGCGCGAAGCCGATCGCGACCGCCGCATCGATCGCATTGCCGCCGTCGCGCAGGATCTGCGCGCCGACTTCGCTCGCGATTGCGTTCTGTGACACGATCATCCCGCGCGTGCCGACCACGGGCGAGTGGATCGAGGGGTATTCGAGGAGGTGGCGGCTCTGTGCCGCGACCGGGAGGGGCAGGGCGAGGGCGAGCGCCGATACGGCGAGGACGAACTTTCGGAGGATCATACAGGTCAGCCTCAAACGTCGTTGGCGGAATTGTAGATGCTCACATCCATCTCCCCCTCCCACCGCGCGACAGCGGTGGCGATTGCGAGATCGGAGGTGACGTTGGGGACGGTGCGAGTCATATCGAGAATGCGGTCGAAGGGCAGGATGAAGCCGACGACGAGCGCGGTCTGTTCGGGGGTGATGCCGATGGCGTGCAGCACCGCCGCGAGGACGAACAGCGAACCGGACGGCACCGGCGCCACGCCCATCGCGACGATCGTCGTGGTTGCCGCGATCACCAGATAGTCGGCCCAGCCGAGATCGAGGCCGAATGCCTGCGCGGCGAACAGCGTCAGCATCGCGACATACATCGCCGCGCCATCCATGCCGATCGTCGCGCCGAGCGGGAGGACGGTGGAGGCGACCGGCTTGGAAATGCCGAGATTGTTCTGGGCGACGCGGATCGCGACGGGAAGCGTGGCCGAGCTGGACGAGGTCGAGAAGCCGACCATGATCGCGTCGGCGATGCCGCGGAAGAAGGGCAAGGGCGACAGCCATGCCATCAGCCGCACGACGATGAGACCGTGGATCAGCAGCGTCACCACCGCCGAGCCGATGACGACGCAGATGGCGAGCTTGAGCACCGCGAGGAAACTTGCGGGGCCGCTCGTGCCCATCACCACTGCGATGAGCGCGAACACGCCGAACGGCGCGGTCTCCATCACGAAGCCGACGATCTTGAGCATCACGTCCGACGCGGCATTGAGGAAGGCGCGGATCGGTTCGGCACCCTTGCCCGCCGCGATCACCCCCGCGCCGACGAGGATCGCGAAGAAGATCACCGACAGTGTCTTGCCCTCGGCCATCGCGCCGACCGGGTTGTCGGGGATGATCTCCATGAACATCCGGGCGGTATCGGGCGGGGTTCCCATCGCCTTGGGCACGGCGTCGGCAAAGGTGGCGCCGATGCCGGGACCGATCAGCGTCGCGACGGTGAGACCTGTCGTGACGGCGAGCGCGGTGGTGAAGACGTACATGGCGAGCGTCTTCACGCCGATGCTGCCCAGCCGCTTGGGATCGGCGAGCGCGGCGACACCCGCGGCGATGGTGAGGAAAACCAGGGGCACGACGAGCATGCGGATCAGGCGCACGAACAACTCGCCGATCCAGGTGATCGAAGTGGCGCCCGGCCCCCAGATGACGCCGACGATCGCTCCGAGGACAAGCGCGCCGAGAATACGCTTCCACAGCGCGACCCCGAACCACCAATGCAGCGCGCGGCTGAACGGGCGCAACTGTGCCTTGGGGGCGATCGGCTCAGGAGGTGTCGTCTCGGTCATCGCGCAGCTCCGGTCTGGTTGGTGCGGCTTGAGGCCAAGCCTGGATCATCAACGAGGAGGGGGGAAACTGGATGCATCCCGCCGGGTTGCTCCCGCGCCGCCGTGACCGGCGGCGCGGGAGCGGGGTGCCCCTAGAAGCGCTTGCTGACCGAGAAATAGATCTGGCGGCCGCGGTTGGAGTAGAGATCGCCGATATAGCCGGTGGGCTGATCGGCGATCGGCGCCAGCTCGTTGAGCAGGTTGCGCGCACCGACGCGCAGCCGGAGGCTATCCATCGGTCCGCCATCGACGGTGTATTGCGCGTAGAGGCTGTGAGTGAGGTAGTCCTTTACGGGAAAGTTGGTCCCGTCGCTAAGCGTCACGGACGTATCCCGCACTCCGCCGACATAGCTGGCGTAGTAACCGATACCCCACCCCTTTGAGCGCCAGGTTATGCTGCCCGAGGCACGCCATTTCGGCCGCCCATTCTCTTCGATCAGGCTGTCGGCTCCGACGACATTGATGACCGGCGGGATGGTGCCCGCCTTTTGCGCATCAAGCAGGGCTTGCTGCAGCGGACCGGGAACCTGGAAAAATTCGAGCAGGCGCGCTGCGTTCACTCGAAGACTGAAATCGCCCAGCCCCGTATCCTTGATCTGATAGTAAAGGCCGAGGTCATAACCGCGCACCCGCCGAGGCGAGAGGTTGGTGTAGTTATCGATCACCTGAACCACATTGCCGACAGGTGTCAGGCCGGTGCCCGCAAACTGGGCGATGTCATTCGCCGTCGGCGCCACGCGCTCAACGTTCGGATTGGATGACCCCTGGAGGTGAAGCAGATAGTCGAGGATCAGTGCATTGGTATCGCCGAACAGGCCGATGACGTCCTTCTGGCGGATTTCCCAATAGTCCGCGGTGAGGGTCAGGCGACCGCCTTTCTCACCGAAGTTGAACCGGGCCGTCGCGCCAAGCGAGAGGCTGTCGGAGGTTTCCGGCTTAAGGTCCTGACTGCCCGAACGGTTACTAACGATCGGTTGCGTGTTGCACGAGGAGGCGATTGCGGTGCCGTCCTGGCGGCGATCAGCTTCGCAACGGATCCAGTCCGAGCGCGTGTTCGAGCGCTGGATGCCGTTCTCGAACAGCTGCGGCAGGTTGGGTGCGCGGAACCCCTGCGACCACGAGCCGCGGAACTGGAGGTTGGCGAAGGGGTACCAGGACACCGCGACCTTGGGCTTCGCGACGGTGCTGAAGCCCTGATAGGCCTCGACACGCCCGGCGAGCTGCAGATCGAGCGAACGGATTAGCGGAACGTTCATATCCGGACCCACCACCGGCACAGCGAATTCGAGAAAGCCGGAGACGGTGTCTCGCGAACCCTTGCTGTCCGGTGTCGGGCTGGCACCCATCGTATCGCTGCCGTTGGAGGAACCATCGAGTGCGGTGAACCGGATCGTTCCGTCGAGCCGCGGATCCCGATCGTCGGCGAACGTCTCGTGTCGGAACTCCACACCCGCTGCCATGCCGACGCGACCGCCGGGTAGAGTGAACAGGTCGTTCTTGCTGAGCTTGAAATCAGCCATGGCAAGCTCGGTGGTGCTGATGCGGTAGATATCGACCATGAAGCTGTCGATCACGCTCTGCGGGTTGGGCGTGCTGTCGTAGCGGCTCGGGTTGAGTGGATCGCCGCCGTTGAACGGGTTGTAGGCACCGGCGTCGGTACGGCTCAGTGCTTCCTGGAACTTGGTAAGGCTGACCGTGCTCATGCTGTCGCGCGTCCGGGCGCGCGAATAGAGTGCGGCACTGTCGAAATCAAAACCGAAGAGCTCGCCGCGGAAGCCGCTGAGGAATCGGAAGGTATCGTTGCGGACATTGACCACCAGCGGACCGGCATCGATTGGCCGATAGCTGAGCAGCTGCAACGGAACGCCGGTGGTGGCAACGCCGGTGAGTCCGGGAATTCGGTAAGCGCTCCCAGTGGGGCCGAAGGGGTTGTAGTATCCATTGGCCGGGATGATCAGCCGCTGGCTGGCCAGGGCGGTTTCCTGTTCACGGATCGATTCGAAATCGGCTCGGTACCAGGACGCTTCAGCGAAGAACTCGAGCCCGCTGTCGAATTCATGGTTGAAATAGCCGAACAGATTGAGGCGGTCGTTGCGACCCATGATCGTGCGGACGTCGTTGAGATCGTATTTCAGGTTGCGATCGGTGCCGGTGGTCGCGAGCGTGCTATTGTCCCAGCAACTCCCCGCATAGGACGTTGCCGCGATGCATCCCTCATTGCCGTTCGGTTGAATGTGGAAGATGCCGTTGGTCGTGAGCACGGTGCCGTTGACCGAGGCTGAGGTAGTGGACGTCGCGTAGCTGTTCGTCAGCCGCTGAAATGCACCCCAGGGCGTGCCGGTTATCGTATTATCGAACGATGCGTTGCCTTCCCAGCTCGTACCCGCGACCAATGGCCGCAGATCTGCCGAGCGCGAATTGCGGCGTTCGCGGGCGTAGAGCGGGTCGCGATGGTTAAACGAACCGAATAGCGAGATATTGGTCTTGCCGCCGTTGAAGCTGTGGCCGGCTTCGAACGCGAACTCGCTCTCGACCTGGCCTGAATTCTCGGTGAAGCCGACCTCGGCGGTGGCGCGAATGCCCTTGAAATTGCTTTTGAGCACGGTGTTGATCACGCCGGCGACCGCGTCCGAGCCGTAGATGGCGGCGGCGCCGTCGAGCAGCACTTCGACCCGGCTGACGCCCATCACCGGAATGGTGTTGGTGTTGACGCTCTGGACGGGAACGAGATTCTCGCTCTGGGTGCCGGGGTGGAGGACCATGCGGCGGCCGTTGAGCAGGACCAGCGTGTTGCCGGTGCCGAGCGCGCGCAGGTTGATCGAGGCGGTGTCGCCGCGCGCATCGTTGATCCCGCCCGCATCGCGGCTCTCGTTGAAGGCGACATCGCCCGCCTGCGGGATCGAGCGGAACAGATCGTCGCCGCTGGTGGCGGCGGTGGCGGCGATATCGTCCTCGTTCAGCACGGTGACGGGCAGCGCGCCGGCGACATCGGCGCCCTTGATCTGTGAGCCGATGACGACGACTTCCTGAGCTTCGGGCTCGGGTGCGTCCTGCGCCATGGCGGCGCTGGCAGTGGCGAGCAGCGAGATGCCGCCCATCAGTCCCGCGATACGGATTGTGGTCTTCATGGGTCTTCCCTTCCCTGATGTCTTAAAGCCAGCGGCGTCTTCGCGCCGTCAGGCAGTCCCCTCGACAAGTTGCGCGACGCGTTCGGCCGACCCTGCAGCATAGGTCCAGCCGAGCCCGCCATGCCCGGTATTGGCGATCACCCCGGGCGCGATCGTCCGGGTGATCGGCAGCGAATCGGGGGTCATCGGACGCAGCCCGGCCCAGCTCGATTCGATATGGTCGTAGTCTGCAGCCTGGGGCAGCGCGGCGCGGGCGCTGTCGATCAGCGCACGGACCCGCCTGGGCTCGACCCTGGTGTCGCGTTTGCCCAGTTCAGCCAGCCCGGCGATCCGCATCCGGTTGCCGAGCCGGGCGAAGACGACGCGGTTGGCGACATCGGTGATGCTGGCGGCGGGCGCCGCGGCGCCGGTGGGCGCGGTGATCGAATAGCCCTTCATCGGCTGCACCGGCAGCCGTACGCCGAGGGTGCGGGCGAGCATGGGTGCGCCGGGGCCGGCGGCGAGGATGATGCGGTCGGCGGGGACCCGGCTTCCGCATTGGGTGACGATCGCGGGCACGCCGCCAGTCGCATCGATCCGCGCAACCGGCAGGCTGAACATCGAACTTCCGCCACCGCGGATCAGCGCCTCGTGCGCTGCGGTGCAGAACCGGTGGGGATCGCCGACCTCCTCGTCCGCGGTGTAGAGCGCGCCGGCAATCTCGTCGCGGACTGGCGCCAGCATCGGTTCGAGCGTGACCGCGGTGTCCGGATCGAGCAATGTCTGGGTAACGCCGGCTGCCTGCTTGAGCGCGACCATTGCCTGTGCGCCCGCGAAAGATTCGGCGGAGCGATAGAGGTGGATCTTTCCGGGGACGCTGTGGCCATAGTCGAGCGCGTGGCGTTCGGTGAGCGTCCGGAGCGCTCGGCGTGATTCTGCGGCGAGGGTGAGGCCGGCCAGCGTGTTGCGGCGAAAGGCGCCAACGCTGCAGTTGCGCAGGAAGGCGAGACTCCAGCGCAGGAAATCGGGATCGAGATGGAGCTGGAAGCGCAGCGCCCGATCGAGGCCCAGCAGAATACGCGGGATCTGGCCCAGCACTGATGGGCTGGCGAGCGCGTCGGTGTAGGCGAAGCTCAGTTGCGCGCCATTGGCGAAGGAGGTGCCGAGGCCGGGGCCGCGCGCGGCATCGACCACGGTCACGCGGTGCCCGCGATCAGCCAGCGTCAGCGCAGTGGCCATGCCGACCACGCCTGCGCCCAGCACGATGATCTCCTCGCCGCGGCTCATCGGGCGCACGGATTCAAGGCGTTTGGTCGGATCAGGTTGCGCACTCCCCCGCGCAACCGTCCCTGTGATTGCGCGACAGGAGGATGGTCGCTCGGTCCGCGCCTGCGAAGTCAGGAATCGATCAGCAGATCATAGCCGCAGGTTATGGCTGGAGCCGGCTGTCGTTGAGAGTGGCCTCCAGTGTGCGCAGGAACAGCCGCGCGACGCGCGAAGGTTGGCGCTCCTCAAGCGTGGTCCAGGAGATGGTGAAGCGCAGCGGCGGATCGGTGGGCAGCCATTTAAAGCCCGGCGCGGCCCAGGCGCGCGCGGTGAACTCGTCGACCACGGTGACCCCGCCTTCGAGCTGGGCGAGGCGCGCGGCAATGAAGAAGGTCTGGACCGACACGGTCTCGCGGAAGACGAGGCCGCGTTCGCGCGCCGCCTGAGTCAGAACGTCGCCGATCGGGCCGGTTGCGGCGACGCCGATCACGTCGCGATCGGCGAGCAGATCGAGCGGGAAGCGCGGACCGGTCGGCGCGAACATTCCGTCAGGGAACATCACCACGAGCTCGCCCTCGGCGAGCACCTGCCGGGTCAGGCGGGGATGCGGGGGTGGGGTGTAGGCGATGGCGAGGTCGATCTCGCGACCGATCAGCGAACGGACCAGATCGTCATGGTGATGGGTGTGGACCTCGAACGTCACGCGCGGCCATTCGCGGCGGAACTGCGCCATCGCCTGCGGCACGATGTCGAGCGCGAGGCTGGGAACGATGCCGAGCCGGATATGCCCGCCGCCCGCCTGGGCGAGGTTGCGCGCGGTCTGTTGAAGCGTGTCGAGCCGTTCGAACAGGTCGCCCGCCTCACGCATCAGCGCATGTGCCTCGTCGGTCGGGATCAGGCGGCCGCGTGAGAGCTGGAAGAGCGGGATGCCGAGGCTGTCTTCGGCATGGTGGAGCGTCTTCGAGACCGAGGGCTGGGAGACGCCAAGCGCGCGGGCCGCGGCGCTGATCGAGCCGTGAAGATAGACGGCGTGAAAGACTTCGAGCTGACGGAAACGCATGACCGCCATCTTAGGGAAGGGCGCGGCGGGAGCAATGACCTTGACGTGGGCCTGCTTGGCGAACGCTACGTTAACCCGGTGTTGTTACTGAAGTGGAACGGAATTCACCGGAGGGCGGTTTGGACGGCGACCTGAAGTACAGCCTGCCGCGTTGGCGTGCGACGCAATGGCTGACCCGGACGCGCCGTCCGGTCAGCCGGGCGATACACGTCGCGCAGGTGAGTACGCTCTACAGCTCGCTGGCGATCTTTTACTCGGCCGCGCTCGCGACATTGCTCTGCGCCGCGGCAATCTGGTGGCGGCACCAGACGCCGTTGTTCGCGATCTGGCTGGTGCTGGAGCTGGTGACGATCGGGGTGCGGATCGTGCTGCTCAACCGCGATCGCCGGGCGGCGGCGCGCGGTGCGGCGACTGGCACCGACCTCTATCTGCTGATGACATTGCTGTGGGCGGGGACCCTTGGCTACGGGGCGGCGATCACGACGTTGAGCGGCGACTATGCTGCGGCGATCGTGGTCAACATCGCTACCGCGTGCATCGCGGGGGGCATGAGCATTCGCTATTTCGGCGCGCCACGCTTCGTGCTGCTGGTGTGCACCGCGACGCTGGGGCCGATGGCGGTGAGCGCCGCTTTTGCGGACGATCCGGTCTTGCTGGTCACCACGATCCAGGCGCCGCTTGCGCTGTTCAGCATGTCGCAGGCGGCAAAGCGGCTCAACGGCATGATGATCGCGACGATGGAAGCCGAACATGCGCATGCGCATCGCGCGGCACACGACCCGCTCACGGGGCTGCTCAATCGTTCGGGATTCATGCACGCAGCCGCGCAGCGTAGCGGGGTGGGCGGCACGCTTTTCTACATCGATCTCGACGGGTTCAAACTGGTCAACGACCGCCATGGACATGATGCAGGCGATCAGGTGCTGTGCGAGGTGGCGCAGCGGCTGGTTCGGCTCGCGGGGCGGCACGGCCATGTCGCACGGCTGGGTGGCGATGAGTTCGCGCTGCTCGCGCCGGTGCTGAGTCCGGGCGCGATCGAGCGACTGGGCGCGCGGGTTGTCGAGCGGGTCGCCGATGCACCTTATGTGCTCGACGAGGCTACGGCGCGGATCGGTGTCAGTGTGGGCGCGGCGGCGATGGGCGAGGGCGACGCGATCGAGGCGGCGCTGCGGCGTGCCGATATGGCGCTCTATGGCGCCAAGACGCGGGGCGGGGGGCGCGTGCGGCTCGCGGCCTGAACCGCTCGCGCCGGTATTTGCCTAGACATAATGGGGGTGCGGGTTCTCGCGCAGCTCCTCGTAGTGGACGATCGCGGCTTCTGGGCCGAGTGGCACCGGCTGACCGTCGCGGAATGCCCATTCGCCGCGATCGCAATCCACCGCCGCGACATAGCCGTTGATATAGAGGCGGCGCTGGTGATCCGCCCGGTTCCGGCCCGATCCGTGAACCAGATAGGGGTTCCAGATCGCGAGATCTCCGGGATCGAGGACGAGATCGACGACGCTTGCAGGGTCGATCCCTGCCGCGATCAGCGCGTCGTCGTTCATCTCGGTCCCCAGCACTTCGGTCGAGGTGTCGAGTTCGAGCGGACCAGCGTTATGACTGCGCGGGATGAAGCGCATCGCGCCGCTTTGCGGCGTGTGCGGATCGATGGCGAGGCCGGTCTGGATGTAGGAGGTGCCGAGATTACGATAGGCGGCATCGGGTTTGCGGAAACGCGAATCCTGATGCCAGGCGAAATCGCCGAGTGAACCCGGCGCCTTCCAGTGGAGCTGGTTGATGATCTGCTTGAGATCCGGGCCGATCAGCGGCGCGAGGATATCGAGATAGCGCGGGTCGAGCCGGACCGCGTCGAGCACCGCATTGTGATAGGATGGCCACTGGACCATGCGGACGAGCGGCATGTCATCGGCATCGGACGCGATATTGTAGAAGAGGTTGCCGTGGCGGAAGCTGCGGCCATGGGCGACGCCCTCTTCATGAATCTGGTCGACCGCAGCGCCGATCGCCGCGATTTCGCTTGGGGAAAACACGCCACGGACGATGGCATAGCCCTGGTCCCGATACGCGGCGACATGATCCATTCTACACTCCTGCGGCGGTAAGACGGTCGAGCTGGTCCCGTGAGAGGGCAAGGTCCCAGCCGGCGATGAGTTCGTCGAGCTGGGCGACGCTGGTGGCGCTGGCGATCGGTGCGGTGACGCCGGGCTGTGCGGCGAGCCAGGCGAGCGCGATGTGTGAGAGGCTGGCGCCAGTTTCTGCGGCAATGGCGTCCATTGCTTCCAGGACAGGGCGGCCCCTGGCTTCCAGGAACGCGGCCATCCGTCCGCCGCGCACGCTCTTCCCGAAATCGGCTTCGCTGCGATATTTGCCGGTGAGGAAGCCCGAGGCGAGGCCGTAATAGGGCAGCACGCCGATATTATGCGCGACGCACAGATCTTGCAGTTCGCCCTCAAAGCGGTGGCGGCTGACGAGATTATATTCGGGCTGAAGCGCGCGATAGTGCGGCAAACCGTCGCGTGCGGCGATGTCGAGCGCGGACTTGAGCCGTGCCGCGGAGAAGTTCGAGGCGGCGATATGGCGCACTTTGCCCGCGTCGATCAGCGTCTTGAAGGCCGCGAGCACGTCCTCCTGCGGGACGTTCTCGTCATCCTGGTGTGCATAATACAGGTCGATCGTCTAGACCCCGAGCCGTTTGAGCGAGGCATCGCAGGCGGCAGCGATGCGGGCCGGCGCCAGCTTCTCGCCCCCCTCACCGGGGAGCATCCCGACCTTGGTCGCGATGCCGATACGCCTG
>CAZBYE010000091.1:0-11321 GCA_964496045.1 uncultured Stakelama sp.
GGCTGACCTGTCGGGTCAAGCCGAGACGGCGGGGAGAATGGATTCCCGCCTTCGCGGGGATGACGACAGAGGAACAGTTGGGTTTCGACTTTGCGCGCAAGCCACGGGAAGCATCCCCTTTACACCACGCCTATCTTGCGGAGCATATTCGCAGGAGACTTCACATGACCCTCGCTCACAAGGACATCGCCTCGCCGGTCGGCACGCTTCACCTCGTCGCCAGCGACACGGGGCTGGTCGCGATCCTCTGGCCCAATGAGCGCCCCGGCCGCGTGCCGCTCGGCCATACGGTCGAGGACGATGCGCACCCGATCCTCGTCCGCGCCGCTACGCAGGTCGACGCCTATTTCGCCGGCAAACTGCGCGCCTTCGACGTGCCGCTCGATTTTCGCGGCACCGATTTCCAGCGCAGCGTGTGGCAGGCGCTGCTCACCATCCCGTTCGGCGAAACGCGCAGCTACGTCCAGATCGCGCGCCAGATCGGCCGACCGACCGCCAGCCGTGCGGTCGGCGCCGCCAATGGCCGCAACCCGGTCTCGATCATCGCGCCGTGCCATCGCGTGATCGGCACCAACGGCACGCTCACCGGCTTTGCCGGCGGGCTCGAGGCCAAGCGGATGCTGCTCGACCTCGAAGCCGCCTAGCCCCTCTCTCCAGCGTCATCCCATCCCTCGCAGTCGTCATTCCCGCCCTTCCACCGTCATTCCCGCGAAGGCGGGAATCCATTCTGGCTGACCTGTCGGATGGAACCGAAATAGCAGTGCCAATGGATTCCCGCCTACGCGGGAATGACGTTCAGGAAGACTAGACTCCCCTTATTCGCTGATCGTCACCGCTTCCCCGACCTTCGCCGCTTCGATCTGCGCCGGGGTGAAGGGGAAGCGGACCCATGCCTTCTTGGCATAGAGATGCGTCTGGTCGGCATACCAGGGCGATGCCGGATCGGGGGACTGCGAATAGCTCAGCACCGTGTCGGCGACCGGTCCCCCGGCATCGAAGCCGACCACCTGCACATAGCTCGATCCGTGCCGCGGGGTGACTCCGCCCGGTGCGGGGTCGGAGATCTGGACGTTGAGCACGCCCAACTGCCCGTCGCCGCCGTGCACCGGGATGCGTTCATTGCCGCGCTGCGCATAGTGGACATCGCCCCAGCGCGCATCGAGTGCGACGCCTGCCTTGGTCACCTCTTCGGCCGCCGCCTTGAGCGCCGCGATCAGCTTCGGCCCTGCCTCACCGGCGGTCGTGAAATCGCGTGGCGTGTTCAGCGGGTCCTTCGCGTCGAACCTCACCGCCCAGATGCCGGGAACGAGCCGCGCCTTCATCCAGTATCGGTCGAACAGCCACGCGCCGCGGCTGTCGAGCTCGAAGCGCCCGTCCCATTTGCCCAGCGCGGCGCAGGCTTCTGCTACCTCCGCCTTGCTCGCGCACAGGGCGAGTATCGGCTTGAGCGTCAACTCGGCCGCCAGGCTCTTGTTGGCGAAGACCATGGCCTTGGCCCGCGCAGGCGTCACCTTGCCACCGGCGATCAGCGACTCGGTTTCGGCGAAGCCCGATCGCGTGCGTGCTGAGAGCGGTTTTCCCACATCACCCAGGATCGGGGACAGCGGCGTATGGGGCGCGCGCGGATTGCTGAACCAATAGCTGTCGTTCATGTTCGCGACGTAATCGCGCCGCTGGTAGATCGCCTGATCGCTGGCCGGCATCAGCCCCGGCACCGCTGTCCCCGCTGCTTCGTCCCAGGCACAGGCCGATTTCGACCCGTCGAGCAGCACCGCCGCGCGGGCGACGGCGGGCGACAATGGCGTCGCGCATGCCTTGATCTTTTCGGCCGGGACATTGGGCACCGCGGTCACATCGGCATGCAGCGCGTCGCCATGCCGGTCGGCGGCGATGGTGTTGACCCAGGGAATCGCGAGGCTCTGCGTCACCACGTCGCGCACTTCGCCGACGTTGCGCGCCCGCGCGATCTTCAGCCAGGTGCCGACTGCGCGCTGGTTGCCGCGATTGGCGTCGCGCACCGCGAACGCAATCTTGTCGGTCCAGTTCACCATCGCCTGCGGCATCGTCACCACCGCCCCGAAGCGGGTCGAGTAAAGCGTGCGCTCGACCGATTTCCCGTCGGGCAACGGCACGCTGATGGTCTTCGCGATCATCTTTTCCGACTTGCCGTCGACCAGATACGCGGTCGGATCGGCAGGATCGAGTGCGAGCTGATAGAGGGTGAAGTGCCGCGCCGCGGTCACCGTATGCGTCCAGGCGATGTTGCGGTTGAAGCCGAGGGTGGGGAAGGGCGTTCCCGCGATCCCCGCGCCCGCCGCGTCGAACTCGCCGGGGATGGTGACGTGCATCTCCCAGAAGCGGCTCGGCCCGTGCCAGGGGAAATGCGGGTTGCCGACCAGCAGCCCCTTGCCGTCCGCGGTCACGTCCCCGCCCAACGCCCAGCCGTTGCTGGCGATTTCCAGCCGGTTGAAATCGGGCAGTACCGCGCGGCTCAGTGCGGCGGGCTTCGCCGCGCCCGGTGGCACCGCATTGGCGATGCCGGGCGCCAGCGCCAGCGAGCTCGCCAGCAGCATCTGCTTCTCGTTCAGCCGCAGCGTGTCGTCGGCGGTGATCGGCCGCACCCAGGGCTTGCCGCGGCATTCGGCGGGTACGCCCTGCGGCCCGATGTCGCGCAGATAGCGGTTATAGCCGGCGATATAGCCCTGGACGATCGCCATCGCTTCGGGGCCTTGGGCCCGCACGCCCTTGCGCAGTGCCGGCAGGTCGATCGCGCTGCGGAAGAAGATGTCGGAGCTGAGGTTGTCGACCTTCTGGAAGCCGAGCGTCGCGCTCTCCTTCGGCCCGAAGTGCAGCGATCGCTCGCCCGCCACCGTCGCGAACTCCTCGGCGATCATGCACAGATTGTCCTGCGCATAGGCATAGCCGATGCCATAGCCCGCCCCGCGCCAGTCCCTGGCGTTGATATGCGGGATGCCATGCTGCGTGCGGACGATGGTCGCCTCATAGCGCTGGGCCTGCGCCGTCCCCGCCAAACCCGTCAGCACGCCCAGTGCCGCGCCTGCCATCATCGCCCGTTTCATACGCCTGCTCCCACTCGTTTCGGTCATGATGCGCGGGGCTTACGTTCGCGGCAAGTGCGTGGTGAGCAATGCCACCTCGACTTGGACGAAGCCGAGCGGCTAGGGAAAGGCGATGACTGATAAGCCCCCCGTCGCCGCCACCCGTCCCCACAGCTTCGAGCGCCACGGGGTGACGATCGAGGATCCGTGGAACTGGCTGCGCGATCCGGGCTATCCCAACGTCACCAGCGAAGAGGTGCTGACCTACCTCAAGGACGAGAACGCCTATTTCGAAACGGTGATGAAGCCGTTGAAGCCGCTCGCCGACACGCTGTTCGCGGAGATGCGCGGCCGAATCAAGGAAGACGACGCCACCGTCCCCCAGAAGGACGGCGACTGGCTCTACTGGGCCGATTTCGAGCAGGGCGGCGAATATCGCCGCTGGTGGCGCAAGCCCGCCGGCGCCAGCGAAAATGGGGGTGAAGATAGTCTGATCCTCGACGAACCGGCGCTGGCGAAGGGCAAGGAATATTTCCGTCTCGGCGGCTTCTCGGTCTCCAACAACGGCCGCTGGCTGGCCTATGCCTATGACGACAACGGCTCGGAACGCTTCCTGCTCAAGGTCAAGGACCTTGAGACCGGTGAGCATCTGCCCGACGAGATTCCGGGCATGCTCTCCGACATCGTCTGGACCGCGGACGATGCCGGCTTCCTCTACGGCCTCGCCAACGATCAATGGCGTACCGACAATGCGCGCTACCACCGCCTCGGCAGCGACCCGGCCGAAGACGTCGAACTCTATCATGAGGACGATGAGGGCTATCGCGTCGGCGTCGGCGAGACCCAGTCGCGCCAATGGATCGTCATCTCGACCGGCGATCATGTCACCAGCGAAGTCCGCCTGCTCCCTGCGAACGATCCCTTTGCCGAGCCGATCCTCGTCGCGCCGCGCAAGGAAGGGCGTGAGTATGACGTCGAGGAGCATGACGGCACGCTGTTCATCCACACCAACGATACGCACACCAATTTCCGGCTGTGCACCGCCAGCATCGACGCGCCGGGCGAGTGGGTCGAACGGATCGCGCCGTCGCCGCATTTCTACATGACCGGAGTCACCACCTTCGCCGATTTCTTCATCGTCGAGGGGCGCGAGGACGGCCTCGATCAGATCGAGCTTCACCAATATTCGGGCGGCGAAGGCAAGCGCATTGCCTTTGCCGAGGCGAGCTATGTCGCGTCGCTCGGCGACAATCCCGAATATGCGATGGACGTGCTGCGCATCGGTTATGAATCGATGGTCACACCCGGCACCGTCTATGACTATCACGTCGCGACCGGCGAGCTCGAAGTGCGCAAGGTTCAGGTCATCCCCTCGGGCTATGACGCATCGAAATACGCCACCGAGCGCCTCAGGATCACCGCCCGCGACGGCACCGAAGTGCCCTGCTCGATCGTCTATCCCAAAGACTTCCCGCGCGACGGCACGGGGAAGGTCTATCTCTATGCCTATGGCGCCTACGGCATCGCGATCCCGCCGGGCTTCTCGACCTCGCGCATGTCGTTCCTCGACCGCGGCGTCGCCTTCGCCATCGCGCATATTCGCGGCGGCGACGATCTCGGCCAGCAATGGTATCTCGACGGCAAGCTCACCAAGCGTGCCAACACCTTCAACGACTTTGTCGATGTCGCGAAGGGGCTGATCGACCGCGGCTTCACCCACAAGGGCGGGATCGCCATTGCCGGCGGATCGGCGGGTGGCGAGCTGATGGGCGCGGTGATCAACTCCGACCCCGATCTGTGGGGGGCGGTGGTCGCCGACGTGCCGTTCGTCGACGTGCTCAACACCATGCTCGACGACACGCTTCCGCTCACGCCGGGCGAATGGCCCGAATGGGGTAACCCGATCACCGACAAGGAGGCGTTCGAGCTGATCCGCGGCTATTCGCCCTACGACAATGTCAAACCCCAGGCCTATCCGCCGATCTTCATTTCGGGCGGCCTCAACGATCCGCGCGTGACCTATTGGGAGCCGGCCAAATGGGCGGCGAAGCTGCGCGCGACCAAGACCGACGACAATGTCCTGCTGCTCAAGACCAATATGGGCGCGGGGCATGGCGGCAAGTCGGGCCGCTGGGAAAGCCTGCACGAGGCGGCGGAGGAGAATGCCTTCGTCCTGTGGCAGCTGGGTTTGAGTGAAGTGGAGTAGCCATGAAGATCGCCGTCCTCACCCTCGAAGGCTATAACGAGCTGGACTCGTTCATCGCCGCGGCGATCCTCAACCGGATGCGGGGCAAGGGCTGGGCGGCGTACATCACCTCGCCGGCCGAGGAGGTGACGTCGATGAACGGCGTCACCGTCCGTGCCCAGCGTGGACTCGATTTCCTCGAAGAAGCCGACGCGGTCCTGATCGGCAGCGGCATCCGCACGCGCGACCATGCCGCCGACGCCGATCTGCTGGGCCGCATCCGCCTCGATCCCGCGCGTCAGCTGATCGGCGCGCAATGTTCGGGCACGCTTCTCCTCGCGAAGCTCGGGCTGATCGGCGATCTTCCCGCCTGCACCGATCTCACCACCAAGCCCTGGGTGATCGAGGCGGGGGTCAATGTCATCGACGCGCCCTTCATCGCCCACGGCAATGTCGCAACCGCCGGCGGCTGCCTCGCCTCGCAATATCTCGCCGCGTGGATGATCGCACGGCTGGGTTCGCTCAAGGATGCCGAGGAAGCGATCCACTATGTCGCCCCGGTCGGCGAGAAGGCGGAATATGTGACCCGCGCGCTGGGGGTGGTGGCTCCGTTTGTCGGGGCGGAAGCGATGCAGGCAGCCTGATTCTCGCGTTCACCGTTCGGCAATGCGATCCGCGCAAATTGCGCCGCGAACGTGAAACGGGCCCGACGATGAACGCGCAACCACAGATCATCCTGTACAGAGGAAAGAGCTTCGACGACCCGGACTATGATCTGCTGCTCGATCGGTTTGCGCACCTGCAGCCCGCGGAGATGGGAAGATGGCGTGCGGTCGAGAAGCGTCTGTTCGAAACGCGCGCCGGTCTGGGCGCCTATCCCGATCAGGAACTACGGACCTTTGCGACCGACTTCATTCGGCCGATGCTGGTGGATGAGGCGGGCGGATTGGGCCCTGACATTGCATGGGGCGTACTGCGGGGACGCGTCCTTCAAGCTTTGATTGCGGAGAACCCGGCGCTCCATCCTGCACCCGGAGAGATTCTGCTCACCGAACCGCGTTCCTGCGCAGACGCCGAACTCCGGGTGATCGCCGAACATTTTGCACGCGAGGAACCTGAGCTGTGGCAGGACTGGGCGCGCATCGAACGCGAAGCCAATTTCGAGAATGACCCGCTACACGCCGTGTCCATGACCTTTCACCGCTTCCTGCAGAAGCATTACTGGGCGCAAGGCAATGTCGCTCGCATCGATGCCTTCATGGAGGTGCGGGGACTCGTGTTCCATCTGGTGCCGCAACGCCCTCCAGTCCGCGCGGCGGCTGGCTAGCGGGTCTACTCCCCCTCAACCCTCCGTTGCTCCAGCTGCGTCCGCCGGTGGCAGCGATGGCAAAAGGCATAGTCGAACATCTCCGCCAGTACCCAGGCCTGCGTCGCCACGTCCCACGCCGCCCATGCCTCGCGCGTCACGCCCGGCGTGCCGCAGCCCTCGCATACAAAAATGATCCGCTCGCTCTCGCTCATGCGTGCAGCCTTAGCGGCGGATCGCGCCGCTTTGGGGATTGTCCGCTCCAAAACGGAGCTATCGCCGGTCGCTCCGAAATGGCGGTAAGCCGCCCCGCATCCGCGCTATCCTGAAGCGATTTGATGAGGCGTTACAGCTAGATAGCGCCGATGAACTTCGACAATCGCTGGCAACGCGACCACGCACGCCGGACCTGGAATCGCGCTCGTTTCGATCGGCGCCCCCAACGGCGCTTTGGCCGTGCGGCACTGATCGCAACAGCGCTCGCGGGCATTGCCGGCGGGCTGGGCTGGGTGATGTATCCGCTGGTGCCGGGGGAGGCGCGTGCAGTGACGGATGCGCCGGCGTTCGATCGCCCCGCGACCCGCTTCACCCTGTGCCATAGCGGAGGCGGGACCGATTGCGTGGTCGATGGCGACACCTTCCGGATGGACGGAGCGAAGATCCGCATCGCCGATATCGATACCCCCGAAACCCACCCGGCCCGCTGCGCGCGGGAGGCGGCGCTGGGTAAGGCCGCCACGCACCGGCTTCATGCGCTGCTCAATTCGGGACGGGTCTCGCTCGAGACCGCCGGGCGCGATGTCGATCGCTATGGCCGCAAGCTGCGGCTGGTGTCGGTCGACGGCCGCGGCGTGGGCGAGACCCTGATCGCCGAGGGCCTCGCCCGCCGTTATGCCGGCGGCTATCGCGAAGGGTGGTGCGGCTGAATTAAGGGCGGAAGCGGCGTCTGCGAGATGCTGTCCGCGCGGAGGCTGCTCCCGCCCTTCCGAACCCGTGGGGTCCGGACCATGTAGCTTGGGAAATCAGTGCCGTATCAGCGCGGCTCGTACATCGACACCTCGGTCTCCACGCTCACGCGGCCTGCGGGAATGCGCACACCGCGCTCGGCCATCTCCTTGCGGAAATCCTTCTCGGCGTCGGCGAGTTCGGCCTCATATTCGGCATAGGCATCGACCCGGTCGGCCTCGTCATTCGCATCGGCCAGATCCTTGCGCAGCTCGCGCTTCGCCTCGCTGATCGACGTCTTGTAGTCGAGGTAATGGCTGTTGCTGTCGTCGAAGACCGGCTTCGCGCGGTCGCGCGCCAGCGCCGGTACCGTCAGCACGGCCAGCGCCGCAGCGGTAAGCGTCAGGGTTCGCATCGTTCATCTCCTCATGTTGCCATGAACCGGGAGAGGAACGGCTGCCCACACCACCCGGTTGCGGGTGAAAACGGGCGGCGGCGCGGGTTCCTATGGGCGGACCGGGGCGAAGCGTGGCGCGGAAGGGGCGGGCCGAACGTCCCCAAAAATGGCAGTAGACCGACCTTTCATCGGGGGTTCAGCCCACCGCAACAATGCGGCCCGAATTGGTTCAGCTGTCCTGCTTCAGCCGCGCGCCAGCACCATGTGCAGCGCCTGCTCGCCCGGCGCGTGTTCGGTGACGCGATAGCCGAGCGCGGGCAGGTCGATCCCCTCGAACAGCGCCTCGCCCTTGCCCATCAGTGTCGGCGCGATCGCGACATGCATGGTGTCGATCGCGCCCGTCTTCAGATAATGGCGCACGGTCGAGACCCCGCCGCCGATGCGAATATCCTGCTCGCCCGCTGCCGCGCGCGCCAGCGCCAGCGCCTTGTCCGGCCCTTCGGTGACGAAGTGAAACACGGTGCCGCCGTCCATCTCCAGCGGCGCGCGGGCGTGATGCGTCAGGACATAGACCGGGCAATGATAGGGCGGGTTGTCGCCCCACCAGCCCTTCCATTCGCCGTCGGGCCACGGCCCGCGCACCGGGCCGAACATGTTGCGCCCCATCACCCATGCGCCAAGGCCGGCCATCGATCGCTCGGCAAAGCCGTTGTCGACACCCTCATTTCCGCCGTCCTGACCGGTCATCGTCTTGAAATAACGGCTGCTGGTCAGCCAGTTGTGGAAACTGGCACCCTTGCCCAGCGGATGCTCCAGGCTCTGCTCGGGTCCCGCGCCATAGCCGTCGGCCGAGATGCTGAACCCGTTTACGCGCACCTTGCTCATCGTCGGTCTCCAAACGCCGCGCGCTTTCCAACGCGCGGCGCAGCGGGTGGATCAGGCGGTCGCGGCGACCTGATAGAGGAAATCGACGAAGCCGAAGGTTGCGGCGTCCATTCCCATCACCTTGGGGTTGCTGCTCTCGATCACGAAATACTCGTTGGGGGCGTGCGCGCCGCTGCCATGGCCGAAGCCGAACTGGCCGGCGGGCAGGTTGAGCGGCGGGCCGGTGAAGATCACCCCCGGCCAGCTTCCCGCCAGCCGCGGGTGCAGCGTCGCCGGCACGCCCAGCCGCGCGCAGGTCGCCAGCTCGGCGCGGATCAGCGCGCTGTTCTCGTCGGTCTGGGTCGGGCCGTATCCCCCGCTCACATTGACCTCGACATCGGTGAAGCCGCGCTTGTCGAGATGCGCGCGCAGCTTGGCCATGGTGTCGTCTTTGGTCATGTCGGGCACCAGCCGCATCTCGATCTTGGCGGTGGCCTTGCCCGGCAGCACGGTCTTGCCGCCCGGGCCCATATAGCCCGATACCAGCCCCTGAATGTTGACCGTCGGCACCTGCGCCAGCCGGACCATCGACTCTTCCCAGCTCATGTCGTCGATCCAGCGCGACACGCCGAGCGCCTTCTTGGCATCCTCCTCGCGCGTGTTAGCGGCGGTCTGGGCGATCAGCTGGCGCTGCCGCGCGGTCAGCGGCTGCACCTTCTCCTGAATGCCGTCGATCATGACGGTGTTGCCGTCCTTCGACACGAGCGTGGAGAGTGCCGCGACCAGCCGCCAGGGCGGGCTGTCGACGCGCGCCTTCTCGCTCGAATGCACGTCGCCCTTGGGCCCGCGGCCCCATTTCTCGCCCGATACGGTCAGCTCGAACTCGACCGCGCCCTTGGCGCCCAGCGCCAGCGTGACGCCGCCCGTCGCCGGGCTCTGCCAGCCGGTCGGGATGATGACGCCGACGGTCTTTTTGAGCGCGGCGGCGACCTGCGGCGCGGTGACGATCTCATGGAAATTGGGGGAGGCGATCTCCTCCTCGCCCTCGGCGATCAGCACCAGATTGACCGGCAGCTTGCGCCCTGCCGCCTTCATCGCGTGCAGCGCCGCGAGGAAGGTCGCCTGCGGCCCCTTCTGGTTCACCGCGCCACGGCCCATCACCACCTTGCCGAAGCCGGGCTTGTCGACCAGCCGCGCCTCCAGCGGGGGGTTCTCCCACTCCGCCGGGTCGAACTGCTTGACGTCGTACATGAAATAGATGCCGAGCGTCTTCTTGGCGCCTGCATCGAGCGTTGCGAACACGCCCGGCTTGCCCTTCGACGGCACGATCTCGGCATGCTGGAAGCCGGCGTCGAGCGCCAGCTGCTTCATATAGTTGGGACCTTCCGGGTAGCCGCGATTCTCGGCTGCGATCGACGGGAGCCTGATCCAGTCCTGCAGCCGCTTGAGCGCCGCATCGTGGTTGGCGGCGATCGCCTTCTTCACGTCCGCCATCTGGTCCGTGGCGGCGAGTGCCGCGCCCGGAGCCGTCAGCGCGGCGCCTGCCGCCGCTGCCTTGAGCATTGCGCGCCGTCCGATCGTGCCGCTGGTCTCGTGCATCCCCTCATCTCCTCTTGCTGGTTTTTCGGCAGCCTAGCGGGGCGGGGGCGAACCGCAATCGCCGTGTCCGGGCAATGCGATTCGCGGGAACTGTGATTCTCAGGTCTGATCGGGTCCGAATCCCGATCCCTCCCGTGCGACGCTTTCGTCCGGACGACTGGCCGACCACAATATGTTGTGGATGAATCGGTGCATGAAATTTTTGTGAAGTTCCGCGTTCGTTCACTTGCATTCTGAAAAGGCGAGGAAGGCCCGCGCGTCGCATGCGGTAAGGCGTGGTTGGGCGGGGGTGAACCGACTCAAATCGGCGACGAACCGAGTCTTCAAACCTTCATTTACTGTCTTGCCTCGGACGCCGATCTGCCACAATCTATAGTGGTCACACAGGGGGACAAGCCCAAGCACTGGTGGAACGCCGCCCGCGAACCCATATTCGCGGCAGGGTCTGCTGCGTGCCGGGCAAGGCGGATGGACATCTTTTGTTCTCACGCCCGCGCGCGTGCGGTGCTACCATCGCGAGGCGCCCCCGAGTCGTGATCTGGACGGGCAAGGGACGAGCGACGATGGACTTCAGGGAACAGCAGGAAGCAAGCGTGAGTGAGACCGTGACCGATACCACAGAAGCCCCCGCCGTTGCCGGCGCAGAGGTCAAAGCCGCGCCCGAAAAGGTGGCTGAGAAGGCCGGCGCCAAGGTCAAGAAGCGGCTCGATACCAAGGCGATCGCGACGCGGATCTTCCCGGTCGAGGTCGATCATTCGCGCGACGCGTTGCTCACCGAATTCGGCAAGGAAACGCTCAAGGACCGCTATCTGCTGCCCGGCGAGAATTTCCAGGATCTCTTCGTCCGCGTCGCCTCGGCCTATGCCGACGACGCCGCGCATGCCCAGCGCATCTACGACTATATCTCACGTCTGTGGTTCATGCCCGCCACGCCGGTTCTGTCGAACGGCGGCACCGGGCGCGGCC
>CAZBYE010000092.1:0-11313 GCA_964496045.1 uncultured Stakelama sp.
CCAACTTCGCGGGCATGATCAACGCGTTCAAGTTCGGCGCGCCGCCGCATGGCGGTTCGGCGCCGGGCGTCGATCGCATCGTGATGCTGCTGGCCGATCAGCCCAACATCCGCGAGGTCATCGTCTTCCCGATGAACCAGAAGGCGGAGGACCTGATGATGCAGGCGCCGTCCTTCGTCAGCGACAAGCAGCTCAAGGAATTGCACATCCGGCTTGCGCCGGGCGTCGCGCCGACCGAATAAGGCCTCTGACGTAAGGGCAGGCGAACCAACGCCTGCCCGTTGGAGGGATTTGATGCTCGACGGTTCGGGAATGGCTGCGCGGCAGCGCGTGGAAGCAACGATCGGCCTTGCCGACCTGTTCACCATCGGGATCGGCCCGTCGAGTTCGCACACGGTTGGGCCGATGCGCGCGGCCTGTGCCTTTTCCGAAGCGGCTCTGGATCGTGGCATCCCGGTGTCGGTGTCGTGCGAGCTGTTCGGGTCGCTGGCGCTCACCGGAAAGGGCCACGCCACCGACACCGCGGTGATCCTGGGGCTGGCCGGGCACGAGCCCGAGAGCGTCGACCCCGACGCGGTGGCAAGCATCGTCGCAACGATCCAGTCCGAACAGCGCCTGTCGCTGGGCGGGCAGGTGACGGTGCCGTTCGTCGAGGGCAGGCACCTGATCTTCCGTTCCGACCGCTTCCTGCCCGCGCACCCCAACGGCATGCGCTTCGTCGCGCATTATCCCGATGGCGAGCCGTACGAGACCTTCTGGTACTCGATCGGGGGCGGCGCGGTGGTCGAGGGCGGGTGTGAGGCGCCGCGATCGAACGTGACGCTGCCGATGAACTTCTCCTCAGGCGCCGAACTGCTGGCGGTGGCGGAGGAGAAGGGCGTGACGATCGCCGATATCGTCCGCGCCAACGAAGCCGCATGGCGCGACGATACCGAAACCGATGCCTTCCTCGATTCGCTGCGCGCGGCGATGTCGGCCTGCATCGAGCGCGGGATGCGTGGCGAGGGCGAACTGCCCGGCGGCCTCAAGGTCAAACGGCGCGCGCGCGACCTGCACAACAAGCTGGTCGCGCGCGGGCCGCGCTCCGACCCGTCTTTGGTGTTCGACTGGGTGAGCCTGTGGGCGCTCGCGGTGAACGAGGAGAATGCCGCGGGCGGCCGCGTCGTCACCGCACCGACCAACGGTGCGGCGGGCGTGATCCCCGCGGTGCTGCGTTATTACGAGACCTTCTGCGCGTCGCCAACGCCCGCGGGGGCACGGACTTTTCTGCTGACCACCGCGGCGATCGGGTTCCTCTACAAGAAGCGCGCGTCGATCTCCGCCGCCGAGATGGGTTGTCAGGGCGAGGTCGGCGTGGCCTGTTCGATGGCGGCGGCGGGCCTTGCCGCAGCGCTGGGTGCCACCAACGCGCAGATCGAGAATGCTGCCGAAATCGGCATGGAGCACAACCTTGGCCTGACCTGCGACCCGATCGGCGGGCTGGTCCAGATCCCGTGCATCGAGCGCAACACGATGGGCGCGATCAAGGCAATCAATGCCGCCTATCTCGCGATGCACGGCGACGGCAGCCATGTCGTCAGCCTCGACGCGGTGATCGAGACGATGCGCCAGACCGGCGAGGATATGCGGTCGAAATACAAGGAAACGGCGCAAGGCGGGCTGGCGGTTAACGTGGTGGCGTGCTGATCTGACGCCCGGCCAACGGCAGGGGAGCAGCCATGCGTATCGCGGTGTTCGGCACCAAGGGATATGACCAGCGTTTCCTGAGCGAAGCGAATGCGGGCCGGGAGCACGAGCTGGTCTTCCTTGAGCCGCGACTGGACCCGACGACCGTTTCGCTTGCCGCCGGGTGCCGCGCTGTGTGCGTATTCGTCAACGATATGGTGGATGCCGGTGTGCTTGGCGCGCTGGCGTCGCTGGGCGTGCGGCTGGTCGCGCTGCGCTGTGCGGGGTTCAACAATGTCGATCTGGCCGCCGCCGAGCGGCTGAGAATCGATGTGGTACGCGTCCCCGCCTATTCGCCGCACGCGGTAGCGGAGTTCACCATCGGGATGATGCTGGCGGTCGACCGGCATATTCCCCGAGCCTGGGCGCGGGTACGCGACAATAATTTCGCGCTGGATGGCCTGATCGGCCGCAATCTGCACGGCCGCACCATAGGCGTAATCGGCACCGGCAAGATCGGCGCACTGGTGGCAAGGAGCTTGCGCGCCGGGTTCGGCTGCGAGGTACTGGCGAGCGACGTGGCGAACGACCCGGAACTGGAGGCGATCGGGGTGCGGTATGTATCCCGCGATACGCTGCTTACCGAGGCAGAAATCGTTACGCTCCATTGCCCGCTGACGCCGGATACGCGGCACCTGATCGACGCGGCGGCGATCGCGCAGGCGCGCGAGGGGCTGTTGATCGTCAATACGAGCCGCGGCGCGCTGATCGATACCGCCGCGCTGATCGACGGCCTCAAATCGCGCAAAATCGGCGGTGTGGCGCTCGATGTGTACGAGCAGGAGGCTGACCTGTTCTTTGAGGATCTGTCGAACGAGATCGTCAGCGACGACGTGTTCCAGCGATTGCTGACGTTTCCCAACGTACTGATCACCGGGCATCAGGCGTTTCTGACCGAAGAAGCATTGCGCGCGATTGCGGAGACGACGCTGACGAGTGTGTCGGACGCCGAGGCGGGGCGTCCACTGGTCAACCGCGTTGGCGTCGATCGGGTGGCGGGCTGAGATGGCAACGCGGACGCTGAACAAGTTCGTGCGGCGCTATACGACGCTGTCCAGCGCGCTCGATACTCTGGTGCACCAGCGGCTTGTGCTGCTCAGTCCCGCGAAGTGGGACGACACCAACGACGTCGAATTCATGGAACTATACCGTGCTCATGCCGACGCTAAATCGGTGCTGGCTTTGTGCTGCGCGATGGCGAGCGAAACCTATCATCACTGGCGGGTGTTCACGCAGGGGATGGAGGGTGTGTGCATCGAGTTCGAGAAGGCAGCGCTTGAGACCGCGGTGCAGGGTCACGCCGGCGTTATCGCCGGACCGGTCGACTATCTCCAGATCAAGCAGTTCGAGGCGCTGGCGCCCAGCGAAGCGCACCGGCTGCCGTTCGTGAAGCGTGAGGGCTATAGCGACGAGCGCGAATGGCGGATCGTGGCGACATGCCTCGAAGAGCCGGCATTCTCCCTGCCGATCGCGATCGAGTTGGGTTCGATTACCCGGCTCGTGCTTAACCCGTGGATGCCGCCCGTGCTGGCGGACAATCTGCGCGTGATCATCCGCGGGTTGCCGGGCTGCGCAAAGCTCAAGATCGAGGCGTCGGCGCTGACGAACAGCTCACGCTGGAAGGCGGCGGGGAAGAAGCTGGCGAGCTGATCCGCGGCGGCCATTTGCGGAAGGCCGCGCTGAAACGGACCCGGAAAATCCAGAAGATCATCGTCGCGAGCACGAGCAGCGGTAGCGCATCCCACAGGAAGAAGTCCTGCCATGCCTCTGGAAACTCGTCGCGTTGCCCGTTGAAGAAGGAGGAGGTGGCAATCAGCATCGCAGTGGACATGCGCCACAGATGCCTTCCGATGCGCTGCACCCCCGACAGCTGGCCCTTGCGCAGGAAATTGAGGTCGAGCGTGACAGCGAGAAGGGCGAGAGCGCCGAAGACGAAGTGAACCTGCCAGGGCAGGCTGTCGACCTTGCCGTCAGGATCGTTGAACCCCGCCGCGCCGAGCAGCAACTGGCCGATCGCGCAACCAATTGCGATCGCCAGTGCCGCACGGTCGAAAGCCGTCGGCTTGCCCGAGCGCTGGTGTGCCGCCGTCCATGCGGTCACCACGAGATAGGCGGTGAAGGCCCCGACAAGCGCTGTTCCCCGCTCGGGCTTGAGGATTGCGATCACCGCGCCGGTGCTGGCCATGACGAGCATCGATGCGAAGAAGGCTGTGCCTGCTCGCGCGTGCCAGCGGCCACCTTTCCGGACCGTCAGCGCCGCCGCACCGGACAACAGGGCAATGCTTCCCCCGACGATATGCACCAGCATGAATGCGTTCATGCGACCCTCCCTTGTGCTTGATTCCACGGAGGCGTATTATTGAGATAGCACACTGGTGCCCATGATCGGGGGGATCAAAGACATGATCGCAGGTAACACCGGAGCGGGATCGGCGCGGTCGAAGGCGGGCAGTGCGCTGCGCTTCATCGCCGCAGGGATCGCGCGTGAAATCTACCGGCGGCATTACGGGCAGAAAAGCGTCCGGCGCGAGGTCGAACGTCACCTCGAGCCGCTGCTGGCATCGGGCACTGCGCGGATCGAGCGCGTGGCGGGCGCGATGGGATGCAGCCGTCAGACGCTCTACCGCCGCCTGAAGGGGGAGGGGCTGACCTTCGAACAGGTGCTCGACGGATTACGGCACCGATTAGCGCTCAAGCTGATGCGCGGCGGCACGCTGGCGGTGAAGGACGCTGCGTATCGGCTCGGCTTCTCCGACCCCGCCGCCTTCTCACGCGCGTTCAAACGCTGGACGGGGCTGAGTCCGGCCCTGTTCAAGGCCACCGGGCGCCAGAGCGGCGCCCGGTAGTCCCGATCAGAAGCCGAGGCGCAGCGTCGCCCGGACATTCCGAGGTTCGCCATAGACATAGCCGGCGAACCAGAGATTGTTGTTGAAGTAGCGCTTGTCGAACAGATTGTTGACGTTGAGCTGGAGCGAGACATTGTCGTTCAGCTTGTAGCGGGCCATGCCGTTGACCAGCAGATAGGCGGGCTGGCCAACATTCTCGCGCAGCTTGGTGGCGGGGTTCACGCCGGTCTTGGGCGGCTCGCTTTCCCAGCGCAGCGACCCGCCGAGGCTGAACCCGTCGAGCATCCCGCTGAAGTCATAGCGGGTGGACATGCGCAGAATGCGGCGGGGGTGATGTTGCTGCACCTGTTCGCCATTGGCGTCCTTGGCGCGGAAAGCGCTCCAGCCGAGGCTCAGGTCCCAGCCGCTGAGGATCTTGCCCGCGAGTTCGGCTTCATAGCCCTCGGATACGGTGCCGCGCGCAGGACGCATCGCCGGATTGGTGGTGCCGGGGACGAAGAACCCTTCATCGACCACCGCGAAATTGTCCTGCTCGATGCGGAAGATCGCGGCCGAGGCACGGAGCCGTCCGCTCATCCACTCGCCCTTGAGTCCGCCTTCATAGGCATTGCCGACCACCGGGGGCAGATAGTTGCCGTTGCGATCCTTGCTATCCTGCGGATTGAAGATGCTGGTGAAGCTCGCATAGGCGGAGATGTTGCCGGTGACGTCAAACACCAGGCCGGCATAGGGCGTCACGCGGCCCCTATGGCTGATGGTGTACGGGGCCGCCGTGTAGAGCGCGACTTCCTCGTTGCGTTCCCACCAGCTGACACGCGCGCCGGCGATCAGCTTGAGCGGGTCGAGCAGCTGGAGGCGGGCCGCGCCGTAAACGGCATATTGCTCGGTGGTGCCGAAGCCGCTCATCCGGTAGCGATTGCCCCAGCGCGGCTCGGCGTACTTGCTGCCGTCCCACAGGTTGAAATTGCCGATCGGGGCGACTGTGGCCGGATCGGGATCGCGGTTGGTCCAGCCGCCGCTCAGATGGCGATAATTGCCGCCGACGATCAGCTCGTGCTCGCGTCCGAACAGGTCGAAATTGCCGCGAGTCGAAATGCTCGCATTCCACTGCTTCGGGCGCGTTTCGTACCAATAGCCCTCGGCGGTGATGCCGATGCCGGTGACGCGATCGGGATAGCCGCCGGTCCAGAGCAGCTTCGACTCCTCGAATTGCTCATGATAGCTGACATCGGCGCGGAGCGACCATCTGTTGCCCAAGCGCTGCTCGATCGTCACGAACGCGGTCTTCTCTGTCGTGTCCCACAGGTTCCAGCCGGCGCCGGTGGTCTTGGAGCGTGGCCAGTTAGTGCGCGTGCCATCGGCATACCAATAGGGCAGCTGGCCCCAGAGCGTGCCGTCGCGCTCGTCGCGCTGATAGCTCGCGCCGATGCTGAGACGCGTGTTGGCACCGAGATCGGCGTCGATCACGCCATAGAACAGGTACCCCTTCGACTTCTCGATATCGACGAACGAATCCTGCCGGTAATATTGCGCGACGAACCGGCCGCGCACCGATCCGTCGGCGGTGAGCGGTACGGTGATGTCGCCGGTTGCGGCAAAACGGTTCCACGACCCACCTTCAAGGTCCAGCGAGCCAGTCAGTTCGTGCGAGGTGGCGTGCTTGCGGACGAGATTGATCGTCGCGGACGGCTCGCCGGCCCCTTGCAACAGGCCGTTGGCGCCGCGGATCACCTCGATCCGTTCGAAGGTGGCGCTGCTGTTCTTCTCCAGCCCGATATTGCCGGTGACGAACGGCGCGCCGTCGAGCTGGTAGTTGGTAATGTCGAACCCGCGCGCCGCCAGCGTGTTGCGGGCACGGTCGACTGCCTTGACCGAGATGCCGGTCGTGTAGCCGAGCGCGTCGCCGACATTGGCCGCTGCCTGATCCTCAAGCTGCTCACGGGTGATGATGCTGATCGACTGCGGGGTCTGACGCGGGGAAAGGTCGAGCCCGGTAGCAAGGGTATTCTTCTCCTCGCCACGGCCATAGACGACGATCTCTTCGGACTTTTGCGCCTCGTCCGCCGGCGGCTCCTCATGCGCCGCAAGTGCGGTCGTCGGCAGGATCAGCGTCAGCACGGCGGTAGCCAGCAAGCCGTAGGTCGTCTTCATGGAAATCCCCTGTACTGCGTGCCGCCTTATGGTCGCCGGACAGGGCGGGCAGCGCGTTGCGCGTGCCCTGAGCATGATCGATATTGCGAGTCAATCTTAATTGCAAATAGCGCTAACCGGGGTAGCTGATCTCCACCACTTCATATTCCTTTTCGCCCGCCGGGAGCATCACGCGGCGCAGGTCGCCGATCGCGGCGCCGCGCAGCGCGCGGGCGAGAGGCGCGTTCCAGCCGACCAGCCCCTTGCCGGCGTCGGCCTCGTCGTCCCCGACAAAGGTGAGGGTCCGGTGGTTGTCGTCCTCGTCCGCAATGGTCGCGGTAGCGCCGAACCAGATGCGGGTGCGGTCCTCCTGACGGGCGGGATCGACCACCTTGGCCGCCTTCATCCGCTTCGACAGCCAGCCAAGTCGCCGGTCGATCTCGCGTAGCCGCTTGCGGCCGTAGATGTAGTCGCCGTTTTCGGAGCGATCCCCGTTCCCGGCGGCCCCGGCGATCGTGTCCGCCAGCCTGGGGCCCCCACCCCCGAAACGGCCGTCCTTACCGGGCTTTGGCCCCCGATACCCTGGGAGGGGTGGTTTAGTTGGGGGGTCCATGCTCAAAGAAGGCGACCCATGCTGATGATTGGCTCCTCGCCATAGCCCATGCGTGCCCAGAAACGGGCGGCTTCGTCGTTGCTGCTGCGTACCTGAAGATTGAGCTTGGTACAGCCCTTTGCCGTCAGCTTCTTCTCGGCGGCGCGGACCAGCCTGGTGCCGATCCCGCAATGCCGGGCATTGGGGTGCACGGCGAGTTTGTAGAGCCAGCCGCGATGCCCGTCATAACCGGCCAGGATGGTGCCCAGCACGCGGCTGCTCTCGACCGCGACGAGGAACAGGTCGCGCTGGACGGCAAGCTTCTGCGGGATCGCGATGGCGGCATGGCTGTGCGGCGGATCTTCCGGGAAGACCGCCCGCCACAATGCATCGACTTCCTCGAACTGCGCTTCGTCGTACGGAATGACCTCGATCACGTCAGCCCGGTCGATTCTTGCCCAGATACCAGCTCAGATGCGCCGGGCCGCGCGAGCGGGCGTAATTCGGGTGCAGCAGGTCATAGACCACCGCATTTTCGAGCACGCGCTGGACATAGTTCTTGGTCTCGAAGATCGGGATCGCCTCGACCCAATCGATCACCTCAATGGCGCCGGTGCGCGGATCGCCATTGGCGCGCAGCCATTTGTTCACATTGCCCGGACCGGCATTATACGCGGCGACCGCGAGCGGGTAGTTGCCGCCATAATAGCTCAGCATCCGCTGGAAATAGCTCGAGCCGAGACGGATATTGTAATCCGTGTCCACCGTCAGCGAGGACATGTTGTAGCCCAGGCCGAGCTTGCCAGCGGTCTCGCGCGCAGTGCCAGGCATCAGTTGCATCAGCCCGCGCGCGCCGGCATGGCTCACCGCTTGCTTGTCGAACTGGCTCTCCTGTCGCGCGATCGCATGAATGATCGTGAAATAGCTTTCCTCGCCCGACGGCACGCGAACCGAGGGGTAGCCGGCGACGGTATAGTCGCTGAGGCCGTTGAGCAGCGCGCTCCGCCCGACCATCACGCCCAGATCGGGGCGGCCGATGCTGCGCGACAGTTCGCTGGCGAGGACATGATCTTCGGCGCTGGTCGCGTCGGCGGCGATCTGGCGCAGGAACAGGCTCTGGTCCTGCCAGCGGCCGAGCGTGCCGAGCAGCCGCGCGGCCTGAACCACTTCGCGATTATAGAAGGCGGTGCGCGCGCCGGACGAGGCACGGGTGCCGTCGAAGGAGGGTGGGGCACGCAACGCGCGGCTCGTCCGTTCGGCGGCGAGTTGGCCGTAATAGAGGTCGGAGAAGGCGGCGGCCCGCTCGTAATAGCCCTGCGCCGCCGCTTGTTGTCCCGCGGCTTCTGCAGCGCGGCCAGCCCAGTAAAGACCCTTGGATTGGGTCGTGGGCGTGCGGCTGCCGCGCGAATAGCGGTCGAACATCATCACCGCATCGGCAGGGCGGCGCAGCTTCTGCATCGCGACAGTGCCGGCGAGCCAGACGAGGCTGGTGTAATCGTCGCGAATGCCCAGCCCCATCGCGGCGACATCGGCGCCGGGAGGCAGGGCATCGTCGACCTGGCTCGCGATGCCATAGGCTAGGCTGTACTGACCGTCGCTCTCCGCGGCGCGGGCGTTGACGAGGAGGACTTCGTACCATTTCTCGACATTGCCGGGCAGCGCGGTGAGGCTGCGCGGTCGGGCGAGGAACGAGCGGGCCGAGCCGCTGGCGCCATTGTTGCGGAACCACATCGCGCGATCGGCGATGAAGCCGGGGTCGCGTGAGCCCGATGCCTCAGCCGCGGCCGCCTTGTCCTGCGCGTCGGGCCAGTTGCTCCGCATCGCGAGGCGCGCGTCGAACAACGGCCGGTTCTGGGGCGACGTAAAATTGATCTGACGCGCGGCGGCGGTGCGGCCATCCTGCCAGAGCAGCGCATCCATGCGCGCGTCGTGATCCGCCGGAGTCAGCGCGCCCGGGAAGCCCGACAGGACCGCGCTCTCGTCGCCAGGGCGAAGCGCGCCGTTGCGCCACGCGCGCCGGGCCTGCTCGTTCGCCTCGGCACGGCGGCCCGAGGCGGCGAGCGCCTCGGCATAGCGGACGCGGCCAGCGGCGGTCGCGGGCGGAAAACGCTCGAAGAAACGGATGACGAGCGAGGGTGCCTCGGCGCCCGACCCCAGCGACGTTTCGGCAGCGGCGCGGCGGCTGGTTTCGCCCGGCCAGCCGGGATGCGCGAGCATGAAGTTGGCATAGTCGCTGAACGGCCAGCGATCCGACTGCTGAAGCCGCTTCCACTGGTCGAGATTGTACTGAAGCCCCGAGCTTGTCGGAGCCGAATATTCCTGTGGCGACGCGGTCAGCCCCGCGACCTGAACGCGTGCGCGCTCCAACCCGTCCTGCACGACCTGTGAAGAGACCGCGACACCCGATACGCCGGCGAGCAGAAGCCCGCTCCTGAACAAAGAGGCAAGCATCTGGACATGATACGCAACCGACGCCTATTGGCCACCCCGAAATTCGGAAAAATTGGGGCTTTTTGGCGCATATGTTCACCGGTTCGATCCCCGCCCTGATCACGCCATTCCGTAACGGCGACTTCGCCGAGGACGTGTTCCGCGATTTCGTCGAGTGGCAGATCGCTGAAGGCTCGTCCGCTTTGGTCCCGGTCGGCACCACCGGCGAGGCCGCGACGCTGAGCAAAGACGAGCATTTCGAGGTTGTCCGCGTGTGCGCCGATCAGGTGCGCGGCCGTGTGCCGGTGATTGCCGGAACGGGATCGAACGACACCCGCGTCGCGATCGGCAACGTGATCGCGGCGAAGGAAGCCGGCGCCGACGCGGTGCTGATGGTGCCGCCCTATTACAACCGGCCGAGCCAGGAAGGCATCTTCCGCCATTTCGAAGCGGTCGCCGCGGAATGCGAACTGCCGATCATCCTCTACAACGTTCCCGGCCGGACGGTGACCGATATCCAGCCCGAGACGGTGATCCGCATCGTGCAGGCGTTCCCGGGCAAGTTCGTCGCGATCAAGGATGCGACCGGAGATCTCACGCGCGTCTCGAAGCACCGCGCCGCGCTGCGGGCGGACTTTGCCCAGCTTTCGGGCAACGACGAAACCGCACTGGCATTCAACGCGATGGGCGGGGTGGGGTGCATCTCGGTGGCCGCCAATGTCGCGCCCAAGCTGTGCGCGCAGTTCCAGGCAGCCTGGGCGGAGGGGAACACCGTGCTGGCGCTGGCGCTGCATGACCGGCTGTTCGCGCTGCATCTGGCGCTGTTCACCGACGCCTCGCCCGGTCCGGTTAAGTACGCCGTCAATAAGCTGCGTCCCGAAATCTCCGCCGAGTTGCGGCTGCCGATGGTCGCGCCGAGCGACGTGAGCAAAGCTGCGGTCGACGCGGCGATGAAGGCGGCAGGGATTATCTGAATCCGTCCGCTTCCCTTTATCCGCGCGCGAGCCTACATCGCCCGTCCTTATGGCCCGCCCGCGTCCCACCGAATTCGACAAGAAGAAGATCGTCGCCGAGAACCGGAAGGCGCGCTTCGAGTATTTCATCGAGGACGTCTTTGAAGCTGGCATCGCGCTTCAGGGCACCGAGGTGAAGTCGCTGCGCTTTGGCGAAGGGTCGATCGCGGAAAGCTATGCCGAGATTCGCAACGAGCAGGCGTGGCTGGTCAACGCCAATATCCCCGAATTCAGTCACGGCAACCGCTTCAACCACGAACCGAAGCGTCCTCGTAAATTGCTCCTTCATCTGCGGCAGATAGAAAAGCTGCACGGCGCGGTGGCGCGCGAGGGAATGACCCTCGTGCCGCTGTCGATCTACTTCAACTCGCGCGGTCGTGCGAAAGTGGAGCTGGCGCTGGCGAAGGGTAAGAAGACGCACGACAAGCGTGAGTCGATCAAGGAGCGCGACTGGAAGCGTGAACAGGGAAGGATCCTCCGCGACCGTGGTTAAGCGGACCTTCTGGGACAGGGTACGTGCATGGGCAGATCGCAACATGCCGACCCGCGAGAGCCTGGAGGCCAATCGCTTCCTGCG
>CAZBYE010000093.1:0-11269 GCA_964496045.1 uncultured Stakelama sp.
TGGAAATTATAGCCGCCGAGCCAGCCGGTGACGTCGACCGCTTCGCCGATCGCGTAGAGGCCGGGGGCGTCGCGCGTTTCCATGGTCTGGGATGACAGGCCCGCGGTGCTGATGCCGCCGATCGTCACCTCGGCCTTGGCATAGCCTTCGGTGCCGTTGGGATGGAAGCGCCACGCGGCGAGGCGGCGCTCGGCCTCGGCCAGCTTCTTGTCGGCGGTATTGGCGAGTTCTGTGTCGAGCGCGAGCTGTTCGGCAAGCGTGTCGGCGAGGCGGTTGGGCAGGGCCTCGCCGAGCAGCTTGCGCAGGGTGCTGCGCGGCTGGGCGCGCTTGGCGTCGGTGAGCCAGCTGGTGCCTCGCCCGGGCAGGAAATCGATCTCGACCGGCTCGCCATGGCGCCAATAGGAGCTGATCTGGAGGATCGCGGGACCGGAAAGACCGCGATGGGTGAACAGGGCGGCCTCACGGAACTTCGCCTTGCCCGCGCGCGCCTCGATCGGCGCGGCGACGCCGGAGAGTTCGCGGAACAGCACCTCGTCCCCGCCGAGCGTCAGCGGCACCAGCGCCGGGCGCGGCTCGACCACCTTGAGCCCGAATTTGCGCGCGAGATCATAGGCGAAGCCGGTGGCGCCCATTTTGGGGATCGACGGACCACCGGTGGCGAGGACGAGAGCGGCGGCGGCGGCCTCACGATCTCCGACGGCCACGCGATACTGGCCATCGGCATGGCTGACTTCACGGACCGCGTGGCCGAGCGCAATTTCGACCCCGCCCGCCTCGCATTCGGCGAGCAGCATCGCGACGATCTGTTTCGCGCTGCCGTCGCAGAAGAGCTGGCCCAGCGTCTTCTCATGCCAGGCGATGCCGTAGCGATCGACCAGCGCGATGAAGTCATGCTGGGTGTAGCGGCGCAGCGCCGACTTGGCGAAATGCGGGTTGGCGGAGAGATAGCGGTCGGGCGCGATGCCCAGATTGGTGAAGTTGCACCGCCCGCCGCCCGAGATCAGGATCTTCTTCCCGACCTGATCGGCATGGTCGATCAGCAGCACCCTGCGGCCGCGCTGACCGGCGGTGAGGGCGCACATCAGGCCGGCGGCGCCGGCGCCGAGGATGATGGCGTCGTAGGTGGCTGGTTGGGTGGTCACGTCGCTTCCTTCGTCATCCCGGCCTTGTGCCGGGATCCACCGGGAGGCGAGCGGTGGCGGTGAGCCTCTAGGTCAATGCTTGCGGCACCGTGGACCCCGGCACAAGGCCGGGGTGACGGCTTAAGGGCGTGTGCGGGAAGGGCCCTAGCGCAGCTTCGCGATCGACAGGCCGTCGGCCTTGGCGCGGTCCTTGACCGATTCCTCGCTGCGGGTCAGCGCCTTGGCGATCGCCTTGAGCGCCATTCCCTTCTTGGCGAGCGTGTGCAGCTTCTGCACCTCGTCAGGGCGCCAGGGCTGGCGGTGACGCTCGAACTTGCCCTCTGCCATCAGGCGTACGGCGGCTGGTGCAGGCCGCGCTGGCTCTGCGTGAAGATCTCGCACCCGTCCTCGGTGATGCCGATCGAATGTTCGAACTGCGCCGAAAGCGAGCGGTCGCGCGTCACCGCCGTCCAGCCATCGTCGAGCAGCTTCACGTCCGGGCGGCCGATATTGATCATCGGCTCGATCGTGAAGAACATGCCGGGGCGGAGTTCCGGGCCGGTGCCGGGGCGACCGACATGGACCACTTCGGGCGCATCGTGGAACACGCGCCCAAGGCCATGGCCGCAGAAATCGCGGACCACGCCATAGCGGTGCTTCTCGGCATATTTCTGGATGGCGTGGCCGATATCGCCCATCGTGTTGCCGGGCCGGGCCATCTCGATCCCGAGCATCAGGCATTCATAAGTGACGTCGACGAGACGCTTTGCTTTGAGCGGCACGTCGCCGACAAGATACATGCGGCTGGTGTCGCCGTGCCAGCCGTTGAGCAACGGCGTCACGTCGATATTGACGATATCGCCGTCCTTGAGCGTCTTCGGGCTTGGGATGCCGTGGCAGACGACATGGTTGATGCTGATGCAGCAGCTATGTGTGTAGCCGCGATAGCCCAGCGTCGCGGGCACCGCGCCGCCGTCGATCGTCATCTTGCGGACGATGTCGTCCAGCTCCTGCGTCGTCACACCGGGCACGACATGCGGCACCAGAGCGTCGAGGATCTCCGCGGCGAGGCGGCCGGCGGCGCGCATCCCGGCGAACCCGTCGGGACCATAGAGCTTGATCGACCCGTCGCGGGCGAAATTCGTGTCTTCGGTTACGGCAACATATTCAGTCATCGGCGCGATATAGGCGTTTTGGCGCGCGGTTGCGAGAGGCAGTAGCGCTCGCCCAGCTGCGCGAAGCCGAGACCGTCGCGCTCGATCCCGCGGCGCTGCTTCGAGTTCGTAAAGCGGGCCGGATTGCTGTGGTTCAGATGGATGAAGCGCACCTTGGCGGCCAAGTCGGGGCGGAGTTTGGCGAGGCGAGCGGCGGTGTCGGCGACGCGCGGGTGCGGCACGCTCTTCATCCGTGCCGGATCGCCAAGCTCATTATCGTCAAAGAAGGTGCTGTCGACATAGGCGATATCGACCTCCGCCAGCACATCCTCCAGCCGCCGGTCCCATTGGTCCCAGCTGTCGAGGTCGGGCAGGTAAAGCGCGCTGCGCCCGCTGCCATTGATGACGAAGCCGACCGTCTCCGAAAATTCGTCGCGGTGGGGCACCAGATAGGGCGTGACCGAGATGCCGCCGGGCAGCTGCGTCGCGCTGTTCGCGGCGAGCGGGCGGAGCGCGATATTGTCGAGCGCGACGAGCTGGCTCCACGGGCCATTACCCTGGAGAAACCCGGCCATGCGCGGCATCGCATAGACGGGAACGCTACGCGCGTTTGCGGCTTCCCGGCCGAGGAACATCATGCCGGTATAGTGACCCATATGCGCGTGCGTCAGGAAGATGCCATCGATGCCGAGGCCCGGCGTTCGTTTCGGCTGATGCGTGTCGAGCCAGTGGAGCTGATCGGGCAGGTTCGGCGTCGCATCGAACAGATAGCGGCGGCCGCTCATGTGATCGATCAGCGCGAGCGAGGCGGCCCAAGCGCGGAGTTTCGGATCGCGCCAGGCGGGATCGGTATTGCGGCCGATCTGGGGTGTGCCCGCATCCTGCGAGGTGCCGAGCACGACCAGTTCGGTCTGACAATTGGTGACGGCGAGCGCGAGTGCGGCGAGGGCGGATAGCATGACGGCGACGCTAGGCGGGGAGGCTGCATCCGTCTATGCCACCGCCATGAGCGAGCGTATCTGGACCGCGGGACTGGTGGTGATCGGCGATGAGATTCTCTCGGGTCGCACGCAGGACAAGAATGTCGCGCAGGTCGCGGTGTGGCTCAACGTTCAGGGCATCCAGCTGGCCGAAGTGCGCGTCGTGCCCGATGTGCAGGCGCGAATCGTCGACGCAGTGAACGCGGTCCGCGCTGCCTATGATTATTGCTTCACCACCGGCGGTATCGGGCCAACGCATGATGACATTACCGTCGATGCGATCGCCGCAGCGCTGGGGGTGCCGGTGGTGGTTCACCCGGAGGCGCGCGCGCTGATGGAGCGTTATTACGAGACGCGCGGCGGGCTGACCGAGGCGCGGCTGCGCATGGCGCGCGTGCCCGACGGCGCCGACCTGATCCCCAACCGTATGTCGGGCGCGCCGGGCATCCGTGTCGGGAATCTCTTCATCCTGGCGGGGGTGCCGCATATCACGGCCGGGATGCTCGACGCGCTGACCGGCACGCTCGAGGGAGGCAAGCCGGTGGTGAGCGCGACGATCGGCAGCTGGGCGGCAGAGAGCGAGATCGCCGGACTGCTCGGCGACACCGAACGGGCGTTCGAGGGCGTCGCGATCGGCAGCTATCCCTTTTTCCGCGAAGGCCGGACAGGTGCGAATTTCGTCGTCCGCGCGACCGATGCGGCGCTGGTCGATGCCTGCACTGCCGAGCTGGGGGCACGGCTCACCGCCGCGGGATATGAAGTGGTCGCGGGCGGAATCTAGACCGCGAGTCCGCCTGACCTGTTGTGTTTGCGTGCGTGTTCGGGAGGATGTTGCACGCGCCCGGTAGCCAGCGCGAGGGGAGGCAGAATGATTGCTGCGATCAGGGAGGTGTTCGCCGGTTCTGCGCGCTATGCCAAGGCTTGTCCTTTGTTGTTCGCAGTGCCGCTTGTCGCCGAGTTCGCCCAGCATGTCGCGGAAGTACATATCGGACTCTATGACAGCGTCGCCCGCGCGCAGGCGATGGAGGATCATCCGCTCCGCATGGGGATCGGCTATATCAAGATCCTCGCCTTGTTTCTGACTACCTATTGGGCAGTGCGTTACTGGGGCATGGGCAATTCCGCCCGCGAAGCGCGACGGGTTGATCCGGTCGCACTGCGCCTGTTCGGCCGGGTCGTCGCGTGGGGCGTGCTCTGGACCGTGATCAATATGGCGCCAGGATGGCTGGCGCTTGACAGGGCGTTGCTGATCCCGATCACGATCGCACTGTTGCTGCTCGGTATCGTCCTCGAAATCTCCCTGAGCGCGTGGAAGAGTTCGGCTGCGCTCGGCAATCCGCGGATCGGGTTCTTGCGTTCGCTCACCATGATCCGCGGCAGCCTCTGGTGGGCGATCGGTCTGTTTCTGCTGACGGCCCTGCCGCTGATGATCGCGCACTATGTTGCGTTCGGGCTGGCTTTGGGTGCGGGCGATGCAAGGCTGTGGGCGCTGATGGTGTTCGATTCGCTCCTCACCGCTTATCTCGGCGCCGTGATCGCGGCCAACACCTATGTCGTCGGGCGGCGCATGGCCGAACGCCATGGCGAGACGCTGTTACCAGGCTGAAGAATTGCCTTCCGCGCGGGCAACTGTGCCGCTACCGTAACACACGATATCAGTTAGGGGGTCCTCATGAAGATGAAGCGATGGGTGGCGGCGCTTGCGATGGCCGGGGCGGCATTGCCGCTCGGCCTGACGGCAGCGCCCGCGGCGGCGCGTCAGGCGCCGCAGAAGCTGTCGGTCGAGATGCAATATTATACGCTGTCCAACGGGCTACGCGTAGTGCTGGCCAAGGACACGATCTCGCCCACCGTCACGGTCGGCGTCTATTACGGCATCGGCTTCCGCATCGAACCGCGCGAGCGCACCGGCTTCGCCCACCTGTTCGAACATCTGCTGTTCCAGGGATCGAAGAACGCGCCCAAGGGCGTGCATATCGGCACGATCAGCAATGCCGGCGGCATCCTCAACGGATCGACCCGCTTCGATTTCACCAACTATTTCGAGGTCGTCCCCTCGAACGCGCTCGAACGGATGCTGTGGCTCGAGGCCGACCGCATGGCGAGTCCGGTGATCAATGACGAGGTGCTGAAGAACCAGCAGGGCGTCGTCGGCAACGAGGTTAAGGTCAACGTCCTCAACCAGCCGTACAGCACCTGGCCGTGGATCGACCTGCCGATGCTGGCGAACACCAACTGGTACAACAGCCACAATTTCTACGGCGACCTGAAGGAGATCGAGGCGGCGACGGTGGCCGATGCCACCCAGTTCCACGACACCTTCTACAAGCCGAGCAACGCCGTCCTCGTCGTCGCGGGCGACATCGACTACGCGGCGACCCGCGCGATGGTCGACAAATATTTCGGCTGGATGGCCAGGTCGGCGCCGGTCAAGCTGCCCGACATCAGCGAGCCGCGCCAGACTGCGGAGAAGTTCAAGAGCCGCGTCGATCGCCTGGCGCCCAAGCCGGGCTGGGCTGCGGGCTATCACGTCCCCGCGCGCGGCACGCCCGAATGGTATGCGATGGGGCTGATCGACCAGATGCTGGTCAAGGGGCAGGACAGCCGCCTGTACCGCAAGCTGGTGGCCGAGACCGGCATCGCCGGCGAGGTGGGCGGGGGCATCAACTTCCCGCTGGGCACGATGTTCAACTATCAGGGGCCGATGCTGTGGAGCTTCAACTTCACGCATGACGCCAACCGCAGCCGCGACGAGATCAAGGCAGCGGTGGACAGCGTGATCGAGGATCTGCGCACCAAGCCGGTCTCCGCCGAGGAACTGGCGCGGGCGCGGACCAAGATGCGATCGTCGCTCTATTCGACGATCGACGGGACCGGGCGGATCGGCCTCATTGACCTGCTCGCGGTGTACGCGCTGTTCGATAACGATCCGAAGAAGGTCAATTCGATCGAGGACGGCTTTGCCAAGGTGACGCCGGCGCTGATCCAGAAGACCGCGCAGGAGTATCTGCGTTCCACCAACCGCTCGATCTATGCGATCGACCCCGGTGCGGCCCCCGCCGCCGCGCCCAAGCCCGCGGGAGCCAAGTAAGATGCGCCGCATGATCGCAAGCCTGATGGCTGCAACGCTGCTCGCCGCCCCCGCGTTGGCGCAGGAGCTTCCGACCACGCCCCCGCCGATCCCGGCGCCCAAGGCGTTCACGGTTCCGGCTTCGGAGACCTTCACGCTGGCGAACGGCATGAAGGTGACCCTGGTCCCTTATGGGGTCGCGCCCAAAATGGTGGTGTCGCTGCAGACCTATGCCGGATCGCTCAACGAGGGCGAGAATACCTGGCTGGCGCTGCTCGCCGTCGACATGATGAAGGAAGGCGCGGCGGGGATGACCGGCGCGCAAATCGCGCAGAAGGCCGCGGACATGGGCGGTGGGCTCGCGACGAACGCGACGCTCGAAAGCTCGTCGGTGGCGCTTAACGTGTTGTCCGAGCGTGCGGCGGACGCGATCGCGCTGGTCGCCGATGTCGCGCAGCGACCGGGCTATCCCGATGGTGAGCTGGCGCGGGTCAAGGCCAACTGGAACCGCCGCCTCGCGGTGGCACTGAGCCAGCCGGGCACGCTCGCCGATGCAGCGCTTGATCGCGCCTATTACGGGACCGGCCATCCCTATGGCCGGGTGCTGCCGACCCCGCAGCAATTCGGTGCGTACACCACCGCGCAGATCAAGGCGTGGCACGCCGCGAATTTCGGGGCGAAGCGTTCGCATCTCTACATTGCCGGCAAGTTCGACGCGGCGGCTGTGAAGGCGGCGGTGCAGAAGGCGTTCGGCGGCTGGGCTGCAGGACCGGAGCGGCTGTCGCTGCCACCGAGCCCGAAGCCCGGTCCGCAAGTGCTGCTGATCGACCGGCCGGGTGCGCCGCAATCGACGTTCAGCATTGCCTATCCTGCGCCGAACGCGGGGACGCAGGGCGATATCCCCATGCGCGTGTCCAACGCGCTGCTGGGCGGGGCGTTCAGCTCGCGCATCACCCGCAACATTCGCGAGGCGAAGGGCTATACCTATTCGCCGGGATCGAGCCTCGCTTTCTACCCGACCAATGCGGTGTGGACGTTCAACGCGGACGTGACGACCACGGTGACCGGTCCCGCGCTCAAGGAAGTGTTCCACGAGATTCGCACGCTGCAGGCGACCCCGCCGGGCGATGAGGAAGCGGCCGGGATGCGCCAGTATATGGCCGGGCTGTTCGTGATCCAGAACTCGACCCCGGGCGCGCTGGTCAACTCGCTTGCGACGCGCGACTCGCTTGGTCTGCCGCGCGACTGGATGGACAAATATGTCCCCGCCACGCTCGCGGTGACCCCGGCGCAGATCAGCGATGCGGCGAAGAACCTGCCGATCGATAAGTTGACGCTGGTGGTTGTGGGTGACCTCAAGGTCGTTACACCGCAGCTTCAGGAACTTCCTGAGTTGAAGGGTGTCGAGTTTAAGACAGTGACCGTTCCCTGAACAAATATTCAGGAACTGAAGTAGAATGAAACGGAGGCGGTACGATACCGCCTCCGTTTTTCATTTGAGCGGCGTCAGTCAACGGCTCGCCGCAATTACGAGCCGGCAGCGCGGCGAATCGCGGGTTCCATTCATTGAACCCCCGTTATGACCCAACACACCAACCGAGCGCATCACGCGCACCGCCGGGCGATCGCCGTGCTTCTCGCGGCCACTGCCCTTCCCGCAACCGCGCTGGCGCAGGAGACGGTGGCACCGCCGACCGTGCTGGTGCCCGCCCAGCAGGCGCCCGCTCCGGCACCTGCTCCGGTGGCGCCGGTACCCGCTCCGGTGGCACAGACTGCACCGGGCGAATCGCGTACCCGGATTGCGCCCGGTGTCGCCGAGGCGGCGCAGCAGGAAGCGCGCGAGCGTGCCGCGGTCGCAAGGACCGAACGGACTGCGACCCGTGCCCAGCCCCGCGCTGCCCGGCCTGCACCGCGTGCCGAGGCTCCGGCACGTCCCGCTGCAGCACCTCTCCCGGTGACCGCGCCCGAAGCCGCGGCGCCCGTCGCGGCGGTACCCGGCACACCCCCTCCCGCCGAGCTTGCGTCGCCGCCTGCAGAGACGATTGCTCCGGTCGAGACACCTGCGGAGACCGCGGTTGTCCCCGAGCCCGTGAACGATACGGGGGGCGGTACGCTGTGGCTCATCCTGGCTGCAGTCGGCCTTGCCGCTGCCGCGATCGCCGCATTCCTGCTCCTCCGCCGCCGTGGCGACGACGAGGTTGAGGTCGCCTATCAGTCCGAACCGGTTGCTGCACAGCCCGTGCCGGAACGTGCGCCTGCGCCGCTGCCGCGTGCTGCCGATCCGGTTGCGGCTGCTCCGATCTTCGTCGCGCCGCGTCCTGAACCCGAAATCAGGCGCGCCGAACCGGCCGCGCCTGATACGAACGGCGACGAGCCGCAGCCCTCGCTTGAGAATGCGGAACTCGTCGCGCCGGATGCGGCCGATATCAACGCGGTGCTGGGCGGTGCGAAGCCGCAGGGCGGGCGTCCGCAACTCGAACTTGCGATGCGTCCGACGCGTGCGGGGATGAGCCGCCGCGGTGCGATGGTCGAATTCGAACTGACCGTGGCCAATGCGGGCGGCGTGCCCGCTGAAGATGTGCGCATCGGCGCGTTCATGCTGGGCGGCAACCATGCGGCGCCGACCGAGATCGAGCAGTTGCTCATGCATCCGCCCGCGGACCAGGTCGTTCCCGCCGAGCGAATCGAGCCGGGCGACGGTACGCGCCTCAATGCTGCGGTGACGCTGCCGCGCGAGCAGGTCGACGCCGACACGCGTGAGGGCGATGAAGGCTTCACGCCCGTCCTGATCGCCGATGCGCGCTATCGTCTGCCTGACGGGAGTGAGGGGCGCACCGCCGCCGCCTTTACGATCGGTCGCGTCAATGGCGGCGAGCATCTCGTCCCGATCGCGCTGCAGGACGATCCGGCGATGTATGCCGACATCGAGGCCCGCCTGCACAGCGTTCCGGCCAAGGTCTGAGCCCGGGGCCGCAGCCCACTCCACCGCCCCGGCGCGGTGGAGTGGGCCTGTTTTACGCTCGGTTGTACGCATTTTTTGGTGCCCCGGTTCATACGCATCATGCTAACGCGCGGCGCGTGACTGCGTTTTCTCTTCGCGCGACGACCGCGCTGATCCCCTTGATGCTTCTCGCCGCGCCGGCCGCCGCGCAGACGGCGCCGACCGTCATCACGCCGCCGGTTCGGGATTTCGATCTGCCACCGTCGGGTCAGACGCCGACGCCACGTCCCACTGCGGCGCCTACACCGGCTCCGGCTCCGGTGCCGATCGTCCAACCGATCCCGATCCCGTCGCCGACGCCGACAGCGACCCGCGCAGCAACGCCACGGCCGGTTCGCGCGCCTGTCGAAGCGCCCGGGCCTTCGGCAACCGCCGTGCCGCGCGCTGCAGAAGCGACCCCGCTGCCTGCATCGCCGCTACCCCTGCCGTCGGGAACTCCCGCACAAGCGCAGACGCCGACCGACACCGTGCAGCCCGTGCCCGTGTCAGAGCGCCCCGCCTGGCTCTGGCCAGCGCTGGGCGGCGCGCTACTATTGCTAGTCGGCGCGGGCGCGTTCGTGCTGCTCCGCCGCCGCCGCGGCGACGCGGAGGCTTACGGAGAAGCCGCTCACGAGGCGATCGCGGTTTCGCCGCCGACGCCGGGTCCACCACCCCTTGGCCACAAGATGCCGACGTCGCCCGTCCGGCCGGCCGCGCCCGTGGCTCCGGCAGCGCCTCCTGCTCCGGCAGCGCCCGCCATGCCGCCGGTCCCGCCGCCCGACGGGCCGCTGGTGACCGAAATTCGTCCGGTGCGCGCAGCGATCAGCGACGGAATGGTGACGCTGGACCTCGAGCTGTTCATCCAGAATCGCGGGGCCGAGCCGGCGGACAATGTCCGCGCGGTGCTCGGACTGCTCGGCGCCAATGCGGAGCAGGACGCGCAGATTGCCAACTTCCACGGCGCGGCGCGGATTGCGGCGGGATCGGAGCCGTTCAGCGTTGCCCCCGGCACCGTGCAGGTCGTCAACGCGCAGGTCACCCTGCCCGGCGACCAGATGAAGGTGGTGACCGTGCAGGGTAAGCCGATGTTCGTGCCGATCGTGCCCATATCGCTCAAATGGTATGCAGGGCTGAGCATCCGCACGCTGCGCGACTCCTTCATGGTCGGCACCGCGCCGGCGGCGGGGAGCGACCGGCTGGGACCGCTTTGGGTCGAGCGCGCGGGCGAGGGGTTCGGGCGGCTCGCCGCGAAGCGCTACGTACCCAAGGTCTAGCGTGCGAGCATGACGGCGCCGAGGATGACGACCAGCGCCATACCGATTGCCAACAGAAGCAGCATGCGTGACACCGCGCCAAGGCCGCGCCAGATCTGCCCTTCTTCGATCAGCGGGCTGTCCGGTGTAATTTCCGCAGGATCGATACCGCTCTGATCGGTAAGCGCGCGGACGAAACGGTCCCAGGTATCGGGGTTGTCCGATTGTTCGGCAGGAAGTTGCGCAAGCAGCGACCGGAACACGTCGCCCGCCGTGTGCCATTGCGGCGCATCGGCATAGTCCAGCATCACACCGAACTCGGCCTCGATCTCCTCGATAGCGGCGATCTCGTCGCTATCTCCGCCGAGTCCCACGCTGGCGGGGGAGGGGGCTGGATCGGTTGTGGCCTCGGTCATGCTTCGATGCCTAGGCTGCGCGCCGGACCGCGCCAACAGAAAAGGGCGGCCCGTTGCCGGACCGCCCTTTCTTGAAGACTGCAGATGCAGCCGTTCGAGATTACTTGATCTCGACGGTCGCGCCGGCTTCCTCGAGCTGCTTCTTGAGCTTCTCGGCTTCGTCCTTCGACACGCCTTCCTTGACGGCCTTCGGCGCGCCCTCGACGAGAGCCTTCGCTTCGGTCAGGCCGAGCGCGGTGATGGCGCGGACTTCCTTGATGACGTTGATCTTCTTGCCACCGTCGCCGGTGAGGAT
>CAZBYE010000094.1:0-11125 GCA_964496045.1 uncultured Stakelama sp.
AGCACCAACCTCGCCGCGTGCATCCACGCGGTGAAGGACCGGATCGCGTTCATCAACACCGGCTTCCTCGACCGCACCGGCGACGAGATCCACACCAGCATGCGCGCCGGGCCGATGATTCCCAAGGCGGAGATGAAGGCATCGAGCTGGATCAAGGCCTATGAGGATCGCAATGTCCGCATCGGGCTTCGCCACGGCCTGTCGGGCAAGGCGCAGATCGGCAAGGGCATGTGGGCTGCGCCCGATCGCATGGCCGAGATGCTCGAGGTGAAGATCGGCCACCCGCTGAGCGGCGCCAATACCGCCTGGGTGCCTTCGCCGACCGCCGCGACGCTGCACGCGATGCATTACCACAAGGTCGATGTGTTCGCCCGCCAGCGCGAGATCGCGGGCGAGGACATACCGGGCCTCAAGCCGCTCTTGGCGATCCCGGTCGCGCAGGGCCGCAACTGGACCGCGGACGAAGTCGCGCAGGAACTCGATAATAATGCTCAGGGCATCCTCGGCTATGTCGTGCGCTGGATCGATCAGGGGGTGGGCTGCTCCAAGGTGCCAGACATTCACGATGTCGGGCTGATGGAAGATCGCGCGACCCTGCGCATCAGCTCGCAACACATGGCGAACTGGCTGCTTCACGGCGTTGCGACCGCGGGCGATGTCGACGCCGCCTTCGCGCGCATGGCGACAAAGGTCGATGCGCAGAATGCGGGCGATCCGCTCTATCGTCCGATGGCGGGGAACGAAGCGAGCAGCCTTGCCTTTCGGGCGGCGCGCGCGCTGGTGTTCGAAGGGGTAGGCCAGCCCAGCGGCTATACCGAACCGCTGCTGCAACGCTTCCGCGCCGAGGTGAAGGCGGGGGGCTGATAGGGGGCTCCGTTCGCGCGGAGTTGCCCAAAATGCCGGTTAAGTCGGCTTGAACCTTCCCCCCGCTCGCTCGTTGGGTTAGCGAGTGGGCGTGCGCCGGGTGCGTTGGGTGTGCGATCCCTGTGGGAGGAAGGGGCAATTTATGGGGTCGGACTGGGTTTCCTGGTTTTCGCTGGGAGCGCGCTGGCGCCCGTGGCGGGCAGCGCCCAGGTCAGCAGCAACGCAGGCCAGCCCGGGCAGAGTGCGCCGGCAGACAATCCGAAGCCGCCTGAAGTGCGCCGCTCCGTCCAGCAATCCGCGCCTGCGCCCGATACCAAACCGATCGTGTCCGACGAGGAATTCGACAAGTCGCTTCCGCCGCTCAGCGACGATATGAATGCCCCGCTCGAACCGATGAAGCCCGCCGATCCGGCTGCGCCCCGGGCCGCCCCGCTCGACGCCATGCCAGACGCGATCGATCCGCTCGACGTCGATACGCCGTTGGGGCAAGCGCAGAATGAGACTGAACTGGCGACCCCGTTGCCGCCGCTCAGCGAATTCGACAGCACCCCGATCGCCGAAGCGATGCCGGTCAATGACGAGGCCGGGGTCGAAATCCGCTATGCGACGCGCATTATCGGCCTCGATGAACTCAGCCTCGACGACCGGTTTGAAGAGCTTTCGGCATTGAAGGACGGCGACGGCGTGGCCGCCAACGCCGCGATCATCAGCGCGCGGGCGCGCGAGGATGAAGCGCTGGCCGTGCGGCTGATGAAGACGCTGGGCTATTATGATGCGACCGCGGTGGCGACGGTCGATCAGACCCCGGGCGGCACCCGCCCGGTGACGGCGACGATCACTGCGGTGCCGGGGCCGCTCTATACGCTCGGCGCCATCAAGATCGACGCCGATCCGACCGTGCCGCCCGGTCTGATCGCCGACCATTTCAAGCTCGAGACCGGCGAGCGGATCGACGCGGTGCGCGTGCAGGCGGCCGAAGCGGCGGTGAGCCTGGCGCTGCCGCAGAACGGCTATCCCTTTGCCGAGGTCGGCGAACGCGACATCCTGCTCGACGAGGAAACGCATACCGGCGACTATCTGTTGCCCGTGACGATCGGCCCGCGCGCGCGTTTCCGGACCATCACCACCGAGGGTACGCAGGCGATCGACGTCAAGCACATCAACGTGCTGACGCGCTTCGATCGCGATCAGCTGTACGACAGCCGTAAGGTCGATGATCTGCGTGACGCGCTGGTCGCGACCAGCCTGTTCTCGACCGTGTCGGTCGAACCGGTGAAGACCGGGGAGAAGGGCGCGGACGGCACCGAGTATATCGATCTGCTGGTGAAGCAGACCGCCGGACCGCCGCGCACGCTGGCGGGCGAGCTCGGTTTTTCGACCGGTCAGGGGCTGCGCGCCGAGGTCAGCTGGACGCACCGCAACCTGTTCCCGCCCGAAGGCGCGCTGGTTCTGAGCGGGGTCGCAGGCACGCAGGAACAGGGCGCTTCCGCCACCTTCCGCCGCTCCAACGCCGGACGGCGCGACCGCACCTTCCAGCTGTTCGCGTCGGCGCTACGCAAGGATGTCGAGGCGTTCACCAGCCTGACCGGCACGCTGGGTGCGCGGGTTTCCTATGATTCGACGCCGATCTGGCAGAAACCGCTGACCTATAGCTATGGCGTCGAGCTGATTGGCACGAGCGAGGATCGCTATGATTTCGACCGCGGCGAGCGCCGCCGCGGCGCCTATTTCATCGCCGCGCTGCCGCTGTTCGCCGGGTGGGATCAGTCCGACAATCTGCTCAATCCGACGCGCGGTTATCGCGTGAAGGCCAACCTCAGCCCCGAAACCTCGGTGCGCGGTGCGGTGCGCCCTTATGCGCGCGCGACGGTGGAGGGGACGATCTACCAGCCGGTCATGGACAGCATCGTGCTCGCCGGCCGCGCCCGTTTCGGTACGATCCAGGGCATCGATCGCAACGACCTCGCCCCCTCGCGGCGCTTCTATGCCGGCGGCGGCGGATCGGTGCGCGGCTTCGGCTATCAGGAACTCGGCCCGCGCGCGCCCGACGGCAAGCCGATCGGTGGGCGCAGCTTCAACGAGTTCGCGATCGAGGCGCGCTATCGCTTCGGCGATTTCGGGATCGTGCCCTTCATCGACGCGGGACAGGTTTATGAGGGCGGCTTGCCCAAGCTGACCGACCTGCGCTTCGGCTTCGGCATCGGTGCGCGGATGTACACCAATTTCGGCCCGCTGCGCCTCGACGTCGCGACCCCGATCAACCGCAAGCCGGGCGAGTCCAAGGTCGCACTGTACATCTCGATCGGGCAGGCCTTCTGATGGCGGAAGAGGCAAGCCCGCCGGAGATCGAAGTCCAGGCTGCACGCACGCCGCTGTGGCTGCGGATCGTCAAATGGGTGGCGATCCTGCTGCTCGGGCTCGCGCTGCTGGTGGCGCTCGCGATCTTCGGCCTCAATACCAGCCCCGGCAAGCGCTTCGTCGCCGATCAGATCGGCAACTACAGCACCGAGAGCGGGATCAACATCAAGGTCGGGCGGATCGAGGGATCGATCTACGGCGCGATGGTGCTGCGCGATGTCCGCGTCAGCGATGCCAAGGGGGTGTTCGCCACCTCGCCGTCGATCGCCGTCGACTGGCGTCCCTTTGCGTACCTCAACAACCATGTCGATATCCGCTCGGCGACCAGTCCGCTGGTGCAGGTCGCGCGCTTGCCCGAGCTCAAGCCGGGCGATCCCAACGCGCCCTACCTTCCCGACCTCGACATCGATATCGGGCGGATCCGGATCGACCGGCTGGTGCTCGATCCGCCGGTCGCCGGGAAGCGCTATGTCGCGACCTTGAGCGGCGAGGCGGCGATCGCCGACCGGCGCGCGCGCGTGATCGTCAACGGGCGCACGCTGGGCCGGCAGGGTGGCGATCTCGTGTCGGTGGTGCTCGACGCGGTGCCCGACGCCAACAAGCTCGACATGCGTGCCGACCTCAACGCGCCGGCGAACGGGCTGGTCGCCGGGCTGACGGGGCTGAAGGCGCCGCTTGCGGTCCGGCTCGACGGCCGCGGCGGCTGGGACAATTGGCGTGGACGCGCGGTCGGAACGCTCGGCGGCGCGCCGCTCGCCGATCTCGGCATCACCGCACGCAAGGGCACCTTCCAGGTCCGCGGCACGGCGCAGCCCGGCCTGATCCTCAAGGGCCCGGTCGAGCGGCTGACCGCGCCCAACCTCCAGGTCGCGCTCGACGCGACGCTCGACCAGCGCCGCGTCGATACCCGGCTGCAGCTGCGTTCAAAGGCGATGGCGCTGACCACGACCGGGACGATCGACCTCGGCAAGAATGCGTTCGATCAGTTCCGGATCGCCGGCACGCTGCTGACCCCCGGTGCGATCGCGCCGAACCTCAACGGCCGGTCCGTGACCGGCGCGGTGGCGCTGAACGGCCCGTTCGCGACCCCGACCCTCGACTATAAGCTGCAGGCGGCGGCATTGGGCTTTGGCGAGACCGTGGTCGAAGGCCTGTATGCCGAGGGGAAGGCGACGGTGAACGCCGACCGCATCCTCGTTCCCGTGCGGGCGCGGGCAAAGCGCGTGTCGGGGCTCAACGCCGCGGCCGGCGGCCTGCTCACCAATGTCACGCTGGCGGGCGATCTCGCCATCACCGGACCCCAGATCCTGTCTGAGAACCTCCGCATCCGCTCGGACAAGATCGACGCGACCGCGATCATCGCCGCCAACATCGCCACCGGCCGCTATGCCGGCGCGCTCAAGGGGCGGGTCAACGACTATACGATCGACAGCATCGGCATCGTCAACCTGACCACCGACGCGAATCTCTATGCCGCGCCGGGCGGCGGCTGGGGGATCAAGGGGCGGATCGTCGGGCGCAGCACGCGGCTGTTCAATTCGGGCGTGCGCGATTTTCTGGGCGGCAATGCTGTGATGAGCGTCAATGTCGGTCTCGATCCGCGCGGGATCATCACCTTCTCCGATCTCAAGCTCGCGGCGCCCCAGCTCACGGTTGTCCGCGGCTCCGGAAGCTACGACCCCGCTGGGCCGCTGCGGCTCACCGCCGATGGCGTGTCCAAGGCCTATGGTCCGCTGTTCGCGCGGGTGACGGGGACGCTCTACGCGCCGGTGATCGACGTGCGCGCGCCGAAGCCGGGGATGGGCGTCGGCCTCGCCGATCTCGAAGCCCGGATTCGCGGGCAGGGCGACGCCTATGCCATCACCGCCAAGGGCGGGACGAGCTATGGCCCCTTCACCGCCGATGTGCTGGTGCGCATGGGACAGGCGATGACGGTCGATGTGCGCACCGCGCGCTTCGCCGGGACCGACATCACCGGCAAGCTCACCCAGACCGCTGCCGGGCCGTTCGCGGGAGCGCTGGCGTTCACCGGATCGGGCATCAACGGCAATGTCGACCTGTCGGCGCGGGGCAAGTACCAGCAGGCGGTGGTGCGCGCGACGGCGAGCAATGCCAAGGTCCCCGGCGATCTCGAATTCACCATCGGCCGCGCGGTCGTCAACGCGACGGTCATCCTCTACGACGATGCGCCCGCGATCACCGGTGAGGCTCAGGTTGCGAACCTGCGGCGCGGCGAATTCGTGCTGACGCGTGCCCGCGGCAAGATCGACTATCGCGGCGGCAACGGGACCGCGCAGGCGCTTGCCGAAGGATCCTCCGGCGTGCCGTTCCGGGTCGGCGTCAATGCCGCCTTCGCGCCCGATCTGTGGCGTGTCGCCTTGTCCGGGCGCGCGAACAATATCGCGTTCCGGACCCCGCAGGCGGCGCGGATTGCGGTGAGCGATAGCGGTTACCGCCTTGCCCCGACCCAGATCGACTTCGATCGCGGCAATGCGCGGGTCGCGGGCCATTGGGGTGACGGGCTGGCGGTACAGGCGCGGATCGACAAGCTCGACCTGGCGATCGCCAATGCGTTCTCGCCGGGGCTCGGCATCGGCGGCAGCGCCACCGGGTCGCTGGACTTCAAACAGGCGAGCGACGGCAGCTTCCCCAATGCGATCGCGCGGCTCAACATCGCCGGGTTCAACCGCTCGAGCCTCGCCGGCGTGTCCGCCCCGGTGGACATCGCATTCGTCGGCCGGCTGCTGCCGGAGGGCGGCGACGCGCGCGCGGTGATCAAGCGCGGCCAGACGACGATCGGGCGGATGGTGGCAACGCTCCAGCCGCTCGGCCCCGGCGCGACTTGGAACGAACGGCTGATGGCAGCACCGCTGGCCGGCGGCATCCGCTATAACGGGCCGTCGGCGGTGCTCTTCTCGCTCGCCGGCTTCACCGACCAGTCGGTGGCCGGGCCGATCTCGATTGCGGCGGATTTTTCGGGCCAGCTGCGTGCGCCGCAGCTGACCGGGCAATTGCGCGCCGCCAACCTCACCTATGAGAATGAGACCTGGGGCACCCGGCTGACCCAGATGAAGATCGAGGGGCGGTTCGACAACGACTCGCTCGACATTACCGAGATGAATGCGGTGGCGGGCGCCGGCCGGGTGATCGCCACCGGTACGATCGGCCTCTCCTCGGCCGAGGGCTTCCCGATCGACATCACCGCGCGCTTCCGCAACGCGCGGCTGGCACGCAGCGACGCGCTCGGCGCGACCGCGACCGGGCAGCTTCGCATCACCAACGGGCTCGACGGTGGACTGATCGAAGGCCGCATCATCATCCCCGACGCGCGCTACCAGATCGTCCGTCAGGGTGCCGCCGAAGTCCCCGAGCTGACCGGCGTCTATCGCAAGAGCGAACTGGATGCCGAGGGCAAGCGTCCGGTGCGGCGCAAGCCGGCAGGTATCTTCCGCCTCAACGTCGCGGTGGTGGCGGACAATCGCCTGTTCGTGAACGGTATGGGCCTCGAATCCGAATGGAGCGCGCGGATGCAGGTCACCGGCACCTCGGCGGCGCCGATTGTCACCGGCGAGGCGAAGGTGGTGCGCGGCACCTACAGCTTCGCCAGCCGGCGCTTCGAGCTGACCCGTGGTCTGGTCAATTTCGAGGGCGGCCCGCTGACCGATCCCAGCATCAACATCTCGGCAAGCACCACGGCAGAGGGGGTGACGGCGATCATCAACATCACCGGCACCGGTCAGCAACCGCGCATTGCCTTCACCTCGACGCCGTCGCTGCCACAGGACGAGGTGCTGTCGCGGCTGTTGTTCGGCAGCTCGGTCACCAACTTGTCGGCGACCGAAGCGATCCAGCTTGCCGCCGCGCTCAACTCGCTGCGTGCTTCGGGCGGACTCAACCCGCTCGGCCAGCTGCGCTCGGCGACCGGGATCGACCGGCTGCGCATTCTGGGCGAGGACGACACCACCGGGCGCGGCATGGCGCTGGCCGCGGGCCAGTATCTGACCGACAATATCTATGTGGAGATCATCACCGATGCGCGCGGCTACACCGCGGTGCAGATGGAGATCGCCCTGACCCGGTCGCTCAGCCTGTTGTCACAGGTCGGGTCGTTCGGCGGATCGCGCGCGGGCCTCAAATATTCGAAGGACTATTAGCGCGCCTATCCCGGCTCACTTCGTCATCCCGGCCTTGTGCCGGGATCCACCGTGCCACACCGTTAGTCCCTTAAGCCTCTTGCCCGAGGCTTGCTCTCCGGTGGACCCCGGCACAAGGCTGGGGTGACGGGCTGGCGTAGGTAAGCGCGTGGTATTTTCCTACATCGCCGCATTCCGCTATGCGGAAGCCATGCACCTGTTCATGCTGGGCCCGGTCAGCGCCCGCACATGACAGGTGTCAAGCTGACGCGAAAAACATGCGTTTCGAGTCAAGTTTGTAAATTAATTGAACGATGTCGTTCAGTAATTCGGGCGGTGCGCTCACCGGTGGGCCCGAACGGCATTGCACTTAACTTACACAAGTGTAAGTATCTGCCCGGGAGAGGCGAATGACCGAGCATTTCGACGTTGTGGTTGTGGGCGCAGGGATCTCGGGGATCGGCGCGGGGTATTTCCTCCAGCGCGACTGCCCCGACCGCAGCTATGTGATCCTCGAAGGCCGCGAGCGCATCGGCGGGACGTGGGACCTGTTCCGCTATCCGGGCATTCGGTCGGACAGCGACATGTACACGCTCGGTTACAGCTTCCGTCCGTGGACACAGGCGAAGGCGATCGCCGACGGGCCGTCGATTCTCAACTATCTCGACGAAGCGGCGCGCGACTACGGCATCGACAAGCATATCCGCCATCAGCATCGCGTGACCGGTGCGAGCTGGTCGACGCAGGATGCGCGCTGGACGGTCAGCGTCGAGCGCGGGCCGGACAAGGAGCCGGCGAGTTTCACCTGCAATTTCCTCTTCATGTGCTCGGGCTATTATAATTACGCCGCGGGTTACCTCCCCGAATTCGCCGGGCGCGAGCGGTTCGGGGGCGACATCGTCCATCCCCAGCATTGGCCGCAGGATCTCGACTATGCCGGGAAGCGCGTGGTGGTGATCGGGTCGGGCGCGACTGCGGTGACGTTGGTGCCGGAAATGGCGAAGACCGCCGCGCATGTGACGATGCTCCAGCGCTCGCCCACCTATATCGTCGCGCGCCCGTCCGAGGACGGGATCGCCAACTGGCTGCGCGCGAAGCTGCCCGGCAAGCTCGCCTATCGCCTGACCCGGCTCAAGAACATCTCGCTCGGCCAGTTCTTCTACCGGCTCGCGCGCAAGAAGCCCGAGAAGACCAAGGCGCGGCTGATCCAGATGGTCCGCGACGAGCTGGGCGAGGATTATGACGTCGCGACCCATTTCACGCCGCGCTACAATCCATGGGACCAGCGCATCTGCCTCGTCCCCGACGCGGATCTGTTCGCGTCGATCCGCGACGGGCATGCATCGGTGGTCACCGACCAGATCGAGACGTTCGAGGAAGGCGGCCTTCGCCTCAAGTCGGGCGAGTTGCTCCCTGCGGACGTGATCGTCACAGCGACCGGACTCAACATGCAGCTGATGAGCGGCATTCCCTTCACCGTCGACGGGGTCATCGCCGATCCTGCCAGGTCGCTCGGCTATAAGGCGATGATGTATTCGGACATCCCGAACCTCGCCTCCAGCTTCGGCTATACCAATGCCAGCTGGACGCTGAAGTCGGACCTTACGGCGGCCTATGTCGCCCGTCTGCTCAACGTGATGAAGAAGCGCGGCATGCGGCAGGCGACCCCGCGCATCGCGGGCGATGTCCAGCCCGAACCGTTCCTCGACTTCACCTCGGGCTATGTCCAGCGTGGCATGGACAAATTCCCCAAACAGGGGAATCGCAAGCCGTGGCGCGTGCACCAGAATTATGCGCTCGATCTGGTCGCGCTGCGCTGGGGCGGGATCGATGAGGGGATGGAGTTTTCCAACCCTGAACCCAAGGCGAAGGCGGCCGCCTAGGCGGTGTAGATCGCGCCTTCGCGCACCTCGAGCGGCCATGGGGTGAGCGACGCGCCGATACAGGGGCCGCCGACGCAGCCGCCGTCATCGACCCGGAACAGCGCGCCGTGCCAGCTGCACTGGATCAGGCTGCGGTCGGCGGTGAGGTAGGTATCGAGCTGCTGGGCGAGCGGAAGGCCCATATGCGGGCAGCGATCGACAAAGCCCATGACGGCATTGCCCCGCCGGACCGCGAAGCCATGGAAGCGACCGGCCTTCATCTCGAGCACGAAGTTGCGCGCCGCGCCGTCCGCAATGATCTCGACCGGGCCGAGCCGGACGCCCGCCGGGGTGGTGGTAAGCCGTTCGGTCAGGGCAGCTTCGCCTTGGGAAAACCCGTCCATGCCGCGTCATAGTCCGGCTGAGCGGTGTCGAGGGCATGGCTGGTCGGTCGATAGGGCCAGCAGGTCTCGACCATGAACGCCATCGTCCCGTCGATCTTGCGCGGCTTCAGCTCGGCGTTGCTCGCGCCTTCCCAGCTCGCGACATCGGGGCCATGCCCGGCCATGAGGTTGTGGAGCGACAGGCCGCCCGGCGCGAAGCCGTCGGCCTTGGCGTCATAGGCGCCATGGATCAGCCCCATCGCCTCCGACATGATGTTGCGGTGAAACCAGGGCGGGCGGAACGTGTCTTCGGCCACCATCCAGCGCGGCGGGAAGATCACGAAATCGGCATTGGCCCGGCCCGGCACGTCGCTGGGTGAGGTCAGCACGGTGAAGATCGACGGATCCGGATGGTCGAAGCTCACCGTGTTCATCGTGTTGAACCGGGCAAGGTCGTAGCGCCACGGCGCAAGGTTGCCATGCCAGGCGACGACATCGAGCGGGCTATGGTCGAGCGTCGTCGTCCACAGATGCCCGAGCGATTTCTGGACGATCTCGAACGGCACGTCGCGATCCTCATACCACGCCGCGGGCGTCTCGAAGTCGCGCGGATTGGCGAGCCCGTTGGCGCCGATCGGGCCAAGGTCGGGCAGCCGGAACAAGGCGCCGTGGTTCTCGGCGACATAGCCCTGCGCCTCGCCATCGGGCAGCAGCGCGCGAAAGCGGACGCCGCGCGGGACCAGCGCGATCTGCCCCGGCGCGATGTCGATCCGGCCAAGCTCGGTGAGCAGGGTCAGTCGTCCGGCCTGCGGAATGAACAGCAGTTCGCCATCGGCATCGACGAAGACGCGGGTGCCCATGTCGGCGTTCGCGGCATAGACATGCACCGCGACGCCCTCGAGATCGGCGGGCGCGCGATTGACGAGCATCGTCGTCATGCCATCGATCAGGTCAGTGCCCGGCGCGGGCGCGGCGACGGGATCCCAGCGCAGCCGATTGGGCGGGAGCGGATCGCCCGGGGCGGTGGCGATGAAGCGCCCGGCGCCCGGATAGCGGGTATAGGGCGGATGCTCGGCGCTGGGCCGCATCCGGTAGAGCCACGAGCGGCGGTTCTCGTGCCGGGGTGCCGTGAAGGCAGTCCCGCTCAACTGCTCGGCATAGAGGCCATAGGCCGGTCGTTGCGGCGAATTGCGCCCGACGGGCAGGCTACCGGGCACCGCTTCGGTCGAGACATGGTTGCCGAAGCCGGGGAAATAGTCGGTCATGCCGCTTCCTAAACCTTCTTTTCGGGCCGGAGAAGCTGGCGCCGACCTTCCCTCAAAAAGTTGGATGCGAGAGCGGTGCTTGGGTCCGCTCCCGCATCCTGTTCCTTCCCCCTTTGGAAGGAATTGGGGGCCGGATTTGCTCCGGCTCTCCTCTCCTGTTTCTTCAGGCGTCGACCTTGATCACCCCGCGGCGGATCTGATCGAGTTCGATGCTCTCGAACAGCGCCTGGAAATTGCCGTTGCCAAAACCCTCATTGCCC
>CAZBYE010000095.1:0-11038 GCA_964496045.1 uncultured Stakelama sp.
GCCCGGGACCAGGGCATCCGGCTCTACACCGTGGCCCTGGGCCGGGAGGGGGACGGGGGGGGCCGGCTCGGGCAGATCCGGGCCGAGCGCGAAGCGGCTTCGCGCGAGCCGGGCGCGCCCGAGCCTACTGCGGAGAACCTGTTCCGCAGCTGACCTGATTTTCCATTTTCCGGTATTGTGACGGCGCGGCGACTCGACAAGCGAGTCCCGCGCCGTCAATGTTTCGGGTATGGATCGCCCGACCATTTCCCCCGATGTTTCGCTGACGCAGGACGAGAATTTCGTCGCGACCAGCCATCGCGGGCTGACCTATCCGTTCGGCGAGCGGGTGCCGGGTATCGGGGAAGCGGTCGAGATCGCCCGTGGCGTGCGCTGGATCCGGCTGCCGGTGCCGGGACCGCTCAACCACATCAATTGCTGGTTGCTCGACGACGGCGACGCGACCACCGCGGTCGACACCGGGCTGAACATCGCGGGAGCGGTCGACGCATGGCGTGCGCTGTTCGCGGCGGCACCGCTGGCGGAGCGGCCGGTGGGGCGGGTGATCTGCACGCACTTCCATCCCGATCATGCCGGCCTCGCCGGCTGGCTGTGCCGCAAGTTCCAGACACGGCTGTGGATGACGCGCGGCGAGTGGCTGACTTTGCGGGTACTCACCGCGGACGCGCGCGATGTCGTGCCCGACGAACAGGTCGCCTTCTGGCGCGCGGCAGGATGGGACGACGCGCAGATCGCCGAAGCCTCGGCCGGCGGGTTCGGGCGGATGAGCAAAATGGTTGCGCCGCTGCCGCTGTCTTACCGGCGCATCATCGATGGCGAACGGATCGCGATTGGCGGCGCGGACTGGTGCGTGGTGACTGCGTCGGGCCATTGCCCCGAACATGCCTGCCTGTGGAACGAGGGCGAGGGCGTGCTGATCGCGGGCGACCAGGTATTGCCGCGGATCAGTTCGAACGTCTCGCTCGGGCTGACGGAGCCGGAGGCGGACCCGCTCGGCGAATGGCTGGCGTCGATCGACAGGCTGATGGAACTGCCGGGCGACCTGCTGGTGCTGCCCGCGCATGGCGAGCCGTTCACGGGGCTGCATCCACGGCTGGCGGCGCTGCGTGACGAGCATTTGAAGCGGCTCGATATCCTGGAAGCGCACCTCACCGAGCCGCGGCGCGTGGTCGACTGTTTCGGGCGGATGTTCCGGCGCAAGATCGACGGCAGCATGATCGGCCTCGCCACCGGCGAGACGCTTGCGCATCTGCGCCGGCTGGAGGTCGAGGGGCGGGCGATGCGCGAGGAACGCCATGGTGTCTGGTGGTATCGCGCGCCTTGACCGCGTGGCGTTCGTCGAACCGGGTTTGTGCCGCGAGGAAGGCCGCCTAGGATAGGCGCCGAGCCGATTCAGGGAGAGCTGCGCGATGTGTGATGATCTGACCGACGCCGACAACGAGCGCGCCTTCGGCAAGGTGTCGCGGCGCGATTTTGCGGGGATGACCGGCGCGGCGGCGCTTGCGGCGTTGCTGCCCGCACCCGCCAATGCCCAGACGCTGAAGCATCGCGACATCACCATCAAGACGCCGGATGGGGTGGCGCAGGCCTATTTCACCGCGCCCGCCAAGGGCAGGCATCCGGCGGTGCTGGTGTGGCCCGACGTGTTCGGCCTGCGCCCCGCCTTCCGCAAGATGGGTGAGCGGCTGGCGCAATCGGGCTATGCTGTGCTGACGGTCAACCAATTCTACCGCAACAGCGGGCTGCCGATCTTCAAGGAAGGCGAATCCTGGGATCAGCCGGAAGTGCGCGGGCGAATCATGCCATGGCGGCAGGCGCTGACCGCCGACGCGATCGCGCGCGATGCGGGCGCGTTCCTCGCCTTTCTCGACAAACAGCCCGAGGTCGATCCCAGGCGCGGCGCCGGAACCACCGGCTATTGCATGGGCGGTCCGATCATCATGCAGACTGCCGCGGCGTTGCCAGGTCGCATCCGCGCGGCGGCTTCGTTTCATGGCGGTGGTCTGGCGACCGACAAGCCCGACAGCCCGCATCTGCTGATCCCCAAGATGAAGGCGAATTTCCTGATCGCCGTCGCCGAGAATGACGACAAGCGCTTCCCGCAGGAGAAGGAAACGCTGCGCACGGCGTTCGCCGAAGCGAAACTGCCCGCCGAGATCGAGGTCTATGCCGGCGCCATGCACGGCTGGTGCCCACCCGACAGCCCGGTCTACAATCAGGTGCAGGCCGAGAAGGCGTGGGGCCGGCTGCTGGCGTTGTTCGGGAAGAGCCTAGGCTAGCTTCGATCCCAATTCTGCCGCCAGATATTCGAGGTTGGCGATGCGGCGCCACAGGCCGCTGTCGCTGATCGCATCCATGCGGAAGAAGCGGCGCATTGCCGGGAATTCCGGGTCGATCACACGGTGCATATAGTCGGGCGACAGCAGCCCGCCATGTTCGTCGCCCATCGGCCCCATGCGGCGGCGCAGCGAATAGGTGTGCTGGCGCACCCAGACCGGGCGGATCCGCGTCGACCATTCGGTGAAGCGATGCTTGCGGTCCGGCCCCGTGGTGAAATCATGCCCATAAGCCGAAGGCTGGCCGGCGAGCTGCGGGTCTATCGCGTTGAGCAAAGCCGCCTCGAACCGGCCGGCATGCTTGAGTTTGAGCGGGATCGTCATCGCCTGCGCCACGACCTGATGGTCGAGGAACGGCATGAGGTAGGGGCTGTAGCGCCCCTCGAGGCTGATCTCGCGCCCGAACAGCGCGCGGCAGCGGATGCGCGGATAGATTTGTTCAATGCGGGTGCGGTCGAGGCGGCCGGAGGCTGCTGGCGGTTCGATCGCGGCGCCGATGCGCGCGGCGATGCCGTCAATGAAGCTGCGCGAATCGAAGCGCTCGGTCGCATCCCCCGGGGTAAATCGCGCAAAGAACGTGCGGGCGACATCGTGCGCGGTGAAGCGGCGGTCGGGGAGGTAGAAGAAGTTGCGGTAGATCTCGCCGCACCCGCCCGACACCGCGAGCGCGCCGCCGGCGTGGCGTGCAATCTGGGCTTCGCCATGCGCGCCATTGTCGAAGATGTTGCCGAAGGTCGGCAGCCCGTCGAACTGGTGGAAGTTGCGTGCGACCAGCTCGGGGAAGGCGTCCGGCGGCGGAGTCTCGGCATATTTGTCGGTCCATTCGACCTCGAACCCGCACGCTTTGCCCATCGCCTGAGCGATCTCGACATCCTCGTCGCCGGGCAGGCCGTAGACATAGAGTTCGGGCTGGCATCCGGCCTGACGCAGCGCGGGGAGGCCGGCACACGAATCGGGCCCGCCCGACAACGGACGGCGGAAATGATTGCCGAACGGCGCGACATGCGCGCCGACGATGCTGGCGAGCGGGGCGCGGTGACGCTCGATCTGTTCGGCAAGCGGCAGGCGCGAGGGAACTGAAGGAAGCGGCTTTTCGACGCGATGGCGAACCACGCCGCGGTCGGTCAGTTCGATCACCGCGAAGGGGGACAGCGTCTTTAGCTCCGCGAACACCGTGTCGTCGCCGATCGGCATGACGTTGAAGGCGAGTTCGTACACACCCTGCGCGTCGAAGCTGAGCCGCGGCATCGCCTGCGCGGCGGCGAGCAGCGAGGTCGAGAACAGCCTGTCTCCGGTGTCGCAGAAGAGCTGGAAGGCTGAGAAATAATCGCCGAACAGGAAGGTGCGCCCGTTGCGGCGGATCAGCGCCACGAACTGGCCGCCAATCCGGCTCCAGTCGAGCGCGAGCGGATCCATGCCGAGCAGCGCTTCAAGCGCGGCGCGGCCGAACTTGCCGTCGATGACAGGCGTGCCCGCGGCAATGGCGACGTCCTCGCCATGCACCAGCAAGCCGTCGGGGCCGCCGATGATGTAGGGAAAGTGAAGCAGCGACCAGCCGGGCAGGGCGTGCTGCGCGGGGGCGGGGAAGCCCTGGGCCGCGAACGCATCCCGCGCTTCCGTCAGCGCGGCGGCGGTAAAGTCGGGATCATCGTTGCGAACAAGAAACAGGCCGGACATTTCTGCGTCTTAGCCCATCATACCGGCGCTGGCGCGGGGGAATCGCGCCGCTTGTGCATCGGCTTCATGCCTTCCTCGGCGCGTTTGCGGGCGAGATAAGTGTCGAGCCCGATCTGCGCGCCGACCAGCATGTAGACGAACGGATTAAGCGCGATGCCGACAAAGGTTGCGCCGAACAGATAGATCATATGCGCGTGCTGGAGTGCGGTGGCGAGCGGGGAGATCCAGGCCTGATCGGGCGGCGCCTTCATGTAGCGGCGGCGCAGCACCTCCATGCGGATGATGCCGCCGAGATGGATCATCAGCCAGAGCGCGAAGCCGGGCCAGCCCTGCTCGCCCAGCATCTCGAAATAGGCCGAGTGATAGGCGCGCGACTTGTCGATCTCGGGCGTACGGACGACGGTAACGCTGGCGCCTTCGCCGACCATCTCGATTTTGTCGTACTTGATCTCGTTCTGGCGATACGCCTCGAACCCGCCGCCGAACGGGTGCGCCTTCACATAGTCGAGCGTCCATTGCCACACCGCGATCCGGGTCGAGGCCGAGGCGTCGGCCTGATAGGTGCGGATCGTGCCCATCCGCTCACTGAACGCGGTGGGGAGGAAGGGTATCGCGACGAGCGCGAGCGCCGCCGCGCCACCGATATAGACCATGCGCCGCTTGACGTCGCGCAGCATCAGGATGGCGAGCAGGCCCACGCACAGCAGCCCTGTGCGCGCCTGGGTGCCGATCGGCATCAGCAGGCAGGCGAAGATGAGCAGGTAGCCAAAGGTCTTCACGCGCCAGTCGGGTGGGAAGATCGTGCCGTGGCGGGTGAACCACAGGATCAGCGGGATCACGCAGATGGAGACGGCGGAGATGATGCTGCCTTCGAACAGACCGGAATTATTATCCACATAGAGCTTGAGCTGGCCGTAGCCGCCACCGCCGAGTGCGGTCTTGAGCCCGCCGTTGATGATGATCGTCGCGACCGAGAGCAGCATGAACAGCAGCAACGCCTCGATGCGCAGCTTGGTGCGCAAGGTGAGGGGCAGGAAGATCGCGAAGGCCAGCGCCTTCCACACCCAATCCCATTTGAACGCAGCATCGATCGGGAAATCGGCTTTGGTCGTCGTCCAGTAGCAATAGACGAGGAGCGCCAGCATCAGCCCCTGCCGCGGGGCGACGCGCGTATCCTTCTTGTCGTCGAAGGCGAGCCAGGAGAGGACCGCGAAGCCTACTGCCATCGCCGAGATCGGGAAGGCGTTGAGCAGGAAATAGCTCATCCGCTGCGGCGAGACGACGTCGATATACACGTACGCCAGCACGAAGATGAACGGCCGCCGGAAGCCGAGGCCGAAGATCGCCGCGAGGAATGCGATAAAGGCCAGGTCACGCACGCTTGCGGCCCCAGCGGTTGCCTGGACGCTTGCCTGCTTCTTCCCCCGGAGGCGGCGCGCTTTCGTCGTCGAGCGCGGGGTTGTTGATCAGTCGCCAGGCGGTAAGCAGCAGCAAGCCATGGGTGAGGCCCAGCACCAGACTGTCGATCATCGTTGCCGTCCCTTCACGCGCTCACCCGCACTTTTCCTAGCGCAGCGAGGTTGACGCGGCGTTAAGTGCTGGCATGCCAGAGGGCGGACATCATGCGTATATTGCACGTTCTCGACCACTCGCTCCCGCTCCACAGCGGCTATACTTTTCGCACGCGCGCGATTCTGAAGGCGCAGATGGAGCGCGGCTGGACCGTCGCCGGGGTTACAGGGCCACGATACCACACCGGCGATGCGCCGTTCGAGACGCTCGACGGGATCGATTTCCACCGGACGAAACAAATGCGGCGGCTGCCCCCGGTGTTGGGCGAGGCGGCCGAGATCGCGACATTTGCACGACGGATTTGCCAGGTGGTGGAGCGTTTCCGGCCCGATATCCTGCATGCGCATTCGCCAGTCATCGATCCGCTCGCAGCGATGCGCGCGTCGAAGAAATACGGGATTCCGTTGCTCTACGAGATCCGTGCCTTCTGGGAGGATGCGGCGGTGGGCAACGGCACCGGAACCGAAGGGTCGCTCAAATATCGGGCGACGCGCGGACTCGAAACCTATGCGTGCAAGCACGCAGATGCGGTGGCGGTGATCTGCGAGGGCCTCAAGCGCGATCTGGTGGCGCGGGGGATCGACGGCGGCAAGATCATGATCTCGCCCAATGGCGTCGACCTGCATCTGTTCGGCGAGCCGCCCGCGCGCGACGCGGCGCTTTCGACCGAATGGGGATTGGATGACGCCGAGGTGATCGGCTTCATCGGGAGCTTCTATGACTATGAGGGGCTGGACGACCTGATCGCGGCGATGCCGGCGCTGGTCGCAGCCCGCCCGAAAGCACGGTTGTTGATGGTCGGTGGTGGACCAATGGAGGAGAAACTGCGCGCGCAGGCCAAGGCGTCGAGCGCGGCGGAGGCGATCCATTTCGTCGGGCGCGTGCCGCACGAGCAGGTGGAACGCTATTATTCACTGATCGATCTGCTGGTCTATCCGCGTAAGCATATGCGGCTCACGGATCTGGTCACGCCGCTCAAACCGATCGAGGCGATGGCGCAGCGGCGGCTGGTCGCGGCATCGGACGTGGGCGGGCATCGCGAGCTGATTCGCGACGGCGACACCGGCACGTTGTTTCCGCCCGACGATCCCGCAGCGCTGGCGCAGGCGGTGGCGCGAGTGTTGGAGAATCGCGACGGCTGGGAGACGCAGCGTGAGCGGGCGCGGACGTTCGTCGAGAAAGAACGTAACTGGTCGTCAAACATTTCACGCTACGAACCTGTTTACCAAAAGCTCATTGAGGCGCGCGAACGGTCCGGAAAATGGTAGCGTACAGCATCGCTCAACGTCTGACCCCCAATCTTGCGCTCGCTGGCGCGGGGGCTGCTGGTGCGCTCGTCGCGCTGGCGACACTGGCGATTCCCTATGGGGCGCTTCAGGATATCGTGGTGACGAGTGGCGTTGCCGCGTTCATTCCCTCCGCCGAGCCGCCGCTGGGCGCCACCGCGCGGATCTGTATCGGCGTGTTCGCCGGCGGAGCCGCGGCGCTGATTGCCTGGTTCGTACTTTCGGGGCTGCTGATGTGGCGCGATTCGCGGGGCGAGGCTGAGGTTGGCGAGCGCCCTCCCGCGGTGCGCCGTGCAGATGCCCATCCCGACGCACCGCCGCGCGCGCCGCTGCTCGCGACTCGCGATCTGGGCATGCCGTTCCGCGCCAGGGGAGAGCGTGTCGACACGATTTCAGAGAAGATCGAAGGCGATGCGCGTGTCTCACTTTCGGAGGAAAATGGCGGCGATGTCGGCGATCTGCACTTGCCTGTGTTGCCGCCTGAACCCGTGATCGCGATGGGTGCCCCCACGCCACCGGTCGAGACGATCCCGACTGTGTCGATTCCGCAGGTGAAAGTGGAGGCAGCCTCGCCGCCCACACCGCAGCCGCTGCCCGCTGATCTTGATCAGCCACTATCGGCGTTTGATCCTGGCGCGATTCCCGATCTTCCGCGCGTGCCGCCGCCGCCACTGGCGCCGCTCACCCGTGCGCCGGCACTCGCCCTTGGCGAACGGCTTGAGACATTCGAATTGAGGCCGCCGGTACGTCCGGCGTTGATTCCGGCTCCCGTAGCTGCGCCGTTGCCGAAAGCCGACAATCTCGCCGCGCCGGAAACCGATGCCAGCGTCAACGCGCTGCTCGATCGGCTGGAGCGCGGCATTGCCCGGCGCACGCATCACGCCCCTGAGCCGGCGCCGGTGACGCAAATCACGTCTCCGGCTGTTCCAGTTCCGCAAGCCGAGCCGGCCCCCGTACCGGCTTCGCCAGCGCCGGAGCCCGCTCGCGAGCCGTTACCGACGGGGCTGGAAGGCGCGCTCGCCGCGCTGCGCAAGATGGCGGTTCGAGCCTAGCAATCTTCGACGGTCAGCGCTTCGAGCGTGACCTCCATCAGCTCGACGGCATCGATTGTCCCGGTCACCGCGAGATCCGCGAGCAGATGGCCGCCCAAGCAGAACTCGGCTTCGGGCAGGCCAGCCAGCCAGGCGTCCAGCGAAGAAGAGCGTGCCGCAACCACCGTCAACTGGTGACGCGCGCCAGCAAATGTCACGCTTGCCCAGGGCGTCGCGGTTGCCGCGATGACCGTAAGGACAACCCCGGCATCCGCGGCGCTGCATATCAGCGCGCGTTCGAGTTTCGTGCCCGGATCGGGCCAGCGGCTCATAGCCTCGTCTCCGGTGCCGGTGGCGGCGCAGAGAGGAACGCCTCGACCCGCGCCAGAGTCCGCACGCGCAATTCGCGCCCATTGCGCAAATCGCCAACGAGCCGCGGGTCGCGCACCGCCAGCCGCCCGAATTTGGTGGCCGGCATACCGTGCTTGCGCAGATACCGTTCCACCTTGCTCAAAATTGCCATCGATCACTCCTGTTCTCCCGACTCGGCTGCTTTCGAGTGTTCATTAAATGTTCTCATTTCCAACTTGTCTAGGAAAAATCCTACGGCTATGTTCGAAACATGGAATCTATCGAACAACGCGAAGCGCTGGAGCGTGCGGCCATGGCGCGGGGGGAGTCGCTGGCGGCACTGTCGCGCCTGATCGGGCGGAATGCGGCTTATCTTCAGCAGTTTGTGACGCGCGGTTCGCCGCGGTTACTGGCGGAGTCCGACCGGCGTAAGCTGGCGCGCTACCTTGGGCTGAGCGACGCGGCACTGGGCGGTCCGGCGGTCGAAGGGCTGGTGCCCGTCGCCCGAGTGGATGCCGGTGCGGCGGCGGGACGCGGGCGGCTGGTCGAGACCGAATTGCGCAGTGAGTTGCTGCTCGATCCCGCGCTTTTGCGGCGACTGGGGGTGCGCGCGGACATGGCGTCGACGATCCGGGTTGAAGGCGCGTCGATGGAGCCGAACCTGTGCGACGGGGATGAGATTCTGGTCGATGGCGCGCGGCGGGCGCTGGGCGTGCGGCCGGCGATCTATGTCTTCCGGCGCGAGGGACTGGTGGCGGTCAAACGGCTGCGCACGATGGGCGCGGAGGTCGAGGTGGTGAGCGACAACCCGGCCTTCGGACGCGAGGTGGTGCCGGTGCAGGCGATCGATATCGTCGGGCGGGTGGTGTGGCTGCACCGGGCATTGGTTTAGGCAGCCTACACCCTTTCCACAGCTTTTCGTTTCGGCGGCGGTTGTGGTATTTCAACGCCATGCATCATGCACGCGCCAGTCTGGCCAGCATCGCTGCGGCGGCCCTGCTCACCATGCCGGCCACCGCCTCCGCTCAACGTGCCGGGACTCTGGTCTCTGCCGAACCGGTCAACAGCGCGCCGGAGGGGATGCGCGCCTGGCGGGTGGTCTACCGGACGACGAGCGACAGCAACCAACCGATCGAAGTGAGCGGCATGGTGATCGCGCCGGCGCGGCCCGCACCGGGGCCGGGGCGGGTAATCGCATGGACGCATGGCGCGATCGGAGTCGCACAGCGGTGTGCACCGTCGCTGGACGACAGTAATTTCAAGGTCATACCGTCGCTCACGGACGTGATCGCGCGGGGCTATACCGTGGTGGCGCCGGATTATCCCGGCCTTGGCTCGGACATGATGCACCCGTTTCTTGCCGGGGTGCCAACCGGGCGATCCGTACTCGACGCGGTGCGGGCAGCGCGGGACATCCGGGGCGTGAATGCCGGGTTGCGCTTTGCGGTTTGGGGTGAATCGCAGGGCGGGTTCGCGGCGCTGTGGACCGGGCAATTGGCGCGGAGCTACGCGCCCGAGTTGAACCTCGTCGGGATCGCGGCGATCGTGCCACCCACCGACCTTGCCCGCAACATGGTCGAGGGGAGCGACAAGCGCGCGCGGACGATCCTGACCGCATTCACCGCCGCGAGCTGGTCGCGCCTCTATGGTGCGCCGATGGCGACGTTCGGCAACCGGTCGACGCAGAATGTGATGCTGCGGCTCGCCGACAACAACTGCATCTCATCGTTCGCCAAGCCCAAACTGAGCCAGATACTGGGGATCGCGATCGCGGAGCGTGCGACCCGTAACCTCGATTTGACCAAGCACCCGCAATGGGCGCGGTTGATCCGCCAGAACAGCGTTTCGCCCGCCGCCGTCCCGTCGCCGCTGCTGATTGCGACGGGAAGTGGCGATGTCATCGTAGCGCCCGCGGTGGTGCGTGATTTCGCGCAGCGTGCGTGCCGGGCGGGCAAGACCGTCCGGTACATCTCGATCCCCGGCGGAGAACATGCGACCGTCGCGCGAACCGAGGCGAAGCCGACGCTCGACTGGATTGATGCGCGGTTCGCGGGTCAGCGCGCGCCGAGCGACTGCGGGAGGATCTAGCGGCCGCTTAGGTCCGCCGGACGCGATCGATCAACGCGACGATCAGCATCAGCACGAGGCCAGCGCCAAGCCCGACGATGAAGCCGAGCGAAGGCTGGCCATTGAGGATGCCAGCCACGGTGCCGACGATCAGGGCGAGTGCGAGCAACGCGCCGCCCGCAATGGGGGTGCTGCCGCGCGGGGCGGGAGAGGGCGTGCGATCCATCTCGCCCCCTTGCCACGTCCCGCGCCGGGACGCCACCGTCCCGATAATGAACGCGTGGTACGGTGGAAAAGCTTATGGTTTCCGGTGGTTTACCTTTGTGGTGCGCGTGAATGTAAGACTCTGTCTGTCATGGCACAGGCGATGCGTGTTCACACCGCATCGATTGGAGCGCCCCCCGCTTATGCCGCCTGCAATGTCCATCATCCCCTATCTGGCCGATCGCGCGCATGTGACCGACGCCGCTGAACTGATTGCGATGTTCGGCGATGATGCGGGGTTCGAGGCGGCGGCACGCGCCGACCGCTATCGCGATTTGGGCAACCACATCCATTTCTGCCGCTGGCGCCAGATCGAGCGGCTGATCGTGCTGATGTCGATCGGCCGCGCGGTGGGGACCGTGCACTGAGCGGGGCATTGCCGCGCGGGATTGGAGCAGCCGCCATGCCACGCTGGAACCGATTGCTCGCTTGCCTCCTGCTCATGGCGAGCGGG
>CAZBYE010000096.1:0-5366 GCA_964496045.1 uncultured Stakelama sp.
CACCCGGCGGCTCGCGCTGGACAATCGCGGTTTGGGGACCGAGCTGGCTCGCACGGATCGCGGCGACATAGCCGCCGGGTCCGGAACCGAGCACGATCACGTCATAGGATTCAGCCATTGTCTTCTAGAGCCCCTGGGGAATGAGGATTGAACGATAGATAGGTTGGGCGAGCGCGCCGCGCATCAGCCGTCCACCGGCCGCGGCTTGCGGTCGTCGCCCACCGCGACGAAGGTGAATACGGCCTGCGTCACCAGCTGATGTTCCTCAGCGTGCCGGTTGCGGCGCCACGCCTCAACGTCGATCTTCATTGAGGTCCGCCCGACCTTGACCAGTTCGGCATAGACCGAGACCTCGTCGCCGACAAAGACCGGGGCGTGGAATTGCATCCCGTCCATCGCGATCGTCACCGCCCGGCCCCGCGCCCGGCGCGCAGCGACCAGCCCCGCGGCCATGTCCATCTGCCCGACCAGCCAGCCGCCGAAGATATCGCCATAGGCATTGGCGTCGGCGGGCATCGTGCTCACGCGGATCGTCGGCTCGAACGCAGGCGGATTGCGATCAGGCATCGTTCTTGTCCGCCTTGCCGCGGTCGGCCGCCATCGCCCGGCGCATCGGCCCGATACCCATGACGATCACGCAAACGATCGCAACCGCCGTTACCAGCCACACATCGCGCGCAGCAAGCGGGTAGGCCCAGGCGGACAACGCGGCGATCAACAGCGCGACCGAGATTCCGGCTGCAATGTGCAGGGCTTCAACGAGGACGCGCATCTCAGCCAGGCACCCGGTGTCAGGCCAGAAGGCCCATTGGCGACTCGACGAGCGCCTTGAACACCTTCATCAGCTCGGCGCCGTCGGCCCCGTCCACCGCGCGGTGGTCGAAACTGCCGGTTGCCGACATCACGGTCGCGACGCCGAGCGCGTCGTCGACGATGTACGGACGCTTCTCGCCCGCGCCGACCGCCAGGATCATCGCCTGAGGCGGGTTGATCACCGCATCGAACTGCTTGATCCCGAACATGCCCATGTTGGAGATGCTGGCGGTGCCGCCCTGATATTCGTGCGGCTGCAGCTTGCCTTCCTTGGCGCGCTGGCCAAGCTCCTTCATCTGGGTCGAGATCGACGCCAGACCGATATTCGCAGCGTCGCGAATGATCGGGGTGATCAGGCCGGTCGGGGTCGACACCGCGACCGAGACGTCCGAGCGGCTATACTTGATCAGCTTGTCGCCGGCATAGGTGACGTTGCACTTGGGCACCTGCGCCAGCGCAACCGCCAGCGCCTTGATCAGCATGTCGTTGACCGACAGCTTCACCCCGCGGCCTTCAAGGCTCTTGTTGAGCTGGCCGCGCAGCTTGAGCAGCGCATCGAGCTGGACGTCGACGGTCAGATAGATGTGCGGGATCGTCTGCTTCGCCTCGGTCAGGCGACGCGCGATCGTCTTGCGGATGTTGCTGAGCTTCTCTTCCTCGTGCGGGATGCTCTCGTCATACCAGACCGAGGCAGGCGCCGCCGTCGCAGCGGGTGCAGCCGCCGAAGCCGCCGCCGGTGCGGCAGCAGCAGGCGCTGCGCCGGGCTTCGCGCCCTCGACATCCGCCTTGATGATGCGTCCGTTCGGGCCCGAGCCGCTCACGCCGCCCAGATCCACGCCCTTCTCGGCCGCGATGCGGCGCGCCAGCGGACTCGCCTTGACGCGATCGCCGCTCGCCACAGGGGCAGCAGCGGGTGCCGGGGCTGCAGGGGCAGCCGCCTTGGGTTCTTCCTTGGGTGCCTCGGCAGCCTTGGGCGCTTCGGCCTTGGGCGCATCGGCCTTGGGTGCCGCGACCGACGAGGCGTCCTCGCCCTCGCCCGCCAGCACCGCGATCACGGTGCCGACCTTCACGCCGTCGGTACCTTCGGCGATCAGGATCTTGGCGATCACGCCTTCATCGACCGCTTCGAACTCCATCGTCGCCTTGTCGGTCTCGATTTCGGCCATCAGGTCGCCGGCCTTGACCGTATCGCCCTCCTTCACCAGCCATTTGGCGAGAGTGCCCTCCTCCATCGTCGGGGAAAGGGCAGGCATCTTGATGTCGATCGACATGGGTGGGGAGGATCCTGTCGCAGGGTGGTGGTTTCCATCCTCCCTTGCGCGATGAACGGCGCGGGTCAACCCTCCCGCACCCGTCAACCTCTTGCGCTGCGGCCCTTCCCGCGTCACCACGAAGGAGAAACGGGAGGGGATGGTTTCATGCGTACCTATCTTGTGGTGATCGACGAGAGCGCAGAGGCGCAGATTGCGCTGCGCTTCGCCGCACGCCGCGCGGTCAAGACCGGTGGCGGAGTCGAGATTCTCTCGCTGATTCCCAAGCCCGATTTCGTCCAGTGGGGCGGCGTGATGGCGACAATCGAGGAAGAGGCGCGCCAGCGCGCAGAGGCGCTGGTCGCAGGCGCAGCAGGCACGCTGATCCAGGAATCGGGCCTGAAGCCCACAATCACCGTACGGGAGGGTGACGGCCCGAGGATCATCCGCGAGCTGATCGATGCAAACCCGGAGATCGCCGCACTCGTCCTCGGCGTCGCGATAGGGGGCAAGCCCGGTGCGCTGGTCACTCACTTCACCAGCAGCGACATGGCCGCGCTCCCGGTTCCCCTGATGCTGATCCCGGGAAGCCTCGACCGCGACGCAATCGACCGGCTAAGCTGACCTTATGCGCAATCTGCCCCTTACCGCGCTGCTCCTTGCAGCCTCCGCCCCGATCGCCGTCAACGCCCAGAACAAGCCGGCTCCCGAACAACCCAGCCCCGAACGGCTCAAGGCCGATGTCGAAAAGCTGGTGAGCTTCGGCACGCGCCATAGCCTGTCTTCCGCAACCGATCCTGTCCGCGGCATCGGCGCCGCGCGTAAATGGGCCGCGGACGAGTTCAACCGCATCGGCGAGAAGTGCGGCTGCATCGAAGTCGCCAACATCGCCCGCACCTTCACCGGCCCGCGCGCGCCGGGCGGGGTCGAGATCGTCAACGTCCTCGGCTTTCAGGCAGGCGAGGACCCCAAGCGCGTCGTGATCGTGCAGGGTCACATCGACAGCCGCGTGTCCGACCCGCTCAACTTCACCGCCGACGCGCCCGGCGCCAATGACGACGCATCGGGTGTCGCGCTGGTGATCGAGGCGGCGCGCATCCTCTCGAAGCAGAAGCACCGCGCGACGATCATCTACGCTGCTCTGTCGGGCGAAGAGCAAGGGCTGTGGGGCGGCACGTTGCTGGCGGAAACCGCGAAGGAGCGCGGCTGGACCGTGATCGCGGTGCTCAACAACGACATTGTCGGCGGGACAATGGGCCAGAATGGCGTGCGCGTCGCCGATCGCGTGCGCGTCTTCTCCGAGGGCATCCGCGCATCCGAGACGATCGAGGAGCAGATCAAACGCCGCGGCGACGGCGGCGAGGATGACGGCCCCAGCCGCGCGCTCGCGAAGGCGATCGACAAGGTCGCCGACGGACTGCGCAAGGAATCGCCCGACGCGCTCGACGCCTTCATCGTTCGCCGCCCCGACCGGTTCGGCCGCGGCGGCGATCACGAGCCGTTCCTGCGCCTCGGCTATCCCGCGATCCGTTTCTCGGTCGGCGCCGAGCACTATGACCAGCAGCATCAGGACCTGCGCACCGAAAATGGCCGCGTCTATGGCGACACGGTCGACAAGATGGACTTTCCCTATCTGGCGAAGGTGACGGCGCTCAACGTCGCAACGATCCGCCGGCTCGCCAATGCGCCCGACGCGCCGTCATCCGTGGTGCTCGACGGGGCGCTCTCACACGACATCAAGGTGAAGTGGACTCCGGTCGCAGGCGCCAAAGGCTATCGCGTCTATTGGCGCCGCAACGACATGCAGGACTGGACCGATGTGCGCGGCGTCGCCGGGCTGAACGAGACCGGGCTGAAGGACGTTCCGGCCGACGATCCCTTCGTCGGCGTGGCGGCCGTATCTGCGGACGGCAGCGAGAGCATCGTTACCTTCGGCACCCGTCCGCCGCGTCCATAGCCGGCGGAGAGATTGCCTTCACGAACTGGGAGCCCGCCGCCACCCTCCCCCCGAGGATGGCGGCGGGAAGCGCTTCAACGGCAATAGCAGTTCTTGCCCTTCACCGGTGCGCGATAAAGCTTCTTCGTCGGGGCGCGGCGCACGACCCGGCGGGGCGAGGAGTAGATCACTTCCTCGGTCACCGTCGTCGTCACCACCGGCACCGACTGGATCACCACGGTCGTGGTCGCGGGTGCGCCATAATAGCCCTGAGTGTAACAGTTCGCGACGCAGACGAGCGGACCGCGGCGGGCATAGCCCCCGCGATATTCGTCGCGATATTCCCGGCGATCATGGTGTCGCACGCGGACGTCGCGGTCATAGTCCTCATAGTCGGGCGCGTCGTAATCGGCGCCATAGCCGCGATCGCCCTCACGATCGGCATAATAGCCATCGTCGCGGTCGTCATCATCATAGCCGTGGCCGTCGCGGTCCCAGTCGAGGCCGCTCACCGAATCCCACACCTTGCCGCGGCGGTCGATCAGCACCGCGTCGTCATAATAGCGGACCCAGTCATAGCCCGATGCCGGGCGGCTAAGCCCCCAGCTCGACCAGTCGTTGATCCAGAAGCCGCTGCCGATCCAGTAGCTCGGCAGCGTCCAGCCGCGCACGGGCCGGCGATAGGCGTTCCAGCCGCCCGGCGCCTTCCAGCCCGCGGACCAGCGCCCGTCGATCCGCTGTCCCCAGCGACCGGGACGCGCCGGCTGCCAGTTGCCGGGGCGGGTCGGCTTCCAACCGCCCTGCGGCGGGCGTCCCGGCTGCCAGCCACCGGGACGCGGCGTGCCGGGACGCCAGCCGGGGCGCGGCGCATGCTGAACATGCGGCGCCGCCGGCATCACCGCGACCGGCGCGGCGGGAGCGACCGGCGCCGGATGGGCATGCTGGGCCTGCGACGGCATGGCGAGCGAGAGACCGCCAAGCGTGGTGGCGATGAGGGTGGCGGTACGCATCGTGGCGGCAACTCCTTTGCGGACTCGCGCGCTCCAACCGGTGAAGACGCGATTCTTCACCTTTTCTTAACATTTTCGTTTCGCTGCAACCAACGCCGGGCTGTGGTTAAGAAAGTCCCGAATCGGGTCAGGGACTTAGCGTGGATTCAGCAAGTGTCGCAGATCGGTGCCGTTTCGGCACAAGGGTTAATCCGCGATCCGCGGCCCCAGCAGCGCTACCAGCGCCTCGCATCCCGTCGCGTCCTCGGCGTCGAACCGCCCGGTGATCGGGCTGTCGAGGTCGAGCACGCCGATCAGCCGGCCGTCATGCACGATCGGGACGACCAGTTCGGAATTGCCCGCCGCATCGCGGGCGAT
>CAZBYE010000096.1:5376-11027 GCA_964496045.1 uncultured Stakelama sp.
TGAAACGGGCCGAGCACCAGCTCGCTACCGACATTGCGGTAGAATCCGGCCCAGTTGAGGTCGGGCAGATACTGCCAGATCAACGACGCGGCGTTCGCCATGTTGGCGATGGCGTCGTCCTCGCCCGCGGTCAGCGCGTCGAGCGCAGCCAGCAGGTCGCGGTAAAGCTCGGCCTTCGATCCGGCCGCGATGTCGAAGCTGTACATGGCGGTGCAGGTGGCCCGGCGCGGTGCCGGACGCAAGGGGTCAGGCCTTCGAGTCCGCCCTGGCGAAGGCGCGCAGCGCATCCTTGCCGTTCCAGCGCGCGGTGCGGTCGTCCGACGCGGCGAGCCTCGCCGCCAGAGCGCGCGCCGCCGCACGCAGCGTGGGATCCTTCTTCCCGCCGATCGCGCGCAACGCCCAGTTGGCGCCCTTCCTGACGAAGTTGCGTTCGTCGCCCGCCGCGCCCTCGATCAGCGTAAGACCGTGCACGAAGTCCGCCGGGCGCCCGTGCAGCGCGAGGCAGGCAAGCAGCGCGAAGCCCGCGCGCCGCCCCATCTCGTCATTGAGCCGCGTCCATGGCTCGACCATCGCCGCCGCGCCCTCGACCTTGTCGAACAGCTTGAAGCAGGCGGTGTCGGTCACCGCCCAATTGTCGAACCCGGCGCGCCAGGCATCCATCTGCGCGTGAGTCACCAGCGCCGGATCGTCGATCAGGAAGGCGGCCATGCGCGCCTCATAGACCCGCGTCGCCCACAGGTCGGCGGCAAGGTCGTGGTCCTTGCCCAGCGGTTTGGCGACTGCCTGAATCCGCGCCATCGGCACGCCGAACACCCGATCGGCGGTGACGATGCCGTAGCGCGGTCCCATCGCATCGCGGGTGGTGGCCAAACCCTCGGCCTCCAGCGCTGCCAGCACCGCCGCGACCCGCCCGGTCATTCGACCCGAACCTTGCCGCGCCCGGCCTTGACCACGGCGCGCCCCTTCTTCTCATCGACGCGCCGCGCCTTCGCCGCCTTGCTCGGCCTGGTCTTCACCCGCCGGGCATCGCGTTCATACGCCTTGGTGATGAGTTCGATCACGCGTTCGCGCGCATCCTGCCGGTTGGCTTCCTGAGTGCGGAATTTGCGCGCGGTGATCACCAGTTCGCCGCCCGCGGTCATCCGGCTCCCGGCCAGTTCCTTGAACTTCGTGTAGGCCCAAGGTGGCAGGCCCAGCCGGAACACGTCGACACGCAACTGCACCGCGGTCGCGACCTTATTGACGTTCTGCCCGCCCGGCCCGGACGCCGCGAGGAACTTCTCCTCAACGATCGCCGCTTCGGGCAGCTCAGCCGGCATCGTTCCCGTCCGCCGCATCGCCCGCAGCGGCGTCCTCGCCTGCCCCTTCGGCAAAGCCGCCAAAGCCCATCGCCTTGAAGCGCGCCGGGGTGGGTGCCTCGGCATGAACGTCGGGCTTGCCCGGCCGTGGCACGGTAAGCTGCGCGGCGTGGAGCATCATCGTCCGCCCGCCCGCAACGCCATAGACCGGGTCGCCGGTAATCGGGATGCCCAGCCCCTCGGCGGCATGGACGCGGATCTGATGCGTGCGCCCGGTCTCAGGGTAGAAAGCGACGAACGCGCGCCCATCCTTCGCATCCAGCACCCGCCAGCGCGTCCGCGCGGCCTTGCCCCCCATCTTGTCTGCACCGTCGCCGGTCATCCGCCAGCCGCGTTCGGCGCTGGAAACCTTGATCAGCGGGAGATCGATCAGCCCCGATGGCTCCTCGGGCACGCCGTCGATCACGGCGAGGTAGCGCTTGGTCACCGCCCCCGCCTCGAACGCCTGCTGGAAACGGGCATGCGCCTTGGGATGGCGCGCGAGCAAAAGGCAGCCGCTGGTATCGCGATCGAGCCGGTGCACGGCGGTCGGCCAGCGCTGGAAGCCAAAGGTCAGATTGCCCAGATAATTCTCGAGGCTGATCGATCCGTCGCGCGGCGGATCGACCGGCAGCCCGGCGGGCTTGTCGATAATGATTGCCTCGCCGTCGATAAAGAGAACATGGTCCTGGATCATGCCCCGCTTTGGGCGTTGCGGCGTCCGCGCGCAATGGCGGAAACCGCGCCCCTTCTATCGCAGCGAAGTCTGGAAGACCGGCAACCCCGGCAGCGCCGACTGGACCACCGGGCGCTCCCAACCGCGCTCGATCATCCGGTCGAGCGACAGGCCGAGCTGAGCAAGCATCATCGACGATACGCGATAGCGCGGGCGGTAACTGCCCTGCCCGTCGCTCACCAGCGCTTCGTCAAACTCGAGTCCCTGATGCGTCCCTCGCGACCGGCGCACCGTCGCGACGGCCCATTGACGGTCGCCGAAATCGATGACGAACCGCGTGCCCGGCGGCACGTCCACCAGCCCCTGAATCAGCGCACCAGTGCCGGAAAGGTTGCGCAGGATCACCGGGTAATAATGGTCGCCATGCACCGCACCGATGCGGCGGAAGGTCGCCACGCGGCTGCCGCGCTGCTTTGCCGGGCCGATCGGCTGGATCTCCCGATGTTCCTTGCCCAGCATCTCCGCCACCGCCGCAGCCGAGACCGGCAGGCTGTAGAGATAGCCCTGGATCAATCCGACATCGAGCGCGCGGAGCGCCTCAAGCTGGTCGAGCGATTCGACCCCTTCAGCCGTGGTTTCCATCCCGAGCGCGCGCGCGAGTGCGACAATCGCGGTGATGATCGCGTTGTTGCGCGACGCGGGATCGGCGACCGACCGCACAAAGCTCTGGTCGATCTTGATCTTGTCGAACGGCGCCGACTTCAGATAGCCGAGCGAGGAATAGCCCGTGCCGAAATCGTCGAGCGCCAGCCGCACGCCGATCTTCTTGAGCGTCGCGAACGTCGCCTCCGCCTCGCCGCCGCCGTCGATGAAGACGCTTTCGGTGATCTCCAGCTCGAGCCGGTCGGGTTCCAGCCCCGAATGCGCGAGCGCATTGAGCACCACCTGCGACAGGTTCGGGTTGGCGAACTGGACCGGCGACACGTTGACCGCGACGCGAAGGCCGTCCGGCCAGGTTGCCGCGTCCGCGCATGCCTGACGCATCGTCCATTCGCCCAGCCGCGCGATCAGGCTGGTTTCCTCGGCAATCGGAATGAACAGCGCGGGTGAGATGCGGCCGCGATCAGGGTGATTCCAGCGCAACAGCGCCTCGAACCCCACGATCCGATTGGTCATCGCCTTGACCAGCGGCTGGTAATTGACCTCCAGTTCGCCGCGGTCGAGCGCGTCGAGCAGATCCTGCTCCAGCAGCCGGCGATCCTCCGCCGCCTCAAGCATATCGCGCGCAAAGAAACGATAGCCGCCCCGGCCCGCGTCCTTCGCCGCATAGAGCGCCAGATCGGCGTTGCGCGTCAGATCCTCAGCGGTGTCGCCGTCCTGCGGACCCAGCACGATGCCGATCGATGCGCCGATCACGCAGCGGCTGCCGTTGATGAAATAGGGTTGCGAAACGGTGCGGATCACCTCTCCGGCCAGCACCGCAAGCGCATCGCGGTCAGTCGGCGCGTCGAGCACGATCTGGAACTCGTCGCCGCCGATCCTTCCGACGCAATCATTATGGTTCAGCACGCGCCCCAGCCGCGCCGCCACCTGAATCAGCAGCTTGTCGCCGGCCGGATGGCCCAGCGTGTCGTTGACCTGCTTGAACCGGTCGAGGTCGACCAGCAGGATCGCGAAAGACTGGTCCGAGCGCACCGACACCAGCAGCGCCTTTTCGACGAGCGCCGAAATGCCGCGCCGGTTGCGCAGACCCGTCAACGGATCGTGGCTGGCGAGCCGCGAAATCGCCTCGGCCGATTCCTGTACCGCCGTGATATCCGCGCCGATCCCCTGAAAGCCGAGGAAATTCCCTGTCGCGTCGAACTGCGGATTGCCGGACATCGTCCAGATCCGCTCCTGCGGATCATGGGTGCAGCGCATGTTGACCGCGCGGAACGGCTTCTGCTTCGCCAGCAGGTAACCGATCGGGGTTTCGAGCGTATCGCTCTCGACCTTGAATATGGCGGCAAGTTCCTTGTCCGCCACGCCTTCACCGGCGACGGCAAACTCGCTCGCGACCCATTCGCTGACATAGGTCAGGCGACCGTCGCTGTCGGTGGACCAGAACCAGTTGGTTCGCAGTCCCTCGACCGAGGCAAGCAGGTCGTGCTGTGTCTGATGCGAGGCCGAACCGCCCCCGCTCCACAGCTTGCGCTGCGGACGCATTTTCGCCCCGATCAATCGACAGCTCCCGCGTGAATGACGCTACGGCGCGACAGCTAGAGTGGGGTACTTGCGATTTGATGAACTTGCTTCGCCCTGGCGAAGGGTTTGTTACCCGAAACGGTAGGCATCCATCGAAAGCACCCCATAGGTATAGCTGTGGTGCAGGCGTTGGGCCGCCGCACCGCCCGCGCCCATCGCGGTGAACAGCGGCAGGATATGGTCCATCGTCGGGTGGTTCTGTTTCCCGAACGGCGCGCGATCGACCGCGTTCAGCACGGCATCGGTGTCGCCCGCATCCATCCGCGCCTTCATCCAGTCGGCAAAGGCCGCGGCCCAATCGGGCACCGCCGCGTCATGGTCGCGTCCCTCGACGAAGATCGCACGCAGATTGTGCGTCAGGCTGCCCGATCCGATGATCAGGATGTTGCGGTCGCGCAGCGGCGTCAGCGCCTGCCCGATCCGGTAATGCCATTCGGGTGCATGCGCGCTGCTGATCGACAGCTGCACCACCGGCACATCCGCATCGGGCCATGCCAGCATCAGCGGCACCCACGCGCCGTGATCGAGCCCACGCCTGGGATCGAGAAAAACGGGCGTTCCCGTTTCCCCGACCAGCGCCGCGACCTCAGCCGCGAGTGCCGGATCGCCCTTCGCCGGATAGCGCAGGTCGAACAATTTCTGCGGGAATCCGCCGAAATCGTGGATCGTCGCCGGCGCCTCGATTGAGGTCACCACCGCCTCCGCCATGTCGTGATGCGCAGAGATCATCACGATCGCGTCGGGCCGCTCGACCTGCCCGCCCAGCCCGGCGAGGAATTCCCGCGCCGGACTGGGCTCGAACATGATCATCGGCGAGCCGTGCGATACGAACAGGGCTGGCTGAGTGGTCATTGCTACCTCACGCGAACAGCTTCGCCGCGGTCTCGGCGATACGCTTGCCCTGATAACGGGCACCATTGAGATCGGCCTCGCTCGGCTGGCGGCTGCCGTCGCCGCCGGCGATCGTGGTCGCGCCATAGGGGCTGCCGCCCTTCACCTCGTCCACGCCCATCTGCGCGGCATAGCCATAGTCGAGTCCGACGATGGACAGGCCGTGATGGAGCAGGTTGGTGATGATGCTGAACAGTGTCGTCTCCTGTCCGCCATGCTGAGTCGCCGTCGAGGTGAAGGCACCGCCCACCTTACCGACCAGCGCGCCGCGCATCCAGATGCCACCGGTGGTGTCCCAGAACGCCGCCATCTGGCTCGCCATGCGGCCATAGCGGGTCGGCGCACCGACGATGATCGCGTCGTAGCGGCCGAGTGCGTCGGGGCCTTCGATCACCGGGTGCGAATGATCGGCCTGGAAGCCGGCCGCTGCAGCCACTTCGGGCGGCGCGGTTTCGGGAACGCGGCGGATATCGACCTCGGCGCCCGCCGAGCGTGCGCCTTCG
>CAZBYE010000097.1:0-10873 GCA_964496045.1 uncultured Stakelama sp.
TTGCTGGCGTCGAGGTGATCGCGGCTCTGGTCGACATAGCCGAGGCGTACCGTCGTCCCCTTCTCGATCGTGCCGCTGTCCGGCTCCTCCTGCCCGGTGATCAGCTTGAACAGCGTCGACTTGCCCGCGCCGTTCGGCCCGATCACGCCGACAATGCCGCCCGCGGGCAGCGTGAACGACAAATTCTCGAACAATAGCTTGTCGCCATAGGCTTTCGAGACGTTCTCGACCTCGATCACCTTGCCGCCGAGGCGTTCGGGCACCTGGATAACGATCTGGGCGCCAGTCGGCTTGCGGTTTTCCTGGCTGGCGACGAGCTGGTCGAACTTGGCGATACGCGCCTTGGACTTGGTCTGACGGCCCTTGGTGCCAGCGCGGATCCACTCCAGCTCGTCCTTGATCGCCTTCTGGCGGCCGGTGGCCTCGCGGTCCTCCTGCTCGAGGCGCTTGGCCTTCTTCTCAAGATAGGTCGAGTAGTTGCCCTCGTACGGGAAATACTTTCCGCGATCGAGCTCAAGAATCCACTCCACCACATTGTCGAGGAAGTAGCGGTCGTGGGTGATCATCAGCACCGCACCGGCATATTCCTTGAGGTGATTTTCGAGCCACTCGACGCTTTCGGCATCGAGGTGGTTGGTCGGTTCGTCGAGAAGCAGGATCGACGGCTTCTGGATCAGCAGCCGCGTCAGAGCGACGCGGCGCTTCTCACCGCCCGAAAGACTGTCGACACCCCAATCGCCCGGCGGGCAACGCAACGCTTCCATCGCAATCTCGAGCTGATTGTCGAGGCTCCAGCCGTCGACCGCATCGATCTTGGTCTGGAGATCGCCCATCTCTTCCATCAAGGCGTCGAAATCGGTGTCGTCCTGAGGATCGCCCATTTCGGCCGAGATCGCGTTGAAGCGCTCGACCAGATCGGCGGTCTCGCGCGCGCCGTCCTTGACGTTCTCAAGCACCGTCTTGCTCGGGTCGAGCTGCGGCTCCTGCTCGAGATAGCCGACGGTGATGTTCTCACCCGGCCATGCCTCGCCCGAGAAATCCTTGTCGATCCCCGCCATGATTTTGATCAGGGTCGACTTGCCGGCGCCGTTGGGGCCGACAATGCCGATCTTGGCACCCTGATAGAATTGCAGGTTGATATTACTCAGCACCGGCTTGGGCGCGCCGGGGAAGGTCTTGGTCATGTCCTTCATCACGAAGGCGTATTGGGCGGCCACGTGCGGGTCTCCAGTGCGATAGCTTTGAGGTCAGGAAGGTTGGCCGCGCATGTAGCGATGCGCCCGCCCGTTGGCAAACTTGTCGCTCGTCGAAAACCGCGCCGATGCGGGTTGCCGCAGGCGGGATGCTTCCTCTACCCCTCGCCGCAACAATATTTCAGCGGAGGATGCGAATGCGCGTGAAGACCCTGGCCCTTGCCACCTTGTTGAGCCTCCCTCTCCCCGCCCTTGCCCAGATTGACCCGGCGGCGCTCCGCGATGCCGCGCTCAAGGACGACACCGCCTGGGACATCACCGAAGGCCTCACCACCGAGATCGGCCCGCGTCTCGCCGGGACGGAGGCAGAAGCCCGCGCGCGCGCCTGGTCGGTGAAGAAGCTTACCGCGCTCGGCTTCAGCAACGTCCGCAACGAGCCGTTCCAGATGAAGACATGGATCCGTGGCGAAGAGACGCTGGAAGTGCTCGCCCCGTTCCCGCAACCTCTCCGTCTCACCGCATTGGGCAATTCGGGTGCGACGCCGGCATCGGGGCTGCGCGGCGAGATCGTCTATTTCAAGGACCTCGCCTCGCTCAACGCGGCGCCGGAGGGAAGCCTGCGCGGCAAGATCGCCTTTGTCAGCCATGATATGACGCGTACGCAGGACGGCTCGCAATATGGTGCCTATGGCGCAGTCCGCCGCAGCGGTCCCGCGACCGCGGCACGCAAGGGCGCCGCGGCGATCCTGATCCGATCGGTCGGCACCGACTATCATCGCAACCCGCATGCGGGCGGCACCGGCTTCCCTGAAGGCGTTACGCCGATCCCGGCGGCTGCCCTCTCGCTGCCCGATGCAGAGCAACTCGAGCGCATCCTCAAGCGTGGCCAGCCGGTCAGCGTGAAGCTGACATTGACCCCGAAGCAGATCGGCATGACCGAATCGGGCAACATCATCGCCGAAGTGCCCGGCAGCGACCCCACTGCCGGGTTGGTAGTGGTCGCCTGTCACCTCGACAGCTGGGACCTCGGAACCGGCGCGTTCGACGACGGCGCAGGCTGCGGCATCGTCACCGCGGCGGCCAGGCGCATCATGGACGCGGGCAAGCCGCGCCGCACGATCCGCATCCTCTGGGCGGGCGCCGAGGAAGTCGGCGTGTTCGGCGGCAAGGCCTATTTTGAAGCGCACAAAGGCGAACGCCACGCGCTGGCCGCCGAATCCGATTTCGGAGCGGACCGCGTCTGGCGGGTCGATTTCAAGCTGCCCGAGAGCGCAAAAGCGGTAGGCGATCGGGTCGCCGCCGCCCTGTCGCCGCTGGGCATCAGCCGCGGACGCGATCCCGCGAGCGGCGGTGCCGATGTCGGCGCGCTGGTTGCATCCGGGGTCGCGGGCATCGACCTGCAGCAGGACGGAACACGTTATTTCGACCTGCACCACACGCCCGACGATACGCTCGACAAGATCGATCCGTCACAGTTACGCCAAAATGTCGCGGCATGGACGGCTATGCTCGCGGTAGTCGCCAACGCACCGGAGGAAATCGGTGCCACGCGATGACGCAGCGCGTCATTTCGGCCTGTCGCAAAGCTTGCTGTCAGATGAATTCCCATTGACGGCGGCGTAACGGGCGTTATTCCGACTAACTCGCACGGCAATCGGGCCGACGCGAACCGAATAATTTTGCTTGGGAGCAAAACGAATGAAGAAGGTCCTCATCGTCGCTGCCGCGACCGGCCTGATGTCGCTCGCAGCCTGCAACACCACGCCGGCTGCAAACAACACCGTCGAGAACGTTGTCGATTCGCTCGAGAACGGCGCTGACCTGCTGCAGAACGAAGCTGCTGGCGCGAGCAACGAAGCGGCTGCGATCCTCGAGAACACCGCCGAGACGCTCGACAACGCGGCTGCAAACGTCGCCGAGTAATCGGACCTGTTCTTCCTGGGCTCGCAAGAGTCCGGTCGAATCGAAAGGGCGCTCCTCACGGGGCGCCCTTTTTCGTTGCCTGAAGGGGTGCGCTGAATGGCCTTCGTCGCCGACAATCGGTCGTTCGTCGCATCGAACGGTTCCGGTGGATGCGACACCCCTTCTCGTCGAGCAGCGATAGCCCACACCGGGCCGGGGGCGTAGCCGGGATCAGCGTTCGAACAGGACGCACCCCAAACCCCGGAGTGACCCATGTTGTCCAACCTCGCCCGCGCGGCCGCGATCGCCGCCGCGCTCATCGCTGCAGTCCCGGCCATTGCCGGCGGCGCGAAGTCCGTGAAGGTCTCCTACGCCGACCTCAACCTCTCCAGCACCAGCGGCAGAATGTTGTTCGCCGAGCGCATCGACGCCGCGGTCCAGCGCGTGTGCGGATCGCCGTTCCAGCGGGATGTCGCGACTGCCGCGGAAGCACGCCGCTGCGCCACCGCCACCCGTGAATCGACCGGCCCCGCCATCCAGCTCGCCCACCGTAACGCAGCCAACCGGCAGCTTGCGGCGCGGGACATGAGTGTCACTGTAGCACCCTGACATTCATACCACCTGCCCCGTCCGCCGCAGCCGGCGGACGGGGCTATTTTGCCATGATGGCCTTGGCGGCCGCCTGATAGGTGCGGCCAATCCTGACGAGGTCGCCATCGGCAAGCTCGGCGTGCCAGACGCCCAGGCCATCGTGTCGCAGCTTGGCGATGCGGTCCTTGCGCACGATCGTCGATCGATGAAGCCGGATGAAACGATCGGGATCGAGCCGCCGTTCGAGTTCGGTGATCGTCTGATGGATCAGATAGCTCCGCCCGCCGACGCCCAGCCGCATATAGTCGCGCTCGGCATCGACACGTTCGATGTCGCCCGCGCTGACCCGCACCATTTCCGAGCGGTGCGGCACCCAGAATTCCTCGATCCAGCGCGAACTTGCCACTTGCGGTTCCATCCGACCCCGTCCCACCGCTTCGATCGCGCGGCCGATGGCGCGAGCAAGCCGCTCAGCGCTCACGGGCTTGAGCACATAGTCCACTGCGGCCACGTCGAACGCAGCTACGGCATGTTGTTCGAACGCGGTGCAGAAGATTACCGCGGGCCGGCTCGCAACATCCGCCAGCGCCGTCGCCACGCCGATCCCGTCACGATGCGGCATTGCGATGTCGAGCAGCACCAGATCAGGATTAAGCGCGTCGATCAGGCGCAACGCCGCCTCACCATCGCTGGCGGTGCCAATCAGATCGATTTCGGAGATACCCGCGCACAGGATCTGCATCCGCTCGACCGCAAGCGGTTCGTCATCGACGATCAGCGTACGCAGCCGTTCAGCAGCCATTGGGCACCAGTGGAAGGGTCAGCATCGCGGTGAAACCGCCTTCGGCCCGCTTGCCGACGGTAAGCCAGGCCGCATCGCCGAACCGGGCTGTCAGCCGATCGCGTACGTTGCGCAATCCGACCCCGGTCCCGTTGGCAGCCCTGGCGCCATCGCCATCGTCGCTCACCGTCACCTCCAGCTTGTCGCCGTTCACGCGTGCGCGAACGCATATCTGCACCGGACGCCGCGCCGGTGCGACCCCATATTTGACTGCATTCTCGATCAATGGCTGCAGGATCAGTCCGGGCACGCAGGCGCCGGAGGCGGCAGGCTCGATCTCGAACGTGGTGCGTAACCGTTCGGGGAAACGAACCGCCTCGATCTCCAGATAGAGTTTCTGGACGGCGATCTCGTCCGCCAGCGGCACATCGTCGGTGGGCTCGCTGGCCAGGCTTGAGCGGAAGAAGGTGGAGAGGTTGAGGATCATCGCCTCGGCATCCTCGCGCTTCCCTGACATGACGAGCGCCGAGATCGAGTTCAACGTGTTAAACAGGAAGTGCGGATTGACCTGATATCGCAGTGCCCGCAATTCCGCGGTCTGGGTCGCCGCGCGCAGCCGGGCCGTCTCGCGCTCCGACGCGCGCACTGCGCCCGCATAGGACAGCGCGAGGTAGAAGACCGACCACGAGACGAAGAAGAAATACCAGCCGATCGCATTCTCGGCGATCAGATTTGCTGGCTCTTTCTCCTTCTCTTTCGATTTGTCAGGCCCCTGCTCGCCCGCTCGCTTCTGCAGTTCGTACGGCTGCGGATCATAGACGTAGAAGGACAGGTAGTTGACGGTCGAATAGGCCGTAGCAGCCACCGCGGAAAACAGGAACGCAGCCGCCACGCGAACACGCAACGTGTGATGGCAGAGCAGCCGCAATGCCCGATAGAGCACGTAGGTGAAGCCGATCCCGAACAGCGAGACCCATGCCCGGTTGTCAAGCATGAACCAGAAACCTGGAAGGTCTATGATCAACGACCGCAGCGTGATGCTGACATAGTAGAAGACCCAGAACGCGATGATCGAGAGCATCGCGACCCGGTGCGGCACAGTAAAGGGCGTGGATTCCCGGTTATTTTCAACGGCCATTTGCGACCCTAGCGCGATGGTTGCTGAAGAAACCATGTGCCGCGATGCCATTGATCGAACGGCGTGGCACGCTCGTCGAAATGGCGACACAAAATGGTGAGGGTGGTCGGGGAGACAGGATTCGAACCTGCGACATCCTGCTCCCAAAGCAGGCGCGCTACCAGACTGCGCCACTCCCCGACGCTGGGCGCGGTTAGGCGGTAATCCGCCGCCGCACAAGACCCGCCGGGCTAAAAGCTGTTTCTACAGCCGATATCCGATCAATGAGGGCGAGATGTTAGGATCATGCCGCTGCATTCGACGCGCGAAGCTCTGAGGCACCACCCGAATGCATGAGGAAAAACGCTGGTGGGCCCGGCAGGACTTGAACCCGCAACCTAGCCGTTATGAGCGGCCAGCTCTAACCAGTTGAGCTACAGGCCCCCAGCGCCCCTGCGCTTACGGGCGAACGCCGCGCCCGGCAAGCGCCGCGCGATCCAGCGCCGCAAGGATTTCGTCGTGCGAAGCGGGTGCGATCTCGAGCTTCGCGAGCATTCCGAACGCCGCGTCCCACCAGGCATGAAATGCACGCAGATCAGCTGCGTCACGAACATAGGGAGTATAGCCGGGCGCCGCCGAGGGCGAATGATAGGAGAAAAGCAGCGTACGCACCCCCTCCCCCGCCGCGACGCGGATCGCCTCGAGCGCCAGTTCGATCGGCATCTCCTCGGGCGTCAGCGCCACGCGCGACAACAGGCGCAGCCGAGCCGCCACGCCGCGCCCGTGCGGCACGCGACCCAGCGCGCTGTACAACCCTGCCCCGCCCGATCGCGCAGCGCCGGTGTAGATCGTAGTCAGCGGAAGCTCCGCCAGTCCGTGCTCGCCTGTCCAGAAGGCGTGATTGCCGATGGCGGTGAAATCAGGGCCGCCTTCGGCGCCATAATTGTAGCCGGACCGCATCGAGGTATCGACGCGATATCCCTCGGCTGCCAGCAGCGACAGCGAGTTGGGGCCGACGCCGTACCGGCCCGCGCGAAACATCACCGGCCGCCGTCCGAAGGCCGAAGCAATCTCACCGGTCAGCACCGCCAGCTTTGCCGCCTCGAGCTCGCGCGGCAAATTGCCGACGAAACTGTTGCGCGGTACCACAATCTCATCGAACGGCGGGTTGACCCAGGGGTGAAGCTGCGTGCCGATCGCCGAACATCCATCGCCCAGCATCTCACGCAGAATGTCGACCGACGTCGGGCACGTCACGATCGGATGATCGACCATATAGGTCGCAGGCACGCCATGCGCCGCGAACAGCGCATGCATCTGCGGCAAGGCCCGCATCGCCTCCGTCGCGCGATTTTCGCGGCGGAGCGGCTGCGACCAGTCGAATTCCTCTTCGGTATCGACGAACACGGTGAAGCGCGTGCCGAAATCATCTGGCCAGACCACGGCGTGTTCCCGCGCCGGTGCAGGCACCAGATAGCTTTTCGGCGGCATAAGCTGTTGTTCCATCCCCATGCCGACGGGTTCTAGCGCACTTGCTCCAAAGACTTGGTTACCGCCGCAGGCAAGCGGATCGTAAGGCTTTCGGCTTCGATCACCAGCGATCCCGACAGTTCGCGCGTCAGGTTGCGGATCAGGCGCAGCGCGAAGCCGGTACCGAGCAGCGCTGCTTCCTCGCGCTCGTCGTCGATCGCGAAGATCGTGTCGCCCGGATAGCCGGCCAGTGCACGTGGCCGGTCGAAATCGATCGCCACGGCGTCGCTCTCCGCAATCAGGCGCACGCCGATTCGCTCGCCCTCGCCCGCTGCGGACAGCAGCGTCGCCAGCGTACGGGAGAGCAGACGCTCGATTGCACGTGCGTCGCCGGCCACGGCAAGCTCATCGGCAGGCAGCTCCACGTCGGCCCCGCGCATCACCGCCAGCGGTGCCAGTTCATCCGAAACCCGGTCAAACAATGGCTGCAGCGCCACTTCGCCCGGATAGAGACGCAGCGCCGCGGCATCGATCCGCGCCGCGATGTCGAGGTCGTCGATCGCCGCCAGCAGCGCGCGGGCACGGTCGCGGATCAGCGCGGCGCGCTCACGATAGACCAGCGCCGCCTCGCCCAGGATCTCGCGCTCGATCAGTTCCGAGAAACCAGCGATTGCATTGGTCGGGGTGCGCAGCTCATGCATCAGCTGGCGCAGCGAATCGGCGCCCCCGCTGACCGGGATTGCGCTTTCGTCGGCGCGAGGACGCCGCGCCATGCCACGATAGCCGATGAAACGGCCGCTCGCCGTATCAAACGCGGCATTGGCGGAGATACGCCAGTCGCCGCCCGCATCGCTGTCACCCGCCACGAACAGCCGCGCTCCGGCAAACCGCGCGCGCTGGCGCAGTGCTCCGGCAGCGACACCGTCGACACGCGATCCGTCGGGCATCGCAGTCATGTCGAGCGAAAGACCGATCAGCGGCGCGCGCGAAACGCCGTCGACCCAACGGATCACACCCTGTGCGTCGGTCTCGAACCGGAAACCGTCGATCCGCACTGGCACGCGGGGCGCGACGGTCAGATCCTGCTGGCGGGTGTAGAAGGCGTCGATGCGGGCGACGACGTCGGCGATCTCGAATGGCTCACCCGGCGCACCCGATGCGGCTTCTGCCACGTCCGCGCGCTTGACCAGCTTGCCGTCAAGCGCAGCCGGCCTCTGCATCACGCCGGTATCGGCTGCCTGCTGGAGCGCTGCGGCGACCAGCGGAATTCCAAGCGCCGCAACCCCAACCGGTACGAACGGCGATGTCGGCGCTGTCACCGATGCCACAGCAGGGACATCCTCAACCGACTCGACAGGGGCCATCGCATCCACAGCAATCACGTCCTGCGCCACCACCTCGGTGCCGAGCACGAAATCCGCGGCGCGGAAACCGTCGAGAGCCCCGTCCACCCCGACGGGCAAGTCACGCCGTCCCCGCAACACCCCGCGCGCGGGTGAAGAGAGCCACGGCAGCAGCTCGATCCACTCGCCTGCGTTCAGCCGGGCCGTGCGCAGGATCGGCGCCGCGACCGCGATGTCGTCAACCACGCACAATTTCACCAGAGCTGCAGGCGGCTCGGCCATTTCAAGCGATCGCGCACTGGTGATTCGCACCGCGACCGGCACGTCATCGCGAATCGATTCGAGCAAGGCGAGCGCGCGCGCGTCGTCCGGGATCCGGCGGCGACCGATCAGGTCGACGAGCTGGCGCCAGGCCGACGCCTTACCAAAGGCCGTCGAGACATCCGCTGCCAGCACCGTTTCAAGAGTATCGTCGAACCGCACCGATCTGTCGTTCCCAGCCGCCGAAAAGCCCGCGGTAATCAAACCTTAACGCGGCAAACCGCCGCCGGAAACCGCAGATTTCGGGCCGTCGCATAGTGGGACAATTGCGCTTGTGCGTAATTATCTTATCTATACGGGACGCACAGCGACTGTTGCTGTCGCGTTATAGGGGATTGTTCATGGCTTTTGACGAGATCGACCGGCAGATTATGGCTCATCTGCAGGCCGACGGCCGGATGACCAATGTCGATCTGGCCGATCGTGTAGGCCTCACCGCTCCTCCCTGTCTGCGCCGCGTCCGTACGCTCGAGGAAAAGGGCGCGATTCGCGGATATCACGCCGATCTCGACCCCGTCTGGCTGGGCTATACGATCACCGTCTTTGCGATGGTCAGCCTGAAGAGCCAGGCCGAAACCGATCTGGAGGCGTTCGAGGCGCATGTCGCAGACATCCCCGAGATACGCGAATGCTATATGCTCAACGGCGATATCGACTTCATCCTGAAGATCGTCGCCAGGGATCTGAGCAGCTTCCAGCAGTTCCTGACCACAAAGCTGACGACCGCGCCCAATGTCGCGCACGTCCGCACGTCATTGACCATCCGTTCGTCCAAGTCGCTGCCCGGTGTTCCGGTCGAGCCCTGATTCAATCCGGGCACCAACGAAAAAGGGGCGGCAATAGAGCCGCCCCTTTCGTTTGTGAGACCAGACCTCAGGCCAGCGGCAGGTCGAGCCAGGTCGTCCAGAACTTCGCGATCTCGCCGCGCGGCGATCCGGTGACGGCGCCGAACGCGGTCTTCGCCTCCGCCTTCTGACCCGACAGCGCCAATGCAATCCCCAGGCGCGTGTTCACGACATTCGTGTCGACGCTGCCCTTCTGGAGCGCGAGCCGGTAAAGCTCGACCGCCTTGGGATAGTTGCGGGTACCAAGATAGGCGTCGCCGGTCTGCATCGCGACGTCGCCCTTGGCCGCACCCGCCGCGCGCTTCTCTTCGTTCGCAAGCGGGACTTCCGCCTTCTCCTGCGCGCTCGCAGTCGTGTAGAGCTGGTTGATGGTGACGTTGGTCTTGGTGACCTTGCCGTTCGCACGGCCTTCGTCGATCACGGACTTGACCTCACCGGGCAGACCACGGCGCTGCGCGACATCAGCGTATTGGAAATAGTCGCTCTCGCCGCCCATCGCCTTGGACGCACGCATCAGGCGCAGCACATCGAGTCGTTGGTCGGGATCGAGCGCAACGCCCTTGTCCTGAAGCTGGTCGAGATAGACGAGCAGCGACGAACGCCACGTCTCGTTGCTCGGATGAGCTGCCAGCTGACGGGTCAGCCACGTCGCCGCCCCAACCTTGTCGCCCGACGTATAGAGCTTCGAGACCACGACCTTGTACCAGGATTCGGGCGCCTTGCGGCCCGCCGCCTCTTCGGCCTTGATCGCAGCGTCGATCGACACGACGCCCGCCGGAATCTGGCCACCGTCAAGCTGGACCTGCGCGATCCGCAGGTCGAGATTGCTGTCGGTAGGCACATAACCAAGCTGACGCGCCTTGGTCAGATGGGTCAGGGCCTCGGCATATTTCTTCTGCTGATAGGCATAGTTGCCACGGAAGAAGCTATACCGGCCGATATCGGCGGGCGGCGTGTTGGGATTGACCAGCAACGCATCGATCGCCGTCATCGTGCCGGGAATGTCGTTCAGACCCGACGCGACCTGCAGGCGAAACACCGCCGCATAATATTTCTCGCCATCGCTCTGCGCGACCGAATCGAGGCCGGCAAGCTTGGGCTGGGCACCAGCCCAATCCTTCGCTTTCAGCAGCGTCTCGACTTCGCCGGCCACCTTGCGGAACGGCTCGCCGATCTTGATCTGCGGGCCAGCGGCCTCTTCCTTCTTCTTTTTCTGGGCCAGAGCCGGCGACGCGGCGAGCAATGCGGGGGCGCTCATCACGAACGCCGCGGCCAGCACCGCCTTGGAAACAGACTTCATCCAGGACCCC
>CAZBYE010000098.1:0-9104 GCA_964496045.1 uncultured Stakelama sp.
TCTGCGCCTGCGCGCAGATCCGCGGCTTCACCCGCGACCACAAGCGCGGCAGCCGCGTTGAGCAGCACCGCGTCGCGATAGGGGCCGCGCTCGCCCTGAAGCAGGCGGCGCAGCGCCGCCGCGTTCGTGCGGGCGTCGCCGCCGCGCAGGCTGATGAGCGGATGGGAGGGCAGTCCGGCATCGGCCGGGGTAATGCGTGCCGGCAGACTGACGTCGCCGATGCTCACCACAAGGCTGCCGCCCTCAGGCGAAAGCTCGTCGAGGCCTTCCTCACCGGAGACGATGGCGGCCGCCTTGACCCCGAGCTGTTCGAGCGCCTCGGCATAGATCGGCGCATAATCGGGGCGGGCGATGCCGATCAGCTGGCGCTGTACCCCGGCGGGGTTGGCGAGCGGGCCCATCAGGTTGAAGATCGTCCGCCGTGCCATTCGTCGCCGCAGCGCAGCGATGCGGCCCATTGCCGGGTGATGCCTGGCGGCGAACAGGAAAGCGATGCCGAGATCGTTGAGGTGCGCTTCGGCATTGGCTGCGGCACGGTCGAGATCGAGGCCAAGCGCCTCGAGCGTATCCGCTGCGCCTGACTTGGACGACGCGGCGCGATTGCCGTGCTTGGCGACCGGAACGCCCGCCGCGGCGACGACGATCGCGACTGCGGTCGAGACGTTGAGCGTGTGGTGGCCATCGCCGCCGGTGCCGCACACGTCGATGGCATTGGCAGGCGCGCGGACCGGGATCACCCGCTGGCGCATCGCGCGCGCAGCCTCGGCGATTTCGATGCTGGTCTCGCCGCGTTCGGACAGGGCGATCAGGAACGTTTCGATCTCGGTCTCGGGCGCGGTGCCGTCGAGGATATCGGCGAATGCCTGCGCAGCGGATTCGCGTGCGAGCGGGGTGGCGGGGTCGGGGAGGAGGCTGAAGCGGGTCACGCCGCCTCTATTGGGGTGTGGGAGAGGCGAGTCGAGCAAATCCTGTTGTGTGCCGGACAAGCGGGGCTGGGGGCCGGGACTTGGGGCCGGTGCATTTCGCTCGCAAAACGACTATTCTGCGCAGATCAGGACGGGGAGACCTGCAATGGACCTTCGATCGACCGAACCGGTAAGCTTCCTCTACGCCGCCGACCGCGACCGCGCGCTGGGATTTTATTGCGACCAGCTGGGGCTGACGCTGCGCAGTTCAGATCCCTTTGGCGACTTCATCGGCATGGACAATGCGGTGATCCGCCTGACCGTGATGCCCGACTTCAAGGCCGGGCAGCATCCGGTATTCGGATGGAATGTCAGCGATATCCGCGCGATGGTTCAGGTACTGCGCGAAAAGGGCGTCACCTTCACCATCTATGACGGGATGGGGCAGGACGCGGACGGTATCTGGACCGCGCCCGGCGGCATGGCGAAGGTCGCGTGGTTCAACGACCCCGACGGCAATGTGCTGAGCCTGTCGCAGGCATAGAAGGACTTCTAGTCGTCCTTGCCCTGAGCGGCCCTGAAGAATTTCCATTCTTCGATCACCCGGCCGTCCGGCAGGTGGCAATATCCGACTTCGCCGGCGGCTTCCTTGCGGATCTCGACCCGGCCGCCGGCCTTGAAGCAATGAACCGATGCGGGATTGGCCATCCCGACAGCGGGTTCGTTTGCGGGCGCGCATGCCATGACGGCAAGCGGGAGAATGAGCGCGGTAGGTTTCAAGCCGGCCTCCAGCGGAAACGAGCGACGCGGGATCGCCCGTTGAAACGCTATGCTCCGGAACCGTGTCTGGCAACACGGCGACTCGGCCGCCCTCAGGCCAGCGCCCTGGTCTCGATTCCGGCGATCTTCAGGAAGTTCGCGAGCATCGCATGGCCGTGTTCGGTGGCGATGCTTTCGGGGTGAAACTGGACCGAGTGGATTGGCAGTTCGCGGTGGCGGAACGCCATGACACTGCCGTCCTCGGCGGTGGCGTTGACCACCAGTTCTTGGGGAATGTCGGTGACGATCAGCGAGTGATAGCGCGTTGCGGTAAAGGGCGAGGGCAGGCCTTCGAACAGGCCGGTGCCGTCATGGCGGACCGGCGACGTCTTGCCGTGCATGAGTCCGCCGCGCACCACCTGACCACCGAAGTGCTGACCGATCGACTGGTGGCCGAGGCACACGCCGAGCAGCGGCTTGCCGGCATCGGCGCAGGCGGCGACGAGGTCGAGGCTGATCCCCGCCTCGTTCGGAGTGCAGGGGCCGGGCGAGAGCAGGAAAGCTTGCGCGTTGCTCGCGATCGCTTCCGTGGCGGACAGCGCGTCGTTGCGGACCACCTTCACCTCCGCGCCCAACTCCATCAGGTAATGGACGAGGTTCCAGGTGAAGCTGTCGTAATTGTCGATGACGAGGATCATGATGCGGCGGACTTAGCGGCGCTAATAGCCCGCGTCGAGATCGACGACGTTTCGCATCGGCCGGCCCTCGACGAAGGCGCGGGCGTTTTCGAGGAACAGCGCGGCGGCGCGCATGAACATCTTTGTCTGCGAACGGCCCGACAGATGCATCGAATGGATCACATTGGGCGCAGCCCATAGGGAGTGGTCGGCGGGCAGCGGCTCGGGATCGACGACGTCGAGAAAGGCGCCGGCGATGCGGCGCTTCTCCAGCGCCTCGATCAGAGCGGGCTGGTCGACCATATCGCCGCGAGCGACATTGATGAGACAGGCGCCGGGCTTCATCGCCGCGAGTTCCGCCGCGCCGATCAGCGCGTGGGTGTCGCCGGTCGAGGGGGCGGCGAGGATGATCCAGTCGAATTCGCCGATCCGATTGCGCCACTGGTCCGGGGTCAGCGTGCCGTCGCGGCCGGAGCGGGTGACGCCGGTCACGTCGACGCCAAACGCTGCGAGCCGGTCGCCGATCATCCGGCCGATCGTGCCATAGCCGATGATCAGGGCGCGGGTCTCGAACAGCTCTACCTTGCCCGGTGCGTCGGCGGGCCATTCGCGGCGGTCGGCGATCCGCACGACCTGATCGAAGCGCTTGGCGGCGGCGAGTATCCCCATCACCGCATATTCGGCGACCGCGATGGCGTTGATGCCGACGCCGTTGGTGAGGGTGGTGCCGCGTTCCCTGAGCAGGCCGATGTCGAACGCGTCGATCCCGGCATAGATGGTCGAAAGCCATTTGAGCTGCGCGCCCGCTGCCGCCGCTTCGCCGGTCCATTCGGGGCGCATCATGTCGACCCAGGCGATGTCGGCATCCGCGACCATGGCGGCCGCCTCCGCCTGATTGGTGAACCAGTGCGGCTCGATTTCGGCCGGAAGCCCCGCTTCGATCAGCGGGCGGGCGAGCGCAGGCAAGACAGCTTTCATCTCAACAGGTTAGGACGATCATCTGAGACTCGCAAATCGCTGAAAAATGAATGGTTTGCGGCAAGTTGATACTGTTTCTGACTGGTGCAATCCTGCAAAATAGAGAAGATTGGCGTGGCAGTACGGCCAGCTGGAGCTGGTGCGCAGGGGACCCTATGGACAATCTGGAGACGCCTCGGGTCGAGGCGGAGGACGGCGAAGCCGGAGCGGCCGTACCGGGCGCTGCGCTGAGCGGCACGAGCCTGCTCGCGCTCGGCCTTGCGCTGGCGGCTTGCGATTCGGGCGGTGGCGGAGAGGGCGGTGTGGTCACGCTGCCGCCGACTGGCACGCCTTCGCCGACTCCCGCGCCGGTTTCTGCGATACAGGCCAGCCGCTTCCTGACTCAGACGACGATGGGGGCGACCAGCGCCGACATCGCCGATGTTCGCGCGCGCGGCTATGCGGCGTGGATCACCAGCGAATTCGCCAAGCCGCGCGCGACGACGCATTGGGACTGGCTGGTAGCGAAGGGCTACAACGTCGTTGCCAACCGGGACAGCGAGGCCGGCTTCGACAATGTGATGTGGAGCCAGCTGATCGGCGCGGGCGACCAGCTGCGCCAGCGAGTCGGCATGGCGCTGCTTGAGATGCTGGTGGTCGGCATCTCCGGTGTGAACCTCAACTGGCCGCAGTTCGCGATGGCGGCCTATGTCGACGTGCTGCACGACAACGCCTTCGGCAATTTCCGTACGATTCTCGACAAGATCACCACGAACGCGGCGATGGCCTCGTTCCTGACGTTTCTCGGTAACCGCAAGGCCAACGCGGCGACCGGATCGGTCCCCGATGAGAATTACGCGCGGGAGCTGATGCAGCTCTTCACCATTGGCCTGCACCGGCTCAACATGGACGGGACGGTGGTGATGTCGGGCGGTGTGCCGGCGGAGACTTATACCCCCGCCGATGTCTCGGGTCTGGCGCGGGTGTTTACGGGCCTTACGCTCGATTCGACCGACGGCAACACCCCCGACCGCTACCGCCGCTCGCTGATCGTCAATACGGGCACGCACGAGGCGGGGGCGTCGGCCTTTCTCGGTGCGAGCGTTGCCGCCGGGACCGCCGGGATGGAGGCGGTGAAGATCGCGCTCGATACGATCTTCGCGCACCCCAATATTGCGCCCTTCGTGTCGAAGCAGCTGATCCAGCGGCTCGTCACCAGCAACCCGACACCGGCCTATGTCGGCAGGGTCTCCGCGAAGTTCGCCGACAATGGGTCGGGTGTGCGCGGCGACATGCAGGCGGTGATCCGTGCGATCCTGCTCGACGACGAGGCACGCGCCGATCCTTCGGGCACCACCAGCGGCAAGCTGCGCGAGCCGGTGATGCGCTTCACTGGCTGGGCGCGCGGGTTCGGCGCCAATTCGGTGAGCGGCCATTTCTCCATCGGCGACACCAGCAGTTCGATCAACCGGCTGGCGCAGGCGATGGGGCGCAGCGGAACGGTCTTCAATTTCTTCCGCCCCGGCTACACCCCGCCCAATAGCGGCTTCGCGAGCAGCGGACTGGTCGCGCCCGAGTTCCAGATCACCAACGAGATCAGCGTCGTCGGCTATGTGAACTATATGCAGTCGGTGGTGAACAATGGACTCACCGACCTCAAGAGCGACTATGCCGAGCTGACCGCATTGGCCGCGGATAGTCAGGGGCTGATCGACCGGATCAATCTGGTGCTGGCGGCCGGGCAGGTGAGCACCGCGACGATCGCCCAGATCAAGACTGCGGTGGACAGTACGACCAACACCAACAACCGGATCGCGATCGCATTGCTGCTGACGATGGCCGCGCCCGACTATCTGGCGCAGAAGTGAGGAGCGGGGACATGGACAGCAACCAATCCCGCCGCGCCTTCCTTCGCCGCAGCGCGACGCTGGGCATTGCAGGGGGCGCGGCGCCATTCGTGACCCAGCTCGCGGCGATCGGCGAAGCCTCCGCCGCGGTCGCCAGCGATTACAAGGCGCTCGTCTGCGTGTTCCTCTATGGCGGCAACGACTATGCCAACACGCTACCGCCCTATGACGCGGTGAGCCATGCACTGTATACGACCGCCCGGCCGGGGCTGGCGCATCTGCGCGACGCGCTGACGGCGACTGCGCTCAACCCGATTAATGCACTCGGCGGGCGGCAATATGCGCTGGCGCCGACGATGGCGCCGCTGTTGCCCCTGTTCGACGCGGGCAAGATGGCGGTGGTGCTCAATGTCGGCACATTGGTGCGACCAACGACAAAGGCGCAGTATCAGGCGAATAGCGTGGCGCTGCCGCCCAAGCTGTTCAGCCATAACGACCAGCAAAGCTACTGGCAGGCGTCGAGCGCGGAAGGCGCGACATCCGGGTGGGGCGGGCGGATCGGCGACCTGCTGCAGAGCGGCAACGGTAACGCCGCTCTGACCTGCATCAGCGCATCGGGCAACGCCGTCTATCTCTCGGGCCGCAGCTCGATCCAGTATGTGACGGGCACCAATGGCCCGACGCCGCTGATCAACAACGCCTCGACGCTCTACGGCTCGTCGGCAGCAGCGACTGCATTGCGTTCGTTGATGGGCGGCGCGCGCACGCATCTGATCGAGAATGAGCATGCGACGATCTCGAAGCGTGCGCTCGACCTTTACGCACAGGTCAACGGCGCGCTCGGCAGCGCGCCCGCGTCGAACTTCCCGCTGTTCCCGACAGGCAACAGCCTGGCCGACCAGCTCAGGGTCGTCGCGCGGATGATCTCGGTCTCGCAGGAACTGGGAGCAAAGCGGCAGGTGTTCTTCGTGTCGATCGGCGGGTTCGACATGCACGATTTCCTCGTGCGCGATCACCCGACGCAAATCGGCCGCGTGGCGGCGGCGATGCGGGCCTTTTACGACACCACAGTGGCGCTGGGAGTGGCGGACAAGGTGACGGCGTTCACCGCGTCGGACTTTGGCCGCACGCTGACGCAGAATGACGACGGGTCCGACCATGGCTGGGGCGCGACGCACTTCGTGCTCGGCGGCGCGGTCAATGGCCAGCGCATCTTCGGCACACCGCCGGCGATCGGGCACAACACCCCCGATGATGTCGGACAGGGACGGCTGCTGCCGACCATCTCGGTCGATCAGTACGCCGCGACGCTGGCGGGGTGGTTCGGCGTTTCGGCAGGCAGCCTGTCGACGGTGCTGCCCAACATCGGCAACTACAACGAGTCGAGCCGGAATCTCGGCTTCGTTTGATTCCCACCGTCATCCCGGGCTTGTGCCGGGATCTACCGCGACGCGAGCGTTGGCCGATAGGTTCAAGCGCATTGATCGCCGCGCGGTGGACCCCGGCACAAGGCCGGGGTGACGATGTGGATTGTTAGAGTTCCACTTTCCAGTCCCATCCCAGCGGATCGCCGTCCATCACCTCGACTCCCGCGCCGAGCAGCTCGTCACGGATCGCGTCCGAGCGGGCGAAGTCCTTCGCGGCGCGCGCCTCCTTGCGCTGGGCGAGGCGGGTCTCGATCTCGGCCTCGGTCACCAGGGCATCGGCCGGGCGGACGCGCAAATCAGCGCGGCTCAGGTCGAGCAGGTTGAGGCCGAGCGCGGTGTCGAACTGCGTCAGCGTCATCAGCCGCGCTTCCTGACCAAGCTGCTTGTCGGCGAGCAGCTCTTCCAGAACCGGTAGCGCCCTGGGGGTGTTGAGGTCGTCCGACATCGCTGCGTCGAGCCGTTCAAGATAGTCCGCGGCATTGCCGCCACCCTTACCTTCGGTTTCACGGAACTTCTCCGCGGCGAGGACGAGGCGGCGCAGACGGACCAGCGCCGCCATCAGATTCTCACCGCTGAACTCGAGCTCGCTCCGGTAATGCGCGGAAAGGCACATCAGGCGGTAGGCGAGCGGGTGCACGCCCTTTGCCACCAGCGCGTCGAGCGTGGCGATACCGCCCTTCGACTTCGACATCTTGCCGCCACGGTCGACGAGGAAGTTATTGTGCATCCAGACGCGCGCGCCGCTGTCGCCGCAGCGGCAATGCGCCTGATTCTGCGCGATCTCGTTGACGTGGTGGATCTCGCGGTGGTCGATGCCGCCGGTGTGGATGTCGAAGGGCAGGCCGAGCAGCTCGGCGCTCATCACCGAGCATTCGAGATGCCAGCCCGGGGCGCCGCGGCCCCAGGGCGAATCCCATTCCATCTGGCGCGTCTCGCCCGGCGGGGTGGTGCGCCAGATCGCGAAATCCTGCGGATGGCGCTTGCCATCGACGCTCTCGATTCGGCCCTCGCCGGCATCGTCCTGCCCGCCCGACAGCTTGCCATAATCGGGGACGGTGCTGCTGTCGAAATAGAGGCCCGACTCAAGCTGGTAGCAATTCGCGTCGGCAAAGCCCTTCGCGAACGCGATCATCTTTTCCACATAGTCTGTGGCAAGCGGCATATGGTCCGGCGTGCGGATGTTGAGGTCGCGCAGATTGCGGCGGAACACATCGGCATAGTGGCGCGAGATGTCCCATGCGCTCATCCCGCGCTTCTTCGCCGCGGCCTCCATCTTGTCCTCGCCCTCATCGGCGTCGGAGGTCAGGTGACCGACATCGGTGATGTTGAGGACATGGGTGAGCGGATAGCCCTTCCACCGCAGCACTCGGCTGAGCGTGTCGGTGAAGACATAGGCGCGCAGATTGCCGAGATGCGGGTCGCTGTAGACCGTGGGGCCGCACGAATAGACGCGCGCGCCCTTGGCGGGGTCGATCGGCGCGAATGGCTCGAGCGAACGGGTCAGCGAATTGTAGAGGGTGAGGGTGGCGCCAGTCATAGGCGCGCAATAGCGCGGCAACGGCGGCGGTCAAACTGCCGCCGTGCGCTCAGGCTGCGAGCGACTGGGCCTTGTCGCTGGTGTGGAAGAGCCCGGCGCCAAAGGTGCCGCCATTGTTGATCGGCAGCGCAGTGGCACAAAAGGCGCATTCCGCGGTCATGCGTCCGACCGTCCAGTGCGACTGGCCGCATCCGGGGCAATGGTTGCGCTCGCCCGGGTGAAAGGCGATGCGATAGCCGCTCTGGGCGGCGGTGAAGGCGTCGGTGTCATAGTACATCGGTTCGTCTCCAGAACTGCTCGACTCGACGCGCGGAATCGGGTTTTGTTCCAAGCGCGTTCCGAATTGGGACCGAGGCTGTTGCAAAACTGCAACAATCGCAGGGGTCAGGAGAGCGGACGAATCCGGTCGAGAACAGTGTATGCCATCACCGCGGTCGCGACCGCGGCGTTGAGGCTATCCGCCTTGCCGAGCATGGGAATTTTGACGCGGATGTCGCACGCGGCGGCATAGGCTGGAGGTAGACCCTGCGCCTCGTTGCCGGTGAACAGAAAGACCGGCGCAGCGAAATCGGGCGCGCGGTAATCGACGGCGCCTTCGAGAGCGAGGCCTGCGAGTTGTCCCGGTCCGGCACGTAGCCAGGCGTGGAACTCGTCCCAAGGCGCGCGCGCGATGGGGATCGTGAACAGCGCGCCCATGCTCGCGCGGACCGCTTCGACACTGAACGGATCGACGCACTCATCGACCAGAATCAATCCGCCTGCGCCGACCGCGTCTGCGGTGCGCAGGATCGTGCCGAGATTGCCGGGGTCGCGCAGCCGCTCGGCGACCAGCCAGATCGGCGCGGCATTGCGGTCGAGCCGGGCGAGATCGGTGGGCAGCTCGCGATAGACCCCGACGACCGCGCCCGGATTGTCCTTGCCCGACAGCTTGGAGAGGATGTCGCTGTCGGTCGCGATCGCCTCACCGCCCGCGGCCTCGGTCGCGGTGATCAACG
>CAZBYE010000098.1:9114-10813 GCA_964496045.1 uncultured Stakelama sp.
CCGAGGTTTTCGATATCGCGGCACTGGCGCAAGGCGCCCACGCCGGCGGAGCGACGGTGATCAACGCGCCGGCGAGCTTGTGGGTGTCATGTCCCTTCGCGAAGAAAAGATACTCGGGCAGGTGCCCGGCCTCGCGTGCTTCGGTCAGGATGCGCAGCCCCTCGGCGAGGAACAGTCCCTCGTCGCGGCGGTGCTTCTTGTCGCGCAGTGAGCGGACCCGCTTGACCAGCGGGTTGGAAAAGGCGGTGATCTCGCGGGGCATCAGTCCTCGCCGAAGCGGTCCTCGACCAGACCGACGAGCTTGAGCACCGCATCCTCGGCGCCGTCGCCCGCGGCGCTGATCGTGATCGTGTCGCCCATCGCGGCGCCGAGCATCATCAGCCCCATGATCGAGGTGCCGGTGACCGAATTGCCGTCCTTCTCCACCATCAGCTCGCACGGCTGCGAGGAGGCGAGGGTGACGAATTTGGCGCTGGCACGGGCATGGAGTCCGCGGCGGTTGCCGATCAGGACGGTCCGGCTGACGCGGCTCAAGCAGCGGCCTCCCCGAGCACTTCGGAAGCGACGGTGATGTATTTGCGCCCCGCCTCGCGCGCGGCGGCGACGGCTTCGGTGACCTTCATGGTCTTGCGCGCGCCGCCGAGGCGAATCAGCATGGGAAGGTTGATCCCCGCGATCACCTCGACCTTGCCCGCTTCCATCAGCGAGATGGCGAGGTTGGAAGGCGTGCCACCGAACAGATCGGTCAGCACGATGACCCCCCTGCCAGCGTCCACTTCGGCGATGGCCGTAGCGATGTCGGACCTGCGGCCCTCCATATCATCCTCGGGGCCGATCGAAATCGTGGCGATTCGCTCCTGCTTCCCCACTACATGCTCCATCGCGACGACGAACTCCTCCGCGAGCCGCCCATGCGTCACGAGTACCAGACCGATCATTTCAATGCTTGTCCCATGCGGTTCATCTTGCGACCGGCGGGCCTTCTAGCGAGTCCTGCGGTGCGGTCTGCAAGTCACGATGCGTCACCGTGGGCGAAAATCCCGCGTCGCGCAACCGGGCAGCGACCCGTTCTGTCACATGGACCGAACGATGTCTGCCGCCCGTGCAGCCAAATGCGATGGTAACGTAGGATTTTCCCTCAGCGCGATAGCGCGGAATGAGCTGTTCGATCAGCCCCTCGATTCGCTCCAAAGCTTCGTCATAGGCGGGGTCGCCGGCGACATAATCGGCCACATCGCGGTCCTGGCCGGTACCTGGACGCAGCGAATCGACCCAATGCGGGTTGCGCAGGAAGCGCATGTCGAAGACCAGATCGGCGTTGCCGGGGATGCCGCGCGCAAAGCCGAAGGACATGACCGACAGGGTCGGTTTGCCCAGCCCGTCACCCGAAAATGTGGCGCGGATCTTTTGCGCCAGCTCGTGGCCCGACATGTTGCTGGTGTCGATCAGCCGGTTGGCCCAGCGGCGCAGGGGCTCAAGAACCTCGCGCTCGCGGGCGATGCCTTGTCCGGCGGGACGGTCCTGCGCCAGCGGGTGGCGGCGGCGGGTTTCATTGTAGCGGCGCTCGAGCTCGGCGCCGGCACAGTCGAGGAACAGCGTGCCGACGTCATAACCGCGCTCGTCGCGCAGCTTTTTGATGCGGCGCACTACGCTTTCGGCATCGAAGCCGCGGGTACGCGTGCCGATACCGAGCGCGAGC
>CAZBYE010000099.1:0-10802 GCA_964496045.1 uncultured Stakelama sp.
ATCGACAATGGCCGCGGCATCCCGGTCGATCCGCACCCGAAATTCCCCGGCAAATCGGCGTTGGAGGTGATCCTCTCGACCCTGCACTCGGGCGGCAAGTTCGATGGCAAGGCCTATGCGACGTCCGGCGGGTTGCATGGCGTCGGCGTCAGCGTGGTCAACGCTTTGTCCTCCGACACGATCATCGAGGTGGCGCGCAACCGCGAACTCTATCGCCAGCGTTTTGCGCGCGGCGAGACGCTCGGGCCGCTGGAGCATGTCGGCGCAGCTCCCAACCGGCGCGGCACCTCGGTCAGCTTCGTGCCCGATGCCGAGATTTTCGGTGCGGACATGCACTTCAAGCCCGCGCGGCTGTACAAACTCGCCCGTTCCAAGGCGTATCTGTTCGCGGGCGTCGAAATCCGCTGGAAATGCGCGCCGGGCATCATCACCGACGACACGCCGCACGAGGCGGTGTTCCAATTCCCTGGCGGCCTGGCCGACCATCTGCGCGAACAGATTGCGGCGCGCGAATGCGCAACGACCGATTTCTTCTTCACCCGCCAGGATTTCCCCGGCGAAGCGGGCCGCGTCGAATGCGCCGTCGCCTGGCCGCTGTGGAGCGACGGATCGTATAGCTGGTATTGCAACACCATCCCGACGCCCGATGGCGGCACGCACGAAGCGGGGCTGCGGCAGGCGCTGGTGCGCGGCATCCGCGCCTTTGGCGATCTGGTCGGGAACAAGAAGGCTAAGGACATCACTGCCGACGACATCATGGTCGGGTCGGAGCTGATGCTCTCGGTCTTCATCCGCGAACCGCAGTTCCAGTCGCAAACCAAGGATCGCCTGACCTCGCCCGAGGCGACGGCGCTGGTCGAAAAGGCAGTGCGCGACCATTTCGACCATTTCCTCGCCGACCGCATGGACCGCGGCAAGGCGCTGCTCGGCTATGTCCTTGAAAGAATGGACGATCGTCTCCGCCGCAAGCAGGAGCGTGAGGTCAAGCGCAAGACCGCGACCTCGGGGCGCAAGCTGCGCCTGCCCGGCAAGCTCACCGATTGTTCGGCCGACGATCCCGCCGGCACCGAGCTGTTCATCGTCGAAGGCGATTCGGCCGGCGGCAGCGCCAAGCAGGCACGCGACCGCAAGACTCAGGCGATCCTCCCGATCCGCGGCAAGATCCTCAACGTCGCCTCGGCGACGACGGCAAAGATCGGCGCGAATACCGAGATCGCCGACCTGACCCTCGCGCTCGGCTGCGGCACGCGCAAGGACTGCGTTGTGGACAACCTTCGCTACGAACGCGTCGTCATCATGACCGACGCCGACGTCGACGGCGCCCATATCGCGACCTTGCTGATGACCTTCTTCTTCCAGGAGATGCCCGACCTCGTCCGCCGCGGGCATCTCTATCTCGCCCAGCCGCCGCTCTACCGCCTGACCGCAGGCACCAAGTCGCTCTACGCCCGCGACGATGCCCACCGCGCCCAGATCGAGGCGAACGAATTCAAGGGCCGCAAGGTCGAGGTCGCGCGCTTCAAGGGCCTTGGCGAGATGAATCCCGGCCAGCTGCGCGAAACGACGATGGACCCGAAGACGCGCGGCATGATCCGCATCACCCTGCCCCAGGAATATGAGGAGCGTGCGGGCGTCAAGGATCTGGTCGACCGGCTGATGGGCACCAACCCTGCGCACCGCTTCGCGTTCATTCAGGAAAATGCAGCGCGACTCGACGAGGAAGCGATCGACGCCTGATCTTTTCTGCCACCGCGTGTAAGGAATCCCCGTCGCCCGCGACTAAAGGGGCATGAACGCGGAAATGGCCCAGATCGAGTCCGGGGACGCAGCACAGGACCGGCTCTATGCCGAAATGTCCACGGCTCATGCACCGGCAATTGCCCGCCTTGCACGCGCGGTCGAAGCCGATGCAGACCGCTCCAGCGACCTCGAACAGGACATGCACCTCGCACTATGGCGCAGCCTTGCCGACTATGACGGCCGCTGCGCACCCGGGACCTGGACCTACCGCGTCGTCCACAACATCGCCGCAACCCACGTCGCGCGCGCGCGACGCAGCGCACGCCTCGTTTCGCTGGACGAGGCCGGCGCGATCCTGACGGCCGACGATCCCGAAACGATCGCCGACCAAAGCCGTCTGCTGACGCGTCTGCACAGCCTGATCGCGGCTCTCAAACCCACCGACCGCAGCGTGATCCTGCTCTATCTCGAAGGCGTCGAGGCATCGGAGATCGCCGATGTCGTCGGCATCTCGTCCGGCAACGTCGCGGTGAAGGTGCATCGGATCAAAACGCTGCTTGCCAGCCATTTCGTACCAGGAGCGCCGGCATGAACGACCCGATCGTCAATCTCTGGACCGCGCAACAGGCCGGTGCTCGCCCCCCCTCCGTCGCCGAGCTGGCCGAACGCGCCCGTCGGTTCCGCAATCGGATGCGCATCAGCAATCTGGTCGAATATGGGGCCGGCGCGCTGGGCATCCTCTTCTTCGGCAACATCGCCATCAACGCGTCCGACTGGGGCGTCTGCATCGCCAGCCTCATGATCATCGCCGGTGTCTGTATCGTCATCCGCAATCTATGGCATCGACGTCCTGCCGATGACCCGGCGGCGCTGGCCCGGGATGCGCGCACCCACTATCGCCAGCTGCTCGTCGCACGCCACGACGCGCTGGCGAGCGTAGGCCGCTGGTATATTGCCCCATTCATCCCCGGTATGGCCGTCTTCGTCCCGGCGAGCCTCCTCGCACAGGCCGAAACTGTGCCGCTCAGCGCCGCGCTGCTCAACGGCGGCATCGGGACCGCGGCGATCACACTCGGCTTCGGGCTGGTGTTGTGGCTCAACCGCGCCGCGGCCCGCGTCCTCGCCATGGAAATCGCGACGCTCGACGCCGATCCCGCTATTGATTGATCCGCCCCCGAAAGGATGCCCATGCGAACAGTCCTCCTCGCTGCCTGCTGTCTGGTCTCCGCAATGACCGCTCCCGCGCTCGCGCAATCCACTGCACAGCCGACGTCCGCGAACGCCGAGGTTCCGCCGGCGCTCAAAGCGCGGATCGACGCCTTGCCGGCATTGATTAACGGCGCCGGCGATTTCGAAGACTTCTTCGCCCCCGCCTTCAAGGCACAGATACCCAAGGCGCAGTTCGACCAGATCGGCCCGCAGCTGAAGGCGCAATTTGGCGCGGTGGTGAAGGTCGAGAAGGTCACCGCGGCCTCACCCCATGCCGCCACCGTCGAACTGGGTTTCGAGAAGGGCATCGCCATCGTCGATATCGTCGTCGATCCCACCCCGCCGCATCGCGTCACCGGCCTGCGGATATCGCGCGTTGAGCCGCGCGGCGACAGCGTAGCGAAGGTGGCGGCAGATATCCGCACGCTGCCCGGCACCGCTGCTTTCGGCATCTATGCGTTGGGCGATGGTGTGGCGCCCGTCACAGAACTGGCGGGCAGCCAGCCCATGCCGATCGGATCGGCATTCAAGCTGTGGATCCTTGCCGAAGCCACGCGGCAGGTGAACACGGGGATGCGCAAGTGGAGCGATGTCGTCACGTTGAACGAGCGCTCGATGCCATCCGGGATCACTCAGCACTGGCCCAAAGGTGCGCCGGTGACGCTCCACACGCTGGCGACGCTGATGATCTCGATCAGCGACAATACCGCGACCGACGCGCTGCTCCACGCGCTCGGACGCGACAAGGTCGATGCGATGGTCGCGCAGACCGGGGTGGCCAATCCCGCCGCGACGCTTCCGCTGCTGACGACGATGGAGCTGTTCCAGCTCAAGGTCCCCGCCAACGCCGATCTCGCTGCGCAGTGGAAAGCGGCCGGGCCGGACGGCCGCCGCAAGCTGCTCGCCGACAATCGCGCGCGGCTGGCGGCGACGAAAATCGATCCCTCGATGTTCGCCGACAAGCCGATGGCGCCCGATGTGGAATGGTTCGCCAGCGCCCGCGACGAAGCGGCGGTGCTAAACTGGCTGCGCATCAACGGCGGCGAGCAGGCGCTGGCGATCCTCACGGTCAACCCCGGCACGGCCAGCGCGGCATTGTTCGACTATACCGGGTTTAAAGGCGGGTCGGAACCGGGGGTGATCTACACCAACTGGCTGGTGAAGACGAAGAAAGGCAACTGGTACGCTGTCACCGGCGGATGGACGCGCCGGGACGCGGCCGTGGACGAACGCGGTTTCGCGATGCTGATGAGCCGCCTGCTGTCGCAGGTAGCGGCGCAATAGGCGTCAGCGCCCGCCGGTCCACTCGTCGCGCAACAGCCCATAGATCGTTGTGTCGCGCACGCCCAGATGCGTTTCCCACTCGGCACGCAGAAGCGCTTCGTGCTTAAACCCCAGCCGCTCGAGCATCGCGCGGGACGGCTTGTTGTCGGGATCGGTATCCGCGAACACACGGCGCTGCCCTTCGGCAAAGATCTGGTCGATCACAGCTGATGCCGCCTCGCGGGCAATGCCGCGGCCCCAGTGATCGCGCACGAGGATATAGCCGATCTCAGTGACGTTGCCCTGCCGCTTCTCGCCCGCGACAACCACGCCGATCGCGGTATCGTCGCCTTTGAGTGTGATCGCCCAGCGGCGCCACTCTGGCGCATCGCGCGCCAGATCCGCACGCGTCTCCTCAACGCTCGCATGTGGCGGACCGGACCAAAATTGCATCAGTTCGGGATCGGCGAAGGCACGGTGCAACGCCTCGGCATCATCGAGCGTGCGCGGCCGCAGGATCAACCGCGCGGTTTCGAGGACGACCGTTTCGCGGAGCGCGAGGCTCACGCCTCGCCCAGCGCCTCAACCAGCGTCTTGACCTTCTTCTGCCGCCATTGCGGCAGCGGCGCGACCATCCAGTAGCCGAGCCGCGAAGGCCGCGGATCGCCGAGCACCGCGACGCGCCCCGCGTCGATATCCCCGCGCGCGAGCAATTCGGGCACGCTCGCGCGGCCCAGGCCCTCAGCGGCAGCATCGAGCGCAAGGCCGGCATCGCCGACACGCACGAGCGCTACACCATCCTCAGCCACACAACCCGGCCAGGCGATCGGTGTGTCGGCGTTGGAGCCGGGGCGACCGACGGTCACCATCCCGTCGCTTTCCAGCGCCTCGCCCTCATGCTCGCCCGGCCCTTCGCCCCAGCGGATCGCGAGGTCGAGATTGGCCTCGGTGAAGTCGATCGCCTCATCGGCAGTAATGAGCACGAAGCGCAGCTCAGCATCGTCGCGGGCAATCTCGGCGAGGCGCGGCATCAGCCACTTCTCGGTCAGGTCGCGCGGCGCAGCGATGGTCAGTGACTTGGATGATTGCCCCGCCTGCATCGCACGCACCGATTCCTCGAACTGGAGGAAGCCGGCGCGCAGCGCAGCGAGACCGGCCTCCGCCTCGGGCGTCAGCTCCAGCCCCTTCGTCGTGCGGCGGAAAAGCACCACGCCCAGCGTATCCTCGAGCGCGCGGATCTGCTGACCGACTGCCGCCGGGGTCACCGCCAGCTCATCCGCCGCGCGCGTGAAGGACAGATGCCGCGCTGCCGCGTCGAGCACGCGCAGGCCGTTCAGGGGAAGATGAGTCCGCTTCATTCCGCAACCGCCGGTGCCAACAGGGTGAATTTGGGGATCGCCACATCGAACTCCATGCCGTCGGCGCCGATCATGTGATAGCTGCCCTGCATTGAACCTGTGGGCGTCGCGAGCGGGCAGCCCGAGACGTAATCGTAGCTGGCGCCCGGCGCGATCATCGGCTGTTCACCGACCACGCCTTCGCCCTCCACCGAATGACGCGAACCGCGACCGTCGGTGATGATCCAGTGGCGCGTGAGCAACTGCACAGCCTGCCGCCCCTCATTCTCGATGCGGATGTGATACGCCCAGAACCAGCGGCCCCGGTCGGGCTCCGACTGTTCGGGCAGATAGCTCACCGATACGCGCACGACGATGTCGCGCGTGATTTCTTCCTGAGAGAAGAGCGCCTTCACAACCCGACCGAGCCGAGGGCCTGATCGAGATCCGCGATCAGGTCCTCCGGATCTTCGAGGCCGACATTGAGCCGCAGCATCCCCTCGCCCACGCCCATCAACAGGCGCTGGTCTTCGGCGACGCCGCTGTGCGTGGTGGAGGCAGGATGAGTCATCAGCGACCGAGAATCGCCGATATTGTTCGAGATGTCGATAAGCCCGAGCGCGTCGAGCAGTCCGTGCGCCTGCGGGCGTCCGCCATCGAGCTCGATCGAGAAGATCGGCCCGGCGGCGGCCATCTGGCTCATCGCCAGATTGTGCTGCGGGTGGCTCGGCAGGCCGGGGAAGTTAACGCGGGGCACGCGCCCCTCAAGGAAGCGCGCGACCTTGAGCGCGTTCTCGCTCTGCCGCTGGATGCGCAGGTCGAGCGTCTCGAGGCCCTTGAGCACCACCCAGGCATTGAACGGCGACAGCGTCGGCCCGGTGTTGCGGTGGAAGGGCAACAGCGTGTTGTTGATGAAATCCTCGGTCCCGCACACCGCGCCCGCGAGGACGCGGCCCTGTCCGTCCATCATCTTGGTCGCCGAATAGGCGACGACGTCCGCACCGAAATCCATCGGCCGCTGCAGCGCAGGCGTGGCAAAGGCATTGTCGACGACGGTGACGATACCGCGTTCGCGGGCGATCGCGCAGACCGCCTTCAGGTCGACCACGTCCATCGTCGGGTTGGCGGGCGTTTCGAAGAAGAACACCTTGGTGTTCGGGCGGATCGCGTCGACGAACTGCTGCGGGTCGCGCGCATCGATCACCGTGGTTTCGATCCCGAACTTCGGGAGCTGCGTATCAGTCAGCCAGCGGCATGAACCAAAGGCGGCACGGCCGCCGATCAGGTGATCGCCAACCGAGAGCTGGCACAGCAGCGCCGCAGTCATCGCGGCCATGCCCGATGCCGTCGCGCGGCAGGCCTCGGCGCCCTCGAGCAGGGCGATGCGCTGTTCGAGCATCTCGACCGTGGGGTTCTGCAGGCGCGAATAGGTCATGCCCTGCTGGTCGCCCGAGAAGCGCGCGGCGGCGTCGCCGGCGCAATCATAGGCATAGCCAGAGGTCAGGAAGAGCGCTTCGCTCGTCTCGCCCCATTCGCTGCGGGCGGTTCCCCCGCGCACGGCGAGCGTGGCAGGCTTCCAGTTCTTGGTGATCTCGCGATCTTGTCCGGTACGACGCTTCATGGCGAACCCTCTAGAAGCGTTGCCCACAGGCGCGCAAGGGCAGTGGGTGACGGACGCCCCAAGCTACGCTATCGCATTGGCGAATGCTCGATCGCCTCGAACAACGCCCCGTCCTGATGGCGCTGCTGATCGGCATCGCCGCGCTGTTGCTGTTCGGCATCGGGATGCATCGTCCCAGCATCCTGATGTTCGATGAAGTCCATTACGTGCCCGCCGCGCGCGTGCTGCTCGACCTGTCGCACCCGGTGAACATCGAGCACCCGTTACTCGGCAAGTCATTGATTGCTCTCGGAATGCTGATCTTCGGCGACAACCCGATCGGCTGGCGGATCATGCCCGTGGTTGCCGGGGCTCTGACAATCACGGGCGTCTATGCCTTCACCCTGCTGCTCACGCACGCGACGCGCGCCGCGCTGTTCGCGGCGCTGTTCGCGATGCTGGGCCAACTCGTCTTCATTCAGGCGCGGATCGGGATGCTCGACGCGTTTCTCGGGCTGTTCCTCGTATGGGCGGGGACCGCCTTCCTGTGGACGATGCAGGGTGATTCGCGGCGCGCATCTTTGCGCTGGGCAGCATGCGCCGTGTTGTTTGGCAGCGCCGTCGCGGTGAAATGGGCGGCAGTCCCCTATGTCGCGTTCGCAGGTGTAGCGTTCCTGTGGCTCCGGCGCGGGCATTCTGAACGCTTTGGCGGCATGGGCTGGTTTCCCGGCCTCGCCATCCTTGGCGGGATCAGCATCGGCACCTATTTCCTGACGTTCACGCCCGCCTTTTTCTACGCGATGAACCCGTTGACGCTGGCGCGGCTGATTCCCTTCCAGCTCGAAATGCTGGAGTTGCAGACCCAGCAACTCGCCCCGCACAACTATCAGTCGGACTGGTGGAGCTGGCCGCTGATGCTGCGCCCGATCTGGTATTTCTACGAACCGGATCAGGGTGCGACGCGCGGCGTGCTGCTGATCGGCAATCCGGCGATCATGTGGGGCGGGCTGGTCGCGGTCGCGGCATGCTGGTGGGCCGGGTTGCGCGAAAAGGCCGGCGTGCCACTCGCCACCGCGATCCTGTGGACCTTTTCGCTGGGCGTCTGGGCGGTGATCCCCAAGTCGCTCGGCTTCTATTATTATTACTACCTTCCCGGCATCATCCTGTCGGTCGTGCTGGCGGTTGCCTTCCACCACTATGCTGCGCGCGTGAAGCGGAACGACGAATGGTATCTGGTGCTCTGCGTCGGGCTGTTCACCTACTTCTACCCGATCCTCTCCGCGCTTGCCCTGCCCAGCGACCGGGGGTTCGAACGCTGGATCTGGTTCCCGAATTGGGCTTGAGCTAGCGCGCGACGCGCCACGCAGGACCCGTCACGGGCAACCCGCGGCGTTCGAGCTGGTCGAGCACACCGTCGCTCTCCGCCAGCACCCGGACCGGCACCACGGCGAGGGTCACGCCGGGCTGCGCCATCGCTTCGTCGATCGCTGCAATCCATTGTCCGCGCAGCGCCGGACCAAAGCTGCTGTCGGTCCAGGGCCAGCAACGTCCGAGCGCGATCTCCAGCGGATTGTTCATCACCGCGGGAATGTCGAAGCTGGTCCATGCCTTGCCCCGTGCCGTCACGATATCCGGACCGATCTCCGCCGCCGCCATGGCTGCATCAAGGCAGGGAAGGTGGCTGGCCGGCGCCGCCGCGAACAGATTGTCGAGCATATCCTCGCCGCGCACCTCTCCGACCGGACGCGTGGCGATATCCGCGCGCCGCGCGGACTTGCGCACGACGTCGGTCGCATCGTCGGTGGTGTCCTTGCTGAACGCGAGCCGCTTCGAAAGCAGGTCGAAGGCAGTCATCAGGAAATTGCTCCGGTCGTACCGCTGCCCATACCGCGATTCGAGCGCCTGCAGGCGCGCCAGCCGCTTCGCATCGAGATAGTCGGCAGCGACGCCCTTATCGGGCAGTTTGGTGAGCTTCCCGCCCTTGAAAATAAGCCTCAGAATGTCGCCCGGCGAAACCTTGGCCTTGGTACCCAGGATGATGCGCTGCGCGCCGGCAGTGGCGGTTTCCAGCCGGTCGGGGTGCCAAGGGGTCGCCTTCGGAACCTCGGTGATTTCGCCGACGAGCAGCACCACCCCGGTCGGCGTCTCGACCGTCCACATCGGCGCCCCCGAGCGCCGCGCGGTGACGACTACTTCTTCCTCGGGATCCGGTGCGGCCTCCTGCGCGACGGCGGGAAACGCAATGCTCACCGACAACAGGGCAAGCGGAAGAAGCAGCAAACGCGACCTGATCATCGCGGCTTCCTCGCCCGCAATCAAAGCGCCAATAAGGCAGCCTTAGTATCGCCCCCACACGAAGCGCGACGACAGCGCAAAGTTCCACACCGCTGCGACCACGATCCCCGCCAATGCCGAGGGCGCCCATTGCGCCTGCTGCACATCGTGCAGGAACGCCGCTACGCCGACATTCGCGACAGCGCCGACCGAACAGACGATGCAGAAGCCGATCCAGCCGTCGAGCAACGGGCGAAATCCCTTCAACCGCGCGTCGCGATAGGTGAGCGCGTTGTTGAGGAAGAAGTTGAAGGTCATCGCCACCATCGTCGCGACGATCGTCCCGGTCAGGAAGCTGTATCCGAACAGGCGATAGAACAGCCACAAGGCGCCGAAATGGACCCCCGCCCCAAGCGCACCGATCGCCGAGAACATCGCGAACCGCACCGGGATCACCCGCCCGAACATCCGGTCGTAGAGCGCGATCAGATATTCCATCGCGACGACGTGATCGAGCTTGCTCTCACCCTCCTGCCGCGTGCGGAAGACATAGGGCAGCTCGACGAACTTCAGCTGCCGCGGGCTGGCGGTCATGATGTCGAGCAGGATCTTGAATCCGATCGCCGAGAGATGCGGCACCATCTCGCGCACCACTTCGCTTCGGATCATGAAGAAGCCGCTCATCGGATCGCTGAGATCGGCCTTGAGCACGCGGCGCGACAGCCTGGTCGCCAGCGCCGATTTGGCGACGCGGTCCTTGTCCCACTCGCCCGTGCCGCCACCATCTACGAACCGCGATCCGATCGCGACGTCGAGATCGGCGTCAGCCTGCAACGCAGCGAGCATCTTGGGCAGCAAGGTCTCGTCATGCTGCATGTCGCCGTCGATCACCGCGACGTGCGGCGCGGCGGTGGCGCACATCCCCTCGATCGTTGCCGAGGAAAGTCCGCGCCGCCCGATCCGCTGGATCACCCGCACGCGGGTGTCGGTCCGGCCCAGTTCGCGCGCCGCATCGGCGGTGCCGTCGGGGCTGTCGTCATCGACGAAGATCGCTTCCCAGCGCCGCCCGGCCAGCGCCTTATCGAGCGCAGCGACGAGAATCGGCACATTGCGCCGCTCGTTGAAGGTCGGAATGACGACCGCCAGCTCGAGCAGCTCAGCGCTCATGCAAGCGCCTTCAGCACTGCGTCACCCATCGCTTCGGTGGAGAGCGCGCCGCCGAGATCCGCCGTGCGTGCGCCACCCACCAGCGCAGCAGTCACCGCCGCCTCGATCCGATCGGCCGCATCTTCCATGCCCAGCGAATAGCGCAGCAGCATCGCCGCCGACAGGATCGTCGCACACGGATTGGCCTTACCCTGCCCGGCGATGTCGGGCGC
>CAZBYE010000100.1:0-10796 GCA_964496045.1 uncultured Stakelama sp.
GTTGTCGCGCAGATAGTCGAAGCCGAATTCGTTGTTGGTGCCGTAGGTGATGTCGGAGTGATACGCCTCGCGGCGCTGGTGATCGGCGAGGTTGGGGACGATCACACCCACGGTCAGGCCGAGGAACTTGTAGATCTGTCCCATCCACTCGGCGTCGCGGCGGGCGAGATAGTCGTTGACCGTAATGACGTGGACGCCCTTCGCGGGCAGCGCGTTGAGGTAGGTGGCAAGCGTCGCCACCAGCGTCTTGCCCTCACCCGTGCGCATCTCGGCGATCTCGCCGCGATGGAGGACGATACCGCCGATCATCTGGACGTCGAAATGACGCATGCCGAGCACGCGGCGCGATGCCTCGCGCACCGTGGCGAACGCTTCGGGGAGGATCGAATCGATCTTCTCGCCATTCTCGAGCCGCTCGCGGAACTTCACGGTCTGCGCCGAAAGCTCTTCGTCGGACAGGCGCTCCAGCGCCACTTCGTAGGCGTTGATCTTCTGAACGATGGCCCCAAGGCCTTTGACGTACCGGTCGTTGGACGAGCCGAACAGGGATTTGGCCAAACCGCCGAGCATGATGGATTCCAATCGTATGAGAATTGCAGGATGCGCGCCCGGCCAGCGAGCGCAACTATAAGCATGTGCGAAGGAGGCCGCCTCACCCGTTCAATCCGGGTCAGGCGGCGTCGCGGCTATTCCAGCCGGCGCTCGCTCGACAGGCGCGCAGGGCGAAGCACCGGCGCGTCATGGATGGCAAAGGATGCGGCAGCGGGACGCTGCGGCGTCGTAGCGGGGATAGCCGTGCGGGCCGCGGTGACGGCGGCAACTGCCTCCGCCGCAACGTCGGCGGCGCGGGTGATCGCGGTTTCGCTCTGCCGCTGCGCCGCGCGCAGGTCACGATCGCCGGCGAAAGCACCGGTCAGACCCGCCAACAGCGCGGAGAGAAACAGCAACAGTTGCACGATGTACCCTGTAACGACCCCATGTTGCCCGCCGCTGAACGGCGGGCCGTGCAGGACATAGGGCGGGACTCGGCTTCCTCCAACCCATAAACTGGAAAATCAGCCGCCGATCACCCAGCGCACCGGCAAAACCACCGAAGCTTTCACCGCCTGTCCCGCCACACGCATAGGGGTGTAGCGCGCACGCGCGGCGATCTGGAACGCCGCGGTATCGAGGTCCGCCGAGCCGGAACTTTGGTGTACATGGCACTCGATCAGCAGGCCTTCCGGCGTGAGAACGCAACGCAGCTGCGTCACCCCCTGACGCTCCTCAGCGAGTGCAGCAGGCGGATAGAATTCGCTCGGACTCGGCAAAGAGATCAGGCGTGGCCGCTCGTCTTGCTGAGGTGCATCGGCGGGAGCGATCGGCGTCGGTGGCTGCGCCGGAGGTGGCGCAGGAAACGGAGCCGGGCGGATCGCCGGCGATGATTGCGCTGCGAACAACAACAGGACCAAGGCAGTCTGCAGCATGGACCCGCTCCCTTATCAGCCGCGCGTGCGTGTGACTTCGCATCCTACGCGCGCGTCGGGATAGACGTCGAGCTTCATCGACCGCACCTTGACCGCGCGCACCCGCGGGTCGGCGGCGAGGGCAAGCCGAGCAACCTCTTCGCACAGGGTCTCCTGCAGCTCGATATGCCGCGCGGCAGCCAGCGCGCGGATACCTTCGCGCAGATAGTCATAGTCGACCACCGCATCGATCCGGTCGTCGGGCACCACGTCATAGGCGCAAGTCAGCCACACGCTGACCGCGACACGCTGCGGCGCCGCGCGTTCATGATCGTGGATGCCAAGGCCAATCGTGACCTCCAGCCCTTCAAGCAGGATCGTGTACTCAACCACCTGGCCGCTCCCGTCCGTCGAACATCACGTCCCCGTCGCGGCGCAAAAAGCGCTGACCGCAATCGACGAAGACGTTCTGACCGGTGATGCTGCGCGCGGTGAGCAGATATTCGACGGTGCGGGCGATGTCGCCAAGTTCGACCTGACGCTCAAGCAGGTTCTGCGTCGATGCCTTTGCGAACTCCTCCGCGCTCTGGTCGAGGCTGGGCAGCGAAATTCCCGGCGAGACCGCGTTGACGCGAATCCGCGGGGCCAGCGCCATCGCCAGCAGCCGCGTCGCCTCGGCCAGCCCCGCCTTGCTCAGCGTATAGGTCAGGAAATCGGGGTTGGGATTGTCGAGCTTCTGGTCGAGCAGATTGACGACCGCGCCCTCCCCCAACCCGGTCTGCGCCGCCATCGCAGAAGCGAGCAGCAGCGGTGCGCCGAGGTTGACGTGCATATGCCGGTCCAACGCGGCATAGTCGGCGACCGGCAGCGCATCCCAGGCGAAGAGCGAAGCGTTGTTGACCAGCCCTTCCACCGGCCCGCCCAGCGCCTCGGCCGAAGCCTGCATCAGCCCGCGCGTCTCCGCCGCATCGGCGAGATTGGCGGTGACGAGCACGACGCCCAACTCCGCAGCCAGTGCTTCCGCCTCGTCATGCGAATCATGGTGATGCACCGCGACCTTGTGCCCGGCGGACACCAGATGCCGCACGATCGCGGCCCCGATCCGCCGCGCGCCGCCTGTCACCAGAACGCGCATCAATAGCCCATCAGCGCCAGCACTTCCTTGCGGCTGCGCTCATCCTCGCGGAACACGCCCATCATCCGGCTGGTGACCATACCGACGCCCGGCGTGCGCACGCCGCGCGCGGTCATGCAGGCATGGCTCGCCTCGATCACCACCGCGACGCCGCGCGGGTGGAGATGGTTCCAGATGCAGTCGGCGACCTCTGCGGTCAGCCGCTCCTGCACCTGCAGCCGTCGTGCATAGGCGTGGAGCACGCGCGCGAGCTTGGAGATGCCGACGACATGATCCTGCGGGAGATAGGCAATCGACGCGCGGCCGATGATCGGCGCCATATGATGCTCGCAATGCGACTGGAACGGGATGTCCTTCAGCAGCACGATCTCGTCATATCCGCCGACTTCCTCGAAGACGCGCGACAAATGGTGCGCCGGGTCCTCGCCATAGCCCTGGCAATATTCCTTCCATGCACGCGCGACACGCATGGGGGTATCGAGCAGGCCTTCGCGATTCGGATCGTCGCCAGTCCAGCGCAAAATGGTTCGGACCGCTTCGGCAACGTCGTCGGGTACGGCGATCTTGGGCGGCGAAGCGACCATATCGCCATCCTCGGGCTCATCGTGATCGTGACAGCTCATCGTCCTGCAAATCCTGTGCTTCGTGCGTGACGCTACGGCAAGCTCGCCTGCCTGTGTTGCGCTTCGGCAACAACCCGGTGTGAAGAGGAATTGCAAGCATTTCCGGGGGATTCTTGGCGTGATTTGACGTTGACGTAAGGATTCGGGGAGCGGTAGCTTCAGCAACAGAAACAGGTGACCGGCCAAAGAAGCGGCACCACCCCAGAGAGGAGTCTTTCATGCGGAAGTTCCAACTGCTCACCGCGACTGCCATCACCCTGATGGCCACCACCCCGGCCTTTGCGCAGGACACGGCACAGGCCGATCCTGCCGATGTCACCGAAGAAGTCGTCGTCACCGCCACGGGCCGCGCCCAGGCGGCGCAGGATGTACCGATTGCGGTCAGCGTCGTCGGTGCCGAACAACTCGAAAATGCCGGCGTCAGCGACATTCGCGGCCTGCGCCAGGTAACGCCGAGCCTTCAGGTGACGACCGGCCAGTCGGCCGCGACCGGCGTGGTGCTGCGCATCCGCGGCATCGGCACCGCAGGCGACAACCCCGGATTTGAGCCGGCGGTGGGCGTGTTCATCGACGGCGTGTTCCGCGCCCGTGCAGGCGTCGCGCTGTCCGACCTTCCCCCGATCGATCGCGTCGAAGTGCTGCGCGGCCCGCAGGGCACGCTGTTCGGCCGCAACACCTCGGCCGGCGCGCTCAGCATCACGACCCAGGGTCCCTCGTTCGACCTCGGCGGCTATGTCGAGGGCTCGTACGGCAATTATAACGAGGTCGAGATCAAGGCCGGCCTGACCGGGGGCGTGACCGAGCAGGTCGCGCTGCGTGTCGATGGCGGCTATCACAAGCGCGACGGTTACATTACCGATCCCAACACCGGCCGCGACTTCAACAATGTCGACCGCTGGTTCGTCCGCGGTCAGGCCAAGTTCGAGACGACCAACGTCACCTTCCGCCTGATCGGCGACTATGCCCAGACGGATGAGGCGTGCTGCGGCGCGATCAACAGCGGATCGGGCTTTGAACTCCTCCCTTCGGGACGGGACACCAGTACCGCGGGCGGCGTGTTGGGCTTCATCACCAGCAACCTGATCGAGGCGCTGGCCGGCACTCCCGCACTGGGTGGTGCGGTCGGCCGCGACGGCATTGTCCGGCCCTTCAACCGCGAGGGGCGGCAGATGGCGACATCGCCCAACCGCAGCCTGACCGAAAAGGTCAAAGAATGGGGCATTTCGGGCCAGCTCGACTGGAATCTGGGCGACGTCACGCTCACATCGATCACCGCCTATCGCGACTGGCGCGCGGTGCGTAGCCAGGACATCGACTTCTCGGGCGCCGACCGCGCCTATCGCGATGGCTATCGCACGGGCATCAAGGACTTCACCCAGGAGCTCCGCCTCAAGGGCAGCGCATTCGACGGGAAGCTCGACTGGCTCGTCGGCGGCTTCTACCTCAACGAGAAGCTGAACCTGACCGATGTGGTCCGGTACGGCACCCAGGCCGACCAGTTCGTCGACGGCATCTTCAGCCAGCTGACCCGGAACGCGCTGCTTCCCAACGGCGCGCAGCTGTTCGGGACACTGGGTGCAGGCGTGCCGCTGTTCGGCCAGGTCGCCTTCTCCCAGCTCCCGCCGGCGCAGCAGGCTGCCATTCTTGCAAATCCCGGTGTGCGCGACACCTTCCTCCAGCCGATCCCGCGTACGCCGGATGGCGCCGGTCAGCAGGCCGACCGCTACAAGGTGGATACCCAGGCATTCGCACTGTTCACCCACAACATCATCAACATCACCGACAATCTCTCGCTGACGCTGGGTCTGCGCTACAACCGCGAGACCAAGAAGATCGACGCGAACCTCAACGCGTCGGTGCCCTCATGCAGCTTCTGGCTCAACCCGAACTCGGCGGCGTTCCGCCAGGCGCTGATGTCACAGGGGGCCAGCCCGTCCAACCCGCTTGGCCTGTTCGGTCTCGCGCATCTCTATACCTGTAACCCGACGATCAACTCGGAGTTCAACGGCGCCTATAACGGCAAGCGGACCGAGGATGAGTTCACCGGAACCGCGAAGATCGCGTTCAAGCTCTCCGACAATTATCTGCTCTATGGCGGCTATGACCGCGGCTACAAGTCGGGCGGCTACAACCTCGACCGCGGCTCGTTCGACTCACGGCTGCTTGGCGGCAACGGTGCGCAGATCAGCGATCTCGAGTTCGGCAACGAACTGGTCGACGCCTTTGAAATCGGCCTGAAGAGCAACCCGATCCGCGGCCTTCAGATCAACCTCGCGGGCTTCTACCAGGAGTTCAAGGGCTACCAGAACAACTCGTTCGAGGGCACGCGCTTCGTCACCCGCAACTTCGCCAAGGTGATCTCAAAGGGCATCGAGCTTGAATCGGTGATCCGCCCGACATCGAACCTGACCTTCGCGCTCAACTACACGCTGCTCGACACCGAGGTGAAGGATCCGCTCGCCGGATCGGACAATGGCAAGCCGCTGACCAACTCGCCGCGCAACGTCATCACCGGCGCGGTGACCTGGACCCCGCAGATCAGCGACACTGTCGGCGCGCTGTTCCATGTCGACTGGCGCACCAACAGCGATGCGAACACGATCAACAACCCGCTCGCGCGGCCCTACACCACCAATGATGGCTACAGCATCGTCAACGCGCGCGTCGGCCTGAACTTCGGCGAGGGCGGCCGCTTCGGGATCGAGGCCTATGTCGAGAATCTGTTCGACACCTATTACAACATCACCGCCTTCCCGGTCCCGGAGCAGGGCAGCAGCTTCGCGGTCTATCCCGCGCCGCCGCGCTTCTATGGCGTGAAGGCACGCGTGAAGTTCTAAGGGTCAAATCGACCAGCCGGGGCATACCGGCGACAGGAGGGCGCGTTCGGGAAACCGGACGCGCCCTTCGCCGTTCAACCCCTTGTGGAGAGAATCGGCCTGCTGTGACGCCTCAGAGAACGTCTTGCCGCGCGCAAACCGTCCGGAGGCGTGCTCAGAGGGCAAGTTCTCCACAAACAAACGCCCGTTATGGCCTTGAAAGGCCATCAAGTACGTGCATCGCATAGAGAACCACAGTACATCGTCTCCAGCGACAACGGTGGGAACGCAGCCCACAAACCGTCGGCGCTGGAGCATATCTGAGCCCGGGGGCTTGTCACCGGCTCATAGAGGAGAAGAGAATATGGCGGAAAAGAAGGCATCCGGCGGGGCCCGTGGCGGCATCGCGAAGCCAGTCACCCCCTCGCCCGACCTCGCCGCGATCGTCGGCGCTGGCCCGCTGCCGCGCAGCGAGATCGTCAGCAAGATGTGGGTCCACATCAAGGAAAACAACCTTCAGAACCCCGCCAACAAGCGCGAGATTCTGGCCGACGACAAGCTGAAGAAGATCTTCGGCGGTGACAAGGCGACGATGTTCGAGCTGAACAAGCACATCGCCAAGCACGTCAGCTAATCCACGGCCGGCATCTCTGCCGGTCAGGACAGCAGAAAGCCTCCGGGGTTCGCCTCGGGGGCTTTTTTCATGCGCAGAGTTATTGGCAGGTTTCGATCCTCCCCAATCTGGGAAGGATCGAAACCCGGGCCTTCACCAGTTGAAGCGAAGCGACGCCGTCACGGTGCGCCCGGCGCCGAAATAGCAGCTATTGTTGAACGGACAGGCACTGACATGGCGCGTGTCGAACAGGTTCGCTGCGTTCACCGCCAGATTGAAGCCGCTCAGTGCGCTGCTCGCCTTGCCAAGGTCATAGCCGATCACCGCATCGACCAGCGTGAACGAGTCCGTTGTGAAGCGTTCGAAGGTCGCGACGCCGCTGATGACCTTATATTGGGTCGTCCCGTCCGATCCGCCGACATAGCGCACACCACCGCCCAGCTTAAGGCCGCCAAGCGGGCCGGTGACGCCGGCGTTGCGGCTAAAGTCATAGGAGACGAAGCCCGACGCAAGCCATTCGGGCGTACCGAGCTGGCGCGTCCCCGTGGTGCTCGGAACGGCACCGACCGTCGCGGTTGCCGCGGTCGCCTTGGTCCCCTGCGTAATGATCGCGTCGGTGTAGCTGGCCGCCACGATCACATCGAGGCCGCGAACGACCTCGCCCCGCCCTTCCAGCTCGACACCGCGCACGCGCACTTCGCCGATCTGGATCTGGGAATTGGACGGCAGGCCGTTGGCGGGCGCGCCCGGATCCGCGACCGGCACCTTGCGCCGGCGCAGGTCATAAACCGACGCGGTGAAGATCGCGTTGGTGCCGCGTGGCTGGAACTTCAGTCCCGCCTCATACTGACGGCCGGTGACCGGCTCGAACGGCTCCGTCGTGGTCGCCGTCACGTAGCGTGAGCCGGTCTGCGGCTCGAACGATTCCGAGAAGCTGAAATAGGGGGAGAGCCCGAACTCGAACTCGTAGAGCGCGCCCAGCCGCGCGGTGAAGGCGTTCTGCGACAGGAAGGTCGCCGCGCCATTGCCGCCCGCCGCAACCCTCTTGTTACGCGTGGTCTGGTCGTACCAGTCGAAACGCCCGCTCGCGATCAGCTGGAGCCGTCCGATCGCGATCTGGTCCTGCAGATACACGCCGACCTGAGTCCGTTTGCCATAGGTGTTGACGTAGCCGGACGAGAGAACGGTGAGATCGAAGCTGGGCAGCGCGCCGCCATAGGCCGGCCTGAACAGGTTGAGGTTGGGAATGCTGGTCAGCGGGTTCGCCGAGACGCCGGTGTTGAACTGCTGGAAATTCTCACCGGTGATGTTCTGATAGTCGACGCCCACCAGCACATTGTGCCGGAGCGGGCCCGTCGCGAACTTCGCCGCGAAGTGATTGTCGAGCGTCAGTGTATCGAAATCCTCGTCCGCACCGCCGCCACCCCGGGTGATCGTCGAGAAATCGCTGTTGCCTGCCGCCGTCCGCGCAAAGCCTGCGACATAGAGCTGGCGATAGCTCAGCTGGTTGTTCTGGAAGCGGAAGTTCGAGCGGAAGCTGAGGCTCTCGTTGAATTCGTGGCGGAAGAAGGCGGCGATCGCCTTCTGCTTGTGGTCGTAGCGCTCATAGCCGGGATCGCCGGTGTTAATCTCGCGGCGCAGCTCGCCGAACGGATTGGGCAGCACCGAACCATAGGCCGGAATCCCCGAATAGCCGCCGCCCGAGGGTGAACGCTGATATGCCGCGAGCAGGGTCAGACTGGTCTGCTGCGTCGGTGCGAAGGTGATCATCGGGCTGACATGATAGCGTTCGGCAAAGGTGCCGTCGGTCAGGCCGTCGCCCTTCTGCCAGCCGCCGACGACACGGAACAACAGCCGCCCCTCGCCGTCGAGCGGCTGGTTGACGTCAGCCACCGCGCGCAGCGTGTCGTAATTGCCCGCCTGCAGCTCGACCCGGCCGAACGCGGTCGCTTCGGGCATTTTGCTGACGAGGTTGACGAGGCCGCCGGGGGTCGAGTTGCCATAGAGCACCGAGGCCGGCCCCTTGACGATGTCGACCCGCTCAACGCGGTTGAAGTCGATCTGGGGCGTCGAATACGGGCCCGCGATCAGCCGCATCCCGTCCTGATACACGCCGGGCGCAAAGCCGCGCAGGACCAGCTGATCATAGCGTGTGACCATGCCGCCACGCTGATTGAGCGAGACGCCCGCGACATAGCCCAGCGCCTGATTGATCGACTGGACGTTGCGCAGCGTCAGCTCCGCGCCGTCGATCACGGTGATGCTCTGCGGCGTCTCCATCAGCGGCGTGTCGGTCTTGGTGCCCGATCCGGTGCCCTTGGTGTTGACGCCGGTGATCACCACCGTGTCGTTCCCGTCCTCGCCCTCATGCGCAGCGGCGAGCATCGGCGTGGCCAGCGCGCAGGCGATCAGCGCGGATCGCGACAGGCCATCGAGCAACTTCCCGGAACGACGAACGACCTGCATCTTGCACCCCTGCTAATGATAACGATTCTCATGAGCCGTTAGAAGCATGGGCTGTTTGTTGCAAGCGCGAAGGGACGGCGTCGGCACGACGATGCGTGCCGGCGCCGGTACCGGTTCAGGCCGCAGAGGGCTGACCGACCCGCACGATCAAAAGGTTGCGCTCGCGGCCATCGCGGTCGGGCCACAAGATTTGCTGCCCCTCGCTCAGTCCGATCAGCCCGGCCCCGATCGGGGTGAGGATCGAGATCCGGCCCGCCGCGATATCCGCGTCCTGCGGCCAGGCCAACGTCACGGTGCGGGTCACTCCGCTCGCTTCGTCGCGGAACTCGACCTGCGTCCCCATCGTCACGACATCCGCAGGGATGCTGGCCGCACGGTGCAGCTTTGCGCGCGTGGTCTCACGCAGCAGCAAGTCGCTGACCTGCGGCATTGCGGTCTCGATGCTCAACGCCAGCTCGGAAAGCCGCTCGGCTTCGGTATCGATCATATGGATTTGCGGCCGTGTCCGGGCCGTGCGCGTCGCGCTCATTGTCATTTCTCCTGAAGACGGAACACGCCCCTCCGGTTGGAAGAGCGCTTCGGATCACCGACCCTTGCCCCGAACTCCTCGGGACATGCCGCTGGAGAGCCCGGGGCTAGATGCCTGCCAGGAGTTGTCCCGCATGGGTGCGGTATCGCCGCCGATGTTCGGAACATGACATGATACGGAGATGTGCGTCCGCGCCCACGAAGTCAAACCGTCCAGCGGCTGGAATGAGAGAAAAATGGTGACCCCGGCGCGATTCGAACGCGCGGCCCTCAGATTAGGAATCTGATGCTCTATCCTGCTGAGCTACGGAGTCACTCGACGCCCCAATAACCAGCTTTCGCGAGTGCCGCTAGTTGCGCTGTTCGGGTGGCACTACGGGCAGCGGAAGCGGCGCGACGGCCACGCCCTCCTCGATCAGCGCTTTCGCTTCCTCCGCACTGGCCTGGCCGTGAATCGGCGCGTGCGCCTCTTCGCCCAGATGCATCGCACGCGCCTTGTCGGCAAAGGCAACGCCGACCCATTTGGAGCCTTAGAGCATCTTCGCCTGCGCTTCCGCAAGCGCAGCCATCAGCGCCTTTGGATCGGGCTTACCCGGCGCTGGTACCTCGCTGCGGCGACTGCCCTTGGCGGCGACATTGGGCGCCATCGCCGCCTTGTCGATCGTGCTGTCGCCGCACATCGGACAAGCGATCAGCGCACGCCCGCGCTGGCTTTCATAGTCGGCGCTCGACCCGAACCACGCCTCGAACACATGGCCGCCGCCGCATTTGAGGTCGAACACGATCATGCGATCACATCCACCGGCGGGATCGCGCGGCGATGGGCAAGCGCAGGCACGCGCGAGCGCACATCGGCGACGCGGGCCGGATCAATCTCGGCAAAGCCCAGCCCTGCCCCTTCGCCCATGTCGAGCAGCACTTCGCCCCAAGGGTCGATGGCCAGGCTGTGGCCATAGGTCGCGCGGCCATCCGCATGCTCCCCGGTCTGCGCCGCGGCGATGACATGCACCCCCGCCTCGATCGCCCGCGCGCGCAGCAGCACATGCCAATGTGCTTGCCCGGTCGGCCGCGTGAACGCTGCAGGCACCACCAGCAGCGTCGCGCCCGCATCCGTCAGCGCACGGAACAGGTCGGGAAAGCGCAGATCGTAGCAGATCGACAGGCCAAGCT
>CAZBYE010000101.1:0-10792 GCA_964496045.1 uncultured Stakelama sp.
CCGCCTTGTCGAGATCGGCATCCTCCATCACGATCAGCGGATCGTTGCCGCCCAGCTCGAGCACCTTGCGCTTATAGCCCGCGGTATGGGCGATGTGCTTGCCGACGCGGACCGATCCGGTGAAGGTGACGAGATCCGCATCGGGATCGGTGATCATCGCGTCACCCATGGTCGACGGGTTGCCGGTGACGACCGACAGCATTTCGGGCGGTAGCCCTGCCTCGTACAGTACGTCAGCCAGTGCCAGCGCAGTGAGCGGGGTCAGTTCGGTCGGCTTGAGCACCACCCGGTTGTTGGTCGCGATCGCCGGAGCGAGCTTGTGGCTGACCATGTTGAGCGGGTGGTTGAACGGGGTGATCGCCGAGACCACACCGAGCAAAGGCACGCGCGTTGTGAAGATCTTGCGCGCCTTGCCCATCGGCGAGATGTCGCAGGCGTAGATCTCGCCATCGTCCTTGATCGTCAGCTGCGCGGCGAAGGACCAGACGTCATAGGCACGGCTCGCCTCATACAGCCCGTCCTTCCAGCACAGGCCCGTTTCCGCGACGATCAGCCGAGCGAACTTCTCGCGCCGCTCACGCAGCAGTTCGGCGGTGCGCTGCAGGATCTGCTGGCGCTCGTAGCGGGTCAGCGCGGGCTTGAACGCCTTGGCGGCCTGGAAAGCCTCGCGGACATGTTCGGGGCGAGCCATCGGCACCGTTCCGACCAACGACCCGTCATAGGGATTACGGACCTCGATCGCTTCGTCGGTCTGGACGAGCTTGCCGGCGATCCGCATCGATTCAAGTCGGACCGGCTGGATATTCGCATTGGCGTTCATGGTCAGCTCACCAGATTGAGGGCGACGTCGAAGGCGACGAAGTTGCGCAGGACGCGACCGGGTTCGATTTCGGTCATGCGGTTCGAGATGAGCGGCACGGTCTGTTCGGTCAGGCCGCCATGGCTGCGCAGCGGTTCGGTAAGGCCCGAAAAGTCGTGCCGCGCGGCGGTGGTGCCCAGCACCTTGTTCTTGCCGCACAGGATGACGACGTCGCCGATCCGGTCGATCGGCAGCTCGAAGCGTTCGCTCGCTTCCTCGGCATCGATCGCGACGGTGATGCCGTCGACTGCGTTGGCGGCATCGATCACCGGCTGGACCTTGTCCGCATCGACATAGACGGTGGCGAACGAACCCAGCGCGCCGGGTTGCGGGACATGGGGATCGGGGATCGGCAGGATCACCCGGGCAACGCCGGCGCCGAGCGCTTCGTCGAGCACATCCTGAAGATAGATGACGTCGGGCTGCTGGTTGGCGTCGTGCTTGTCGTTCATGCCGTGATCGGCGGTGATGACGATGGTGCAGCCGCGCGCGTCGAGCTCACCGATATAGCGGTCGAACATCGCGTAGAAGCTGTTCGCCGCCGACGCTCCCGGCGCCGACTTGTGCTGCACATAGTCGGTGGTCGACAGGTACATGAGGTCGGGGCGGAAGGTGTCGACCAGCTTGACGCCCGCCGCGAAGATGAACTCCGACAGGTCGGCGGAATAGACGCTGGGCAAGGGCAGGCCGACAAAGTCGAGCACGTCCTCGATCCCGTTATCGGCCTTGGTCGCCTGGTCGGCCTTTTCGGAGGAGAAGGCGATTGCGGTGCCGCTGGCGAAGTCGAGCCCCTTGCCGAGCAGGGTGCGCAGCTTGTCCTTGGCGGTGACCACCGCGATCTTGAGGCCGGCCTGTTGCGCGGTGGCGAAGATGGTGGGGACGCGCAGGAACTTGGCGTCGTTCATCATCACTTCGACGCCCGCCTCGCGATCGTAGAAGAAGTTGCCCGAGATGCCGTGGACCGCAGGCGGGCGGCCGGTGACGATCGACAAATTGTTGGGGTTGGTGAAGGTCGGGACGACCGACAGCGCGGTCTTGTTGGTACCGGTCTTCAACACGCGCTCAAGATTCGGCGCGAGGCCCGCTTCGATCGCGGCCTCGATATAGCCCGGTTCCGAGCCGTCGAGGCAGACAACCACGACCGGACGGTCCGGGCGTTTGTAGGTGCGGCCGTTGACGGACAGATCGGTCGCGATGGGTGTGGACATGTTCATTGGGACTTCTCCTCAGGCGGCGTTGGCCAGAAAGGCTTCGCGGGTGCCGATGAAATTGCGTCCGCGCTCTCCGGCGAGCGCGTCGTCGATGGCGGCGAGCCAGTTCTCGCGAGTCACGCCGTAGTCGGTTGCGTCGGTCGAGATGCCGAGGCGGTTGAGCAAAGCTTCAAGGCGGTCGGCCCCGGCGGCGAGATCCGCACCGAAGATCCGCTTCAGCGCAGCGTCGCATGCCGCGTCTTGCCCGATCACACTGCGCATCACCGCGGGCAAGCTGAACGAGCAGGCAATGCCATGGACGGTGCCGTGGTGCAGCGTGAGGTAGTAGGATAGCGAATGCGCCAGTGCGGTCTTGGTGTTCGAGAAGGCGAGACCCGCGAACAGGCTGGCGCGCGCCACCCGGGTGCGCAAATCGAGATTGCCGAGATCCTCGAGCAGCCTTGGCAGCGCGTCGAGCAGGTCGGTCGCGGCAAACACGGCGTGGTTGGCCGAAACCGGGTTGGCGTTGACGTTCCAGATGCTCTCGAGCGCATGCGACAGCGCATCGAGGCCGGTCGCCAGCGTCAGGCCGCGCGGCACACCGAGCGAGGTGGCCGGATCGAGGATCGCATGTTCGGGATACAGGTCGGGGCGGTTAAGCGAATATTTCTTGCGCGCGTCGGTGTCCCAGATTGTCGCCCAGCTTGTTACCTCGCTGCCAGTGCCGAAGGTGGTGGGAACCGCGATGATCGGCAGCGCCTGCACCGCATCCGCGCTGGTGCGGCCTTCGAGGAAATTCTGGACGTTCGCGAAGTCGCCGTTCGAAACGGCCAGCGCCTTGGCGGAATCGATCACCGATCCGCCGCCGAATGCGACGATCACCTGGGGTGGCGTGACCGCGGCACCGAACGTCCGGCAGGCAACACGCAGACCGTTGAAACTGGGGTTCGCCTCGATCTCGCGGACGACCACTGTGGGTGCGCCGACCCCGGCGGTGATCGCCGCGGTCATCTCGTCGAAATAGGGGTGATCGTTATAGGTGACGAGACAATAGCTGCGGCCCGCAACCTTCGCACGGATCGCCGCAACGGCATCCTCGCAAAGCGTCACTTCAACCGGGTTTGCGTATTTCCACGCTGCGGCCATCTGCTCGGTCCCCTCCGTCTGCATCCTGTTGTGCGACGCTTGAAGACGATGGGTAGCTGATTATCAAATTGATAGTTTGGTGATCATCTATATAAAAAACCTATGAGGTACACTCAGCTCCGATCCTTCCATGCCGTGGCCGAGGCCGAGAGCGTCACCGCCGCAGCGAACCAGCTCAACGTCAGCCAGCCGACGCTGACGACGCAGATCCGTCAGTTGGAGGAAGAGTATTCAATCGAGCTGTTCGTGCGGACCGGCGGGCGCCTGCGCCTGACTGATGCCGGCCGCCAGCTACAGCAGATCACACGGCGGATGCTGGCAGACGAAGCCGACGCCCGTCATTTCCTGACCGAAAGCCGCGAGCTGCGCACCGGGCAGTTGCGCGTCAGTGCGGTCGGCCCCTTCCATGCGACTGAGATGCTCGTTGCCTTCCACGCGCGCTATCCGCAGATCGACATCTCGGTCTCGATCGGCAACTCGAACGCGGTGCTGCGCAATCTGCTGGATTTCCAAGCCGACGTCGCAGTGCTTGCCTATGTCGAGAATGACGAGCGGCTGTGGCTCTCGCAATATAGCCAGGACGCGATCGTCGTGTTCGGGCGCCGCGATCATCCGCTGTTCGCCCCCGATCGCGATGGGGTGCGCATCGCAGAGCTTCACAGCCAGCCGATGGTCGCGCGCGAACATGGCTCGAACACCCGCCGCGCCAGCGACGAGGCGCTGGCGAAGGCCCATGTCCAGCCGAAGATCGTGATGGAGATCGGCAGCCGCGAGGCTGTGCGCGAGGCTGTGGCGAGTGGGGTTGGGTTCGGCTTCGTCTCAAGCGCCGAATATATCGGCGACGAGCGCATCCGTGCGCTACCGGTCGTGGATGCGGAGATCTTCAACTACGCCCATATCGTATGCAGGCGGGATCGGCTGCAGTCGCGGCTGATCTCCGCCTTTCTCGAGGTCGCCGGCACGCTGCATACGTGAGCGGATCATTGTGGAGCGGCTAGAACGACAGGTACGCGCCCTGATAGCGGTCATTCGGCTGGCCGGCAGACAATCCCGAAACTTGCCGTTCTTCAGGCTACCATCTGGCGGCAGCTATGGGGTGAGAAGCTCGGCCACACACGAATCGTGAGTTGTACAGACAGGCCAAAGCTAAGGCTCCGGTTCGCTGACGTACTTCGTCCGCCCCAAGGAACACCTTGCCCGCAATCGAAACGTCGGAAATCCGCTTCGCCTCATCTGAGGTTGCTGAGATACACTTGCCGGGCCGATCCATAGCCCCTCGTCGAGACCCGCGGATGTGGCTACGTCCAGCGCCGAGAGATGACTGCCCGCTCACTTCGAGACAGGTAGCGCATCGATCTGCTGGATCCTCGCCAATCGGGGTGCCGCCGCATGCCGAACGGGTTGTTGCAAGGCAGCGGCGGCAGACCCATGCTCAGAAGCGTTTGGCCATGCTGAACCCGATGATCCGCGGATCGGGCGTGAAGACGTTGGTCGTCAGGCCATTGTCATCGCTGTTCACGAAGAAGCCGGTAATGGGTGACTTGTTGAACAGATTCTTGACATAGAGCTGCGCCGTAAAGCCGCTTTCGGGCCGCGTCAGCGTCACCGCGGCATTGGCATTGTCCCATGCCCGCAACCTGTCGAACTCCGTATTGTACACCCGGCCAAAGCTTTTCGACTGGAAATAATAGTCGCCGCGAAATGTCAGCTCCCAACCATTCAGGAAGAACGTATATTGCGAACCGATATTTGCGGTCAGGCGCGGAGCATTGGGCAGCTCATTCCCCTCAAGGTCCGCATAGAATCCGCGACCCCCATTGGGAGCGCCACTCGACTTCCCGACCCAGGCCTGCGGATTGGCGGGATCATAGGGCACAAGCGCACCCACGGTTGCGGGATTATAGGGAGCCTGAGGGTCATAGGTGATACCATAGGTTGGATTTAGAAGCGCGTTCCCTCGGGCGGGATTCCAGTAGTTGAGGCTACCAACCCTGACGGGCCTGGCCGGATTCCAGCTGCCATAACGATCTCCACCCGGGCACAGGCTGGACAAGATAAGCGCAGTCTCACCTGGCGTCTTCGGGACCAATCCGGCAGCATTCGTTTTCAAGACCTGTTCAACCATGGAACGCGGAGCGATGCAGTTGGACGGCACCTGCAGCCAGGGCCGCAAGACCACCCAATCGGGGTCTCCCTGCGTCCGGTTCATCACGTCGATCGATTGCGCGCCTTTGCCCAATCGTGTCCGGAGGTAGCCCAGATTGCCATCGACGCGGAAAGCGCGCGACGGGCGCCACGCCGCCTCCAGCTCCAGTCCCCAGCTCGTCGCATTGAAATTTTCGTTATAGGCAATGCGATCTACGATCTGGGAAACCTGATAATCCTTATAGTCATAGAAAAACCCGGTAGCATTCAATGTAAATCGCCCGCCATTGAAGCTATGCTTCATGCCTATTTCGAAAGCATTGACATATTCCGGGCGAAATGTTTGCGGCAAGAATTGAAACTGGACCACATTGGGGTTGAAATCAATTCTGGGAGGATTGACCCCGCCGCCCTTGTAACCACGGGACGCGGATGCGTAGATCAGGCTGTCGTCGGTGAAGCTGATATCCGGCTTCCAATCGAGCACCACGCGCCCGGTAAATTCCCCCCATGACAGATTGATATCATCCTGAGCCGGATAGCCGCTGTTGGCACGGCCTCCAGTAATATCTCCAACTAACTGCGAGCCCTGCTGCGTGTCGGGACCGCCGGCGGCTATGACACTCGGACTATTGCGCCCTCCACCTAATAGCAGTTGGCTAGGGACCTGGTCCGCCCTCTTCTTGTCCTTTGTATAACGAGCACCAACAGTCAATTTCAAATTATCATTTATATTATAGTATAACTCACCAAATATGGCCATCGACCTGATATGAACACCGTTCTGGCTCAGAAAATAATTGTGTCCCTGATTGTTCAGGCTGTCGATCGGGTTGGTATCGACATAGGGGCATTCCCTATCCTCATTGCCGAGATCACATGGCCGTAATGCCCATCCAGGAACGGAACCAGGTACTGAAGATGTAGTTGGTACTCTACTATATTCCCATTGGGCGATATAGGTGAACATATTGTTGAATACATAGTAATCATCTTGCGACTTGAAATCGAGATAATTGGCACCAACCAGAAAATTCAACGGCCCGTCAAAACTGGATTGCAGGCGGAACTCTTGGGACCATTGCCGATTTCTGGATCGACTTAAATCGGCTGACACCATGCGATCTGAACAACCTAGCTGGTAATCGCAAAAAACACCGCCCGGCGTCGGCCCCGGATATTTTTCCAGATCAATCAATCGAGCACCAGCGTAAAGAGGACCCGCAGATGAATCCGCAAACATCGGATCCGTAACAAATCGATTATAATCCTGCGATGAATAGAAACGATCACTGGAATAAGCCGTTTGTGAAATGAATTGTAGAGTTTCGGATAGCTTGAATTCCAAGTTTAACTGGACGACATCATTTTTGGCCCGAAATATCGGGTCATAGTTGGATTCAATTTCACGCAAATTTCTGGATTGCATACCTCCGCCCATCGGATCAGGGATGACTGCGGGTATTGGGTTTCTATTGCCTGGAAGTCTGCTTCCAACAGTCATATATGCATTTGGAAAATAAAGATAAACGAGCGCAGCGCTGTTGGGCTTTCCATATGCCGCATCCTCATAAAGGGATCCCGGCAGGCACCCCTGACTAATACGGCCGCGAAGACCTGGGTTGGTAATTTCGAAACTGCCAACTCTTGAAGCCCCCGGATCAGGCGTGCACAATTGCTTGGCCGACCGCGACCGATTGTCATCCTCCGCGAAATGTTGCCAAATGACATTGGCCTTGAAACGATCACTCGGTTCCCACGCTAAAGTGGCGCGAGTGGACCACAGGTCGCGGCCATTGATCCGCGTTTTGAAGAAGCTGTTGTAATCGAAGCCATCGCGCTTGGTCATCATACCTGCAACGCGGACACCCAGCGTGTCGGAGATTGGCACGTTGAGCATTCCGCTCGCCCGCATCGTGTCGAAGCTGCCGGTCTCGATCTTCGCCTCCGCCGCGAAATCGGGTTTCGGCAGCGCCGGAAGAATATTCACCACGCCTGCCGTTGCGTTGCGCCCGTACAGCGTTCCCTGCGGCCCGCGCAGCACCTCGACCCGTTCCAGATCGAAGAACTCGGACTCGAACAGCCGGTTGCGCACCAGCGGCGTGTTGTTGAAGCTCACCGCCACCGCCGGATCGCTCGATGCCGAGATCGACTGCGTCCCGACCCCGCGGATCGAGAAATTGTACATGCTGAAATTGGTCTTCGAGAAGCTCACATTGGGCACTGCGCGCAGCAGTTCTGCGCCACCCTCGATCTTGCGATCGTCCAGCGCCTTTGACGACAGCGCGGTAATCGCAATCGGTACGTCGTTGATCCGCTCCTCGCGCTTCTGCGCCGTCACCACGATCTCGGCATCGCTCTCGGCGGCATCCTGCTGGACCGGAGGACTAATGGCGGGCGCGGACACGTTTCCCGCGGTGACCACGAAGACATTGCCGTCGCGGCGAAAGCTCAGCCCGGTGCCTCTAAGCAGCATCCGCAACGCGGTTTCCGGGTCGGCACGCTCGCGATAGCCGGCGGAGCGCTTGCCCGCGACGAGGGCGCCATCGGCCAGGATCGTCATGCCGCTCTGCGTGCCGAAATCGCGCAACGCCTCGCTCAGCGACTTGGCGGGGATGCGATACTCGGTGACCGTTTCACGGGCGGAAGCGGCGCCGCCGGACAGAGCCAGACACCCGAGCGCGATGCCGCCCAACAAAACCCGATTCAAACTGCGCGCACGAAACCCCATGGCCGCCCCTCCCCTGATCCTGATGTCGCAGGTTTTCCCTGCTTTTCCCGACACCCGATCCGGGCATCATTTACCTTGACGTAAGGCGGCATGGATCGGGGGGATCGCGGTATCGAAATAATGGCGTCGGGGTCCGCGCGGCCAGACGAAAAAAGATTCCTCTCGCCATCCCCCCTGTTTCGTCGCGGCAGCGTCCACCCCTTTGGGTAATGATCGTTCGGATCTATAGCCGGGTTGCTGAGGGGATATCGATGATCGTTCTTGGGCAGCATGGCGCGTCCCCGCCACGACAGGACATTCCTTGTCCGTGAGCGCGCCGCGGCCGGACCCTGATCTGTCGGCATGGATGACGACCTATGGACCTGGTTTACGCCGCTTCTTTCGCCGGCGCGTCGCCGATGCCGATGTCGATGACCTGGTGCAGGATGTCTTCGTGCGGTTGCAGGCGGCACGCTCGGGCCCGCCGATCGAGAATGTCGAAGGCTATCTGTTCACCACTGCCCGCAACGTGCTTATCAGCCAGTATCGCAGACAGGCGGCGCGGCCGGCACCCGACGAGTGGCCGGATGGTTTCGAGCGCGTCGACACGATCTCGCCGGAGCGGATCGCGATCGGGCGGGAGGAATATCTGCGCGTGCTCGACGCCATCGTCAGCCTGCCGCCACGCGCGCGCGAGGCGTTCCAACTGCATCGCTTCGAGCATCTGACCTATCAGGCGATCGCGCAGCGCATGGGGATTTCGAAGGAGTCGGTGAAGGAATTGATGCACCGCGCGATCGTCCGCATCGCCGAAGCGACGGAGACCGACGCATGAGCGGCAATCCGGAATTGCGCGCGGCGGCGGCGCACTGGCTAAACCTGCGGCTGTCGGGCGACATGACACCGGACGACGAACGCCGCTTCGGCGAATGGCTCGACCAGTCCGGCGATCATCGCGATGCGTACCGGCGGGTCGATCGCGCCTGGACGGTCAGCGGCGCGGTCGCCGGAGATCCGGCGCTGTCCGCTCCGCCGGAGCCCGAGGCTGCGGAGACCGGCTCTCGTGCGTGGTACAGGCACGGCGTGGCCATCGCCGCATCGCTGTTGTTGCTGGCGGGTGTCGGCTGGACCGCCTTCCCACAGCTACGGCCCGGTGCCGGGCCGGATCGACAGGATCAGGCCTTTCGTACCGGTACCGGCCAGCGCACGCGCGTGACGCTGACCGACGGATCGATCGTGACCCTCGACGCAGAAACCGAGATGCAGCTTCACGACAGCGCCTCCGAACGGCGGCTGGATCTGCTCCGCGGGCGGGCATTCTTCCGGGTCGCGCACGATCCCCACCGCCCGTTCATGGTCTATGCGGGCGGTAAGCGTGTCCGCGCGATCGGCACCGCGTTCGAGGTCAGCTTTGAAGGTGGGCGAATGATCGTCACACTGGCGGAGGGCAAGGTTCGGGTCGAGGGCGCCACCAGCGGCACGGACAGCGGCACCGACATGGTGCCGGGGCGTCAGCTGGCGGTGAGCCCGGATTCTGGCTGGACTCTGCGGCAGGTCGATGTGGCCAAGGAAACGAGCTGGACCAGCGGCCGCCTGATCTTCATGCACGATCCGCTGACCAAGGCGGTGACGGAGGTCAATCGCTACTCCACCCGGAAGGTGGTGTTCCGGGAAGGCCGGATTCCCGACAAGCAGATCGTCGGCGTGTTCGAAGCGGGCGATGTCGAGGGATTTGTGAAGGCAATCGAACTCAACGGCATCGCGCACCGCGTTTCCGCTAGTAGTGACGAGATCGTGCTGGCTGCGGACGAATAAGCGGCGGCATGCCTCCTTGCATCTCATGGCAGCCATGCGCCCGCATTGCGGTCATTCCACGGAGCCGCGCGAAATCCCGAAACCCGCCGTTCGTTCAGACTACAATCTGGCGGCTGCTATTGAGTGATCAACTGCCGTTGTTGTTCTCTCCGAACAATCTGAGGAACCGGTCAAGGAATCTGTTCACAGATACTACTGCAATCTTATCCCCAAGGCGAATCGCCTCAATTCGAAAGCGCTCAACAGTTTCAGCCTTGATTGAAGCGCTTTCCTTGACAAGTTGAGCGCTTGTGTCACTTAGATTGCCGAATAGAGCGTCCATTCGAGCGAGGGCCATCGTAGCCCGAAGTAGACTTTTCGCATTGATCTCTTGCACTCGATGCCCATTGTTCGATTCGCATCGAGGAAATTGCATACTTACATGATCCGCGTCCAACTTCTCGTCAGCGCATCCGGATTTTACCGCGCATTGGCGTGGCGAGAGATACCGAGCAGCTTGATGGCCCCACCTTCGATCTTATAACACCCGCATGAGGACATGCCGGAAAGGCTCGGCAACAGCGCCGGGCCTTTCTGCTTTCCGGGTCAGTTGAATCTCTCCGGGTCCAGCCGCTGAGCCGGCTTCCACCCTTGATCCACACCGCCATCGATGAACGCCTTCATCGCGGACGCATAGCGCCGGCCCATGGCTTCACCGGCTGGGCGTCTCCGCAACCTGTGGCGGCCTCTCGCAGATCGAGAGCGCGGCGCGGCGATTCGTGGCCGAATGGGAGAGCTTCGATTTGCTGTCTCGAGACGGTGTTCTCAAGCGCCACACCGGAATTTCACCGGAGAGCGCGAGGGCGTCGCAATGATGAAAATGGCTGAAGTCTTTGGCGCACCCGACAGGATTCGAACCTGTGGCCTCTGCCTTCGGAGGGCAGCGCT